>JAHEJV010000013.1 GCA_024638705.1 Deltaproteobacteria bacterium | reverse complement strand
GACGATCTCGATCGGGCGCATGAAGCGGTCGACCTGGAAGCCGGTCGCGAGCACCAGCACGTCGAGCTCGTGGAGCTTCCCGTCGGCGGTGCGCACGCCCGCAGGCTCGATGTGATCGATACCGGAGGTGACCAGCTCGGCGTTCGGGAGCTGGATCGCCTCGTAGAAGTTCGGTGAGATCACGAGGCGTTTGCACGCCGCCTGATAGTCCGGCCGCAGGCGCTCCTTCAACTCCGGGTCGCGCACGTTCGCCTCGAGGTTCTCGAGACACGCGGCTTGGATCGCCTGCATCGACTCGGAGTTCATGTCGATGAGGCCCGTCGCGAAGCCCTCGGCGAAGAGCCTGCCGAGATCGCGGTGCACCGTGTCGAGCAGCTCTGGGTCTTCGCGATAGGCCGCGCGCTCCTCCCCGGAGTAGGGCGGGTTCTCCTGGGGCATGATCCACTGCGCCGTGCGCTGGAAGAGCGAATGGTGCTTCGCGCGCGGCGCGACGGCGGTGGTGATCTGCACGGCGGTCGAGCCGGTGCCGATCACACCGATGCGCTGGCCGTCGATCTGCGCGCCGTGGTCCCAGCGCGCGCTGTGGAAGGCCTTCCCCGCGAAGGTCTCGATGCCCTCGAAGTGGGGGATCTTCGGGTGGTGCAGCACGCCGGTCGCGGCGATCACGATGTCGACGGCGTCACGGTGGCCGCTGGCCGTCTCGAGGTGCCAGCGGCCGTCGCGGAACTCGCAGCGCTTCACTTCGTCGCCGAAGCGCAGGTGGGCGTCGAGGCCGTGCTCCTTCGCGACACGCTGGAAGTAGGCGTGGATCTCGCCTCCCGGCGCATAGCGGTGGCTCCAGTCCGGATTCAGCGCGAACGAATAGCTGTAGAGGTGCGACGGCACGTCGCAGCCGAGCCCTGGATAGGTGTTCTCGCGCCAGGTGCCTCCGACGCTGTCGCCCTTCTCGTAGATCGTGAAGTCGGTGAAGCCGGCTTCTTTCAGCTTGATGCCGGTCAGCACGCCGGCCATGCCGGCGCCGATCACCGCGAAGCGGATGTTCTCGCGCGCCATCGAATCTAGACCGGTCTCCGCTGCGAGAGTGCCATCGCGTTCTCGCGCATCACGAGGCGGGTCTCGTCGTCGCTGAGCGCCTTCAAGTCGAGGGCGTAGTCGGTCGGGTCGGTGAGGCCCTCGGCGTGGGGCCAGTCGGAGCCGGCCACCATGTTCTCCGCACCGACGAGGTCGCGCAGCAACCCGATGTCGTCCTCGTGGAAGGGCGCGATCCAGACGTGGCGGCGGAACGTCTCGGCCGGGTCCTCGACGAACTGGCTGGGCTCCTGGCCGTAGGCGCGGCCCATCGACTGGAAGAGCCACGGCACCCAGAACGAGCCCATCTCGATGCTCGCGATGCGCAGGTTCGGGAAGCGCGCGAAGAGCTGGTGCGAGATGAGCGCCGCGAAGAGATCGAAGGGCGGCTTGCTCGGCATGCTGATGCTGCGGAAGGGCGAGTTCTTGAAGCTGGCGATGTTGCCGCCCTCGCCCCAGTCGGCGGCGTACTTGCCGTAGCCCGAGTCGCCGCCGTGGTAGACGACCGTGATCCCCGAATCGTTGACGATCTTCCAGAAGGGATCGAAGTACGAGTCGCCGGGCGAGCGGCTGCCGGCCTTGTCGTAGACGAAGGAGGGCCGCATCACGATGAAGCGCGCGTCGTGTTCGAGCGCCCATTCGAGCTCGCGGATGCCGCGGTCGCGATCCATGATCGGGATGTACGGCGCCGCGTAGATGCGCTCCTGGTAGGCGAAGCCCCAGTCTTCGAGCAGCCAGCGGTTGAACGACTCGAAGGCGGTGTGCACTGCCTCGGTGTCGTCCTTGAGCGCCTCCTCCATCCCCACGCCGAGCGTCGGGAAGTAGATCGCACGCTCGATGCGCTGCTTCGTCATCACCTCGAGGCGCAGGTCGCGATCGCGGTACTCGGGGCGGATCGGCTCGAGCTCGCCGAACGCCTCGCGGATCGTGTGTCCTTCGGGATTGTTGCCGCGGTAGTACTGGTCGAGACAGCCCGGCTTCGCGACCGGATCGAAGGTGGGATTCGGGATGAAGCGGTTGATCTTGCCGGCGACCAGCAGCTCCTTGCGACCCTTCACCGTCGCCCAGTCCATGCAGCGACGGCGCATGTTGCGCGGGAGGTGCCGCGTGAAGGCGTCCTCGGCCTCGTAGTAGTGGTTGTCGGCGTCGAAGATCTCGAAGGGAAGGTCGACCATGGGGCACCTGTGCTGGGCTCCCGCTGGCCGTGCTTGCGCGGCCGGTCGGGACCGTGGGGCGGTTTCGGCGGGCTTGCCCATCGCTTGCCTGGACAGCCCGCGAAGTGGGGTCAGGGGTTCCGTGGAGTCAGGATATCCGTGGGAGGCAGGATATCCGCTCGGCCCCGGGCTGCGAACCCCGTCGCGGTGTTTGCGACGACGCGTCGGGCGCGTGAGCCTCCGCCGTGAAGGAAGCGAAGCGATGAACGAGCGACGAACGCGCGCTAGCGAGGCGGAGCGCATCGACCTCGGCGAGGGCGCATGGCTCGAATGGTGGCCCGATTTCCTCGCGCCCGGCGAACGTCCCGACGCCGAGACGCTCGCCCGTGAGCTCCCCCTGCGCGCCGACACCTTCACCCTCTTCGGACGCACCGTGCCCGTCCCGCGGCTGATCGCGTGGCACGGCGACCCGGGCTGCCGCTACCGCTATTCGGGCCAGACCTACGAACCCGCGCCGTGGACACCGACCCTCGCGCGCCTGCGCGACGTGCTGACGGCGCGGACGCACGTCGCGTTCAACGGCGTCCTCGCCAACTACTACCGCGACGGCCGCGACTCGATGGGCTGGCACGCGGACGACGAGCGCGAGCTCGGACCGGCGGCGGACGATGTCGCCGTCGCTTCCCTCAGCCTCGGCGCGCCGCGACGCTTCGCCCTGCGCCACCGCAAGACCCGCGAGCGCCGCGAGTTCGCTCTCGGCGACGGCAATCTACTCGTGATGCGTGGCACGACGCAGCGACACTGGCAGCACGCGCTGCCGAAGACGCGGAAGGAACTGGAGCCCCGGCTGAATCTGACGTTCCGCGTCGTCGCGCCGTCGCACGACCCGGTCGCAACGCGATCCGCCTGACGCTACTGCTCGCCAAGAGCCTGCTCGGAAAGGAACCGCCAGATCTCCTCGGCACCGTCGATGTCCGCGTTCGTCTCGCCGATGAAACGCGGATAGCGGTGCTCCGGATGGGGAAAGGTGTGCCCTCCGCCGTGGATGCGGAGCAGCGCGACCGGCGGGCCCGGGCCATCGCTCCAGATCGAGAGCTCGGCACGGGAGCCGTCGCCGGGTGCGACGTCGGGATAGGCGTGCACGCGCGGCGACGCCGTGTGCCCGGCAAGCCCGGCGAAGTAGGCCACCGTCGCGTCGCTCGAGAGCACGTCGCCGCGGCTGCCGAAGAGGCCGTAGAGCGCGGCTTCGCCGCCGGCGTCGGGATTCATCGGGTCGTCGGTGCCGTTCAGGACGAGCACCGCGACGGGCTCCCCGGACTTCGTGCAACCGAGGTTCCCGTCGGCGGGCAGCGACGCCGCGACGGGTGCGACCGCCGCGACGAGATCGGGCGCCTCGAGCGCGAGGCGATAGGCCATGTGGCCGCCGTTCGAGATTCCCGTCGCGTACACGCGTCGGCGATCGATGCCGTGCCGCGCGGCGAAGTGATCGACCATCGCGGCGAAGAAGGCAACGTCGTCGACGTTCTCGATGTTGGCGGCGTAGCGCCCGGCCGCGCGACACCCGTTCCAGTGCCGATCGAAACCGTCCGGATAGACGACGACGAACCCGTCGCGATCGGCGAGTGCTTCGAATGCGTGGAAGGTGCCGAGCCGCGCCTGGGCGCCGTCGCCCATCGAGCCGTGAAGCACGAAGACGAGCGCGGGCTCCGGCGCGGCGGCTGCCGGAACGTAGGCCGCGAAGGTGCGCTCGCGGCCGTCGACGGGGAGCGAGCCTTCACGGAGCTCCCCTGCGAGCGGGGGCGGGGTGAACGGCGGGGTGTGGAGCCAACGCAGGTAGGTGAAGCCCGTGCCGAGCACGAGACACACGAACGCGACTGCGAGCGCGCGTCTCATCCGCAAAGCCTCCGCTGCATGACCACCCCTCTCGAATCCGGGTCGCGCCGAGCATGGTCGGACGCGTCGATTCCGCGCGCCACCCGCGTTCGCCGTCGGTATCCTGGCGCCGATCCCGACGCCCCGGAGGACCCGCATGCGATCCGTCTCGTCCGTCGCCGCGACGCTCTGCTCGTTCGTCGCCCTCGCCGTCTCGGCCGACTCGCACGACACCTACTCGCCCTACACCGAGGACGCCCCGCCTCAGCGCGTCTTCTGGGGCGACACCCACCTCCACACCACCAACTCCCCCGACGCCTATCTCTTCGGTGTGCGCCTCTCCCCCGACGACGCCTTCGACTTCGCAAAGGGCAAGCGCGTGACGGCGACCCACGGACTGCCGGTGCGCCTCGAGCGTCCGCTCGACTTCCTCGTCGTCTCCGACCACGCCGAGTATCTCGGCCTCGTGCCGCGCCTGTTCGCCGGCGACAAGAAGGTGACCGAGACCGAGTACGGCGCCTCCCTCTACGAGTCGGCGCAGCGCGACGGCCAGATGGAGGCCGCGATGCGCCTCGTCGTCGATCTCGCGAACAATCGCGAGGAGATGAAGCTGCCCGGCCTCGCGGTGAGCATCTGGGAGGAGGTCGCCGCGACCGCCGACCGCCACGACGACCCGGGCGTCTTCACCGCGTTCATCGGATACGAGTGGACCTCGATGATCAAGGGCAACAACCTGCACCGCATCGTCGTCTACCGCGACGGCGCCGACCGCGCCGCGCGCCTCGTCCCGGTGTCGAGCTTCGAGTCGGTCGACCCGGAGAACCTCTGGGACTTCCTAGAGGAGTACGAGGACACCACCGGCGGCGACATCTTCGCCATCCCGCACAACCCGAACCTCAGTAATGGGATGATGTTCCAGACGCGGCGCATCGAGCGCGGCATCGGGAGACGCTTCACGCGCGAGTACGCGGAGCGTCGCGCGCGCTGGGAGCCGCTCGTCGAGGTGACGCAGATCAAGGGCGACAGCGAAGCGCATCCGCTGTTGTCGCCGAACGACGAGTTCGCCGACTTCGAGACCTGGGACCACGGCAACCTCGACCTCTCCCAGGACAAACAGGATTCGATGCTCGCCGGCGAGTACGTCCGCGAAGCGCTGAAGACGGGCCTCGACCAGGAGCGTCGCCTCGGCGTGAACCCCTTCCAGTTCGGTCTGATCGGCAGCACCGACAGCCACACCGGGCTCGCCACCGCGCGCGAGGACAACTTCTGGGGAAAGCACTCGCTGCTCGAGCCCGACGCCGACCGCCTCGTGACGCCGGTGGGCGGCGTCGACGAGAAGCACATCCCTGGCTGGCAACAGGTGGCGTCCGGGCTGGCCGCGGTGTGGGCCACGGAGAACACGCGCGCGGCGATCTTCGACGCGATGGAGCGCCGCGAAACGTACGCGACGACCGGCCCGCGCATGACGGTGCGCGTGTTCGGCGGGTGGGACTTCGAGGAGAGCGACCTCGCGGGTTCGGACTTCGCGCGCGACGCCTACGCACGCGGTGTCCCGATGGGCGGCGAGCTTCCCCTGCCGCCGCAGGGTGCTTCCGGCCCGCGCTTCCTCGTGAAGGCGCTGCGCGACCCGGCAGGCGCCAACCTCGACCGCGTGCAGATCATCAAGGGCTGGCAGGACGGCGCGGGGAAGCTGCACGAGAAGATCTTCGACGTGGGGCTCTCGGACGGCCGCGGCCTCGGCGCGACCGGGCGCCCGACGCTGGTGGGCAGCACGGTCGACGTCCCGACCGCGACCTACACGAACACGATCGGCGACCCGGTGCTCGAAGCGTGGTGGGAGGATCGCGATTTCGACCCGACCCAGCGCGCGTTCTACTACGTACGGGTGATCCAGATCCCGACGCCGCGCTGGACGGCCTACGACGCGGCGCGCTTCGGCGTGCCGGCGCCGGAGGAGTCGCCGATGACGGTGCAGGACCGCGCCTACACCTCCCCCATCTGGTACTCGCCGCCGCGTTAGGTCAGGCCGCTTCGCGTCTTCTGCCGTGTCCGGGGCGGGGGCGGAGGGGACACGGACACGTCGCCTACCAGGCCGGCGCACCGCTCCTGTTCTTCCCGACGCATGGCGCGCTGAACATCGGCGACGTGTCCGTGTCCCCTCCGCCCTCGTAGACGGTGTGCGGCACGCACGCGCCGGACTCCCGAAACGAAAGCGGAGGGGTCGGTGAAACTTCGCCGATGTTCAGCGCGCCATGCGTTTCCGAAGAACAGAAGACGCCCGCCGGCCTGGTAGGCGAAGTTTCACCGACCCCTCCGCAACCAACGTGGAATCAGCTCGAACCGCGTCGAAGAGACAGCTCAGGAGGACGTCGTGCCAGGTCGTTCGCAGAGGAAGAGTTCGGGCCGCTCGGCGCGAGCCATTTCTGCCTGATAGCGCTCCGGAAACTTCGCGAGCCAGTCTTCGGGGAGCGGCATCCCCTCGGCGCGAGCGCGGGCAAAGGCGGTGACGCGGCAGAGCAGGTGTTCGACCTCGTCGCAGAGCGCCTGGAAACCCTCGTCGGTGGCGGCGTCGGGCTTCGGCACGATCGGGCCGGCGTAGACGTGGACGACGTGGTTGAAGGGAAGCGGGATGAGCGTGCGGTCCCAGGTGGGCAGCGTGAGATAGCGCTTGCACCACGTCTTCTCGACGAAGAGCTCGGACCCCGTGTTGACGGCGATCGTCGCGGCGCCCTTCTTCATGCGATAGACGGGCCCCTTCGAGCCGTCCGTCGTGATTCCGTAGAGAATCCCTTCCTTGCTCTTCATGTGGTCGATCATGTCGCGCACGACGGCGGCCGAGCGACGGCTGCGGCTGCTCGACGAGCCGCCGCGGAAGACGTTGAAGCCGCAGAGCTGGAGCATGCGGGTGATCATCTCGCCCGAGTCGCCGGCGCTCGCGAGCGTGTCGGGCGTGTACTTCCCGAACGACCAAGCGACGAAGAACACCTCGTCGTGCCAGATCGCATAGACGCCACTGCCGCGCTCGGCGCGCACGAGGTCGGGGCGGTAGCCGAGCTCTTCCACGCGGCTCGTCTTGTAGACGAACCAGATGTAGGCGATGTAGAGATAGGGGACGGTGTAGACGCCGATCTTCATCAGCACCCGGCGCAGCTCCTTGCGGATGCGCCGCTCGGTGCTGCGCTTGCGCTTCTCGGGCACGGGCGGGCTCTCGGGCGCCGGTGTCGGCGAATCGGTCGTGGGCTCGGCCATCGGCGGGACGGTAGCGATTCGGCCCGTTTCCTTCGGTCGTATTTCCGCTCCCCTCCGACGCGCGGCTCGGAGTAGTCTGGGCGCCCATCCACCCCGAGGGCCTCTTTGCAAGCCGCCGTGATGCGCGCCAACCACGCGCCGCTCGAGATCGAGGACGTTCGGATCGACGCTCCCGGCCCGGGCGAAGTGCTCGTGCGCACCGCCGCTTCGGGCATCTGCCACAGCGACCTCCACGTCGTGGAGGGCGGGCTGCCGATGCCGCCGCCTTGCATCCTCGGGCACGAGCCGGCCGGCGTCGTCGAGGAGGTGGGCGCGGGCGTCAGCGGATTCGCACCGGGCGACCCGGTGATCGGCTGCATCTCCGCCTGGTGCGGCGAGTGCGAAGTGTGCCTGCGCGGCAAGCCGCACCTTTGCGGCGGCGCGAGCCTGCAGCGGCCGGAGGGCTCGGCGTCGCGACTGTCGAAGGACGGCGCGCCCGTGCTCCAGTTCGCCAACCTCTCGTCCTTCGCCGAGAAGATGCTCACTCACGAGCGCTCGCTGGTGAAGATCCGCCCCGACATGCCGCTCGATCGCGCAGCACTCATCGGCTGCGGCGTCACCACCGGCATCGGCGCCGCGCTCAACACGGCGCGCGTCGCGCCCGGGTCGACCTGCGCGGTGATCGCCTGCGGCGGGGTCGGGCTCTCGGCGCTCCAGGGGTGTCGCATCGCCGGGGCGTCGCGCATCGTCGCCGTCGACAACCAGGCCTGGAAGCTCGATCTCGCGCGCAAGCTCGGCGCGACCGACACCGTCGACTCGAACGACGGCGACGCCGTGGCGCAGGTGATGGAGCTGACCGGCGGCGGCGTCGACTACGCCTTCGAGTGTCTCGGCAGCCAGCCCACCGTGCAGCAGGCCGTCGGCATGCTGAAGCGCGCCGGAACCGCCGTGCTCGTCGGCATCGTGCCCGTCGGCCAGATGGTCGAGCTGCACGCGGCCGACATCACCTTCCAGGAGAAGCGCGTGATCGGCTCGCTGATGGGCAGCAACCGCTTCCGCCTCGACATGCCGCGTTATGTTGATTTCTATCTGGACGGCCGCTTGAAGCTCGACGAGATGATCTCGGCGCGCATCGGCCTCGACGGCGTGAACGACGCCTTCGACGCGCTGCGCAAGGGCGAGGCGGCGCGGCAGGTGATCGTGTTCGATTCATGACGAAGGAGACGAGATGAGCCACCCGAAGAGCCTTTGCGAAGCGTTCCAACAGACCGCGGCAGCACGCCCCGACGCCGTGGCGCTGCGCACGCCCGGCGGACGCAGCGAAGTCTCGTGGTCGGATTACGGTTCGCGGGTCGAACGCATCGCCTCCGGCCTCGCTGCCCTCGACGTCCAGCGCGGCGAAACCGTCGCCCTGATGATGCTCAACCGCCCGGAGTTCCACTTCTGCGACACCGCGGCGGTTCATCTCGGCGCCACGCCCTTCTCCGTCTACAACACTTCCGCGCCCGAGCAGCTGGCCTATCTCTTCGAGAACGCGGGCAACCGCGTGGTGTTCTGCGAAGAGCAGTTCGCGGCGCGGATCCAGGAGGCGATGAAGGGAACGGCCGTCGAGCACGTGATCTGCATCGACGGCCACCCGCCGGGCACGACGCCGCTCGCCGCGCTCGAATCGCAGCGCCGCGACGGATTCGACTTCGAGGCGTCGTGGCGCGCCGTCGAGGGCGAAGACGTCCTCACGCTGATCTACACCTCGGGCACCACCGGCCCGCCGAAGGGCGTCGAGCTCACCCACGCGAACCTCGTCGCCGAGCTCGCGTGCATCGCCCCCCACTGGCCGGTGGACGCCGACGACCGGACGGTCTCCTATCTCCCGGCCGCCCACATCGCCGACCGGCTGCTCTCGCACTACCTGTCGATGGCGCGCGGGTTCACGCTCACCAGCGTCGACGATCCGAAGCAGCTCGTGCCTGCGCTCCTCGACGTGCGCCCGACCATCTTCGGCGGCGTGCCGCGCATCTGGGAGAAGCTGATGGCGGGCCTGCAGGCGGCTGGCATCTCGGACCCCTCGAAGCTCTCCGCAGCCGAGAAACGCACGGCTCTCGAACGCGTCGGGCTCGACCAGGTGCAGAGCGCGATGAGTGGCGCGGCGCCGATCCCGGGTGAAGTGCTGCAGTTCTTCATCGACCTCGGCGTCCCGGTGCAGGAGGTGTGGGGCATGTCCGAGAGCTCGGCGCTCGCCACGATCAATCCGCGCGACGCGATCCGGGTGGGAAGCGTGGGCGTGGCGCTCGACGGCGTCGAGCTGAAGATCGCCGACGACGGCGAGCTGCTCTGCCGCGGCCCGATCGTCATGCGCGGCTACCGCAACCAGCCCGAGAAGACCGCCGAAACGATCGACACCGACGGTTGGCTCCACACCGGGGACATCGCCGAGATCGACGCCGATGGCTACGTTTCGATCGTCGACCGCAAGAAGGAGCTGATCATCAACGCGGGCGGCAAGAACATGTCGCCGGCCAACATCGAGCAGAAGCTCAAGGCGGCGAGCCCGCTGATCGGGCAGGCCGTCGCGATCGGCGACATGCGTCCCTACAACGTGGCGCTCCTCGTCCTCGACCCGGACAACGCCGCCGCCTGGGCGAAGCAGCACGGCGTCGCCGACGCGTCGACCGCCGCGCTCGTCGGACACGAGGGTGTGCAGACCGAGATCGCGAAGGCCGTCGAGGAGGCGAACGCGCGCATGGCGCGCATCGAGCAGATCAAGCGCTACAAGATCCTGCCGACCGACTGGGAGCCCGGCGGCGACGAGCTGACGCCGACGAGCAAGCTCAAGCGCAAGCCGATCGCAGAGAAATACGCCGCGGAGATCGACGCGCTCTACGCGGGTTGATCCGGGCGCCTACTCCGCGTCGTCGGAGCCCCAGAACTTCCACCAGGGCTTCTTCCCCTTGCGCTCGGACGGCTCGGTGGTGGACTTCGCTTCGTCCATGATCGCCTTGCGCTCGTCGCGGCGTTCGCGCATGGCTTCGCCCTTCGCGTCGTTCGCCTTCTCCGTCATCTCGTCGGCGTGCGTCTTGCCTTCTTGCTTCATCTCGTCGGCGTGCGCCTTCCCCTTGGCCTTCATCTCCCGGACCTTCTGATGGCCCTTCGCCTTCTCGGCGTCGCCTTCGTGGTGGGCCGCCATCGTCGGCGCCGACAGGGCGAGAAATGCCAGGGAGATCAAGATCGCCATCGCTCGAGTTTGCTTCACGGAAAGCCTCCTTTTCGTCGAACGCGGCGGGATGCCGTGCTCGGGGCCGGTGCAGGCTACCGGATCGGACGGTCGAGGCCGTGGAACCTTCACGAGAAATCTCATTCACGACTACCATCGGCTTTCGGACATCATCGAAACAGGGGAGGTCGATCATGTTGCTCGCAGGAAAGGTGGCGATCGTCGCCGGCATCGGACCGGGGCTCGGGCGCGCCAACGCGCTGGCGCTCGCGAAGGCGGGTGCCGACGTCGCGCTCGCCGCGCGCACCCAGGCGCGGCTCGACGAGGTGGCGGCGGAGGTCGAAGCGCTCGGCCGACGCGCGCTGCCGGTGCGGGCGGACATCACCCAGGCCGGGGATTGCGAGAACGTGGTGGCTCAGACGATCGCGCAGCTCGGCCGCGTCGACGTGCTGGTGAACAACGCCTTCCAGATGCCGCCCTTCGAGACCCTGCCGGGCCAATCGATCGACGGGATCCGCGACTCTTTCGAGATCAACCTCTTCGCGCCGCTGCGGCTCTCGCAATGCATCATCCCGCACATGGCCGAGCGCGGCAGCGGCTCGATCGTGATGATCAACTCGGTCGTGCTGCGCCACGCGAGGCCGAACTACGGCGCCTACAAGATGGCGAAGCACGCGCTGCTCGGGATGGCGCGCAACCTCGCGTGCGAGGTGGGGCCACAGGGCATCCGCGTCAACTCGGTGGCGCCGGGCTATGTCGGCGACGCGACCGTCGACCTCGTCGCGCGCATGCAGGGGATGGCCGAGAAGCGTCCCGAGCCCGAGGTGAAGCGGGAGCTGCTCGAGACGCTGATGCTGCGCCGCGCGGCCGAGCCCGAGGAGATTGCCGACGCCGTGGTGTTCTTCGCCTCCGACATGTCGCGTTCGATCACCGGACAGTGCCTCGACGTGAACGCCGGCGAGTACACGCACTGAGCCGGGCGAGCGTCGATTGGCGGGCCCTCTCGCTGCGCCGATCGCACTCTCGCTCCCCCAATCGGGTACGATTTCGGGTGCGCCCGCCGCCAGGAGGACCCCGATGAGCGCCGCCCCGGAGCCGCTGCCCCCGGACCTCGACCCGGGAGAGCTCGACCTCGTCTCCCCGGAGAAGTACGAGCGCGAGGGCTACCCGCACGCCGAGTGGGCTTGGCTGCGTCGGCACGACCCGGTGCACTGGGTCGAATCGAGCTACAGCGATCCGTTCTGGGCCGTCACGAAGCATGCCGACATCGTAGCGATCGGCAAGAACCCGAAGGACTGGATCATCGAGCCGCGCCTCGCCGTCTTCAATCGCGAGGTGCCGCCCGAACCGATGACGCGCCACCTGCTCACGATGGACCCGCCCGACCACGGCCGCTATCGCAACCTCACCGCCAAGTGGTTCACGCCGCGGACGGTGAAGATCTGGGCGCCGAAGATCGAGGACGTCACGCGCAAGGTGCTCGATGCCGCCGGCGCGAAGCACGAGATCGACTTCGTCGCCGACGTGTCCGCGCCGATCACGATTGCCGTCATCGCGCTGATGCTCGGCGTGCCGGAAGAAGACTGGCACCTCCTCTTCCGCTGGACGAACGAAGTGATCGCGCCGGAGGATCCCGACTTCCAGCACGGGCGCACCTCGCAGGAGACGATCGACACTGCGCGCGCCGAGCTCTTCGCCTACTTCAAGGAGCTGGCCGAGAAGCGCCGCACCGATCCCCACGACGACATCCTCTCCGTCGTCGTGCAGGGGAAGATCGACGGCGAGCCGCTCGGCGACCTGGAGCTGCTCTCCTACTACTTCCTGCTCGTGGTCGCCGGCAACGAGACGACGCGCAATGCGATGACCGGCGGCGTCGACGCCTTCATCGATTTCCCGGACGAGTGGCGCAAGCTCGTCGCCGACCCGAGCCATGTCGCCGGCGCCGTCGAGGAGACGGTGCGCTGGGTGACGCCGGTCAATCAGTTCACGCGCACCGCGACGCGCGAGATGGAGCTGCGCGGCCGCACGATCCACAAGGGCGAGTCGGTATGTCTCTTCTACGCCTCGGGCAACCGCGACGAAGAGGTGTTCGACGACCCCTTCGCGTTCCGCGTCGGCCGCCAGCCCAACAACCACATCGGCTTCGGCCGCGGCGAGCACGTCTGTCTCGGCGCGCATCTCGCACGCCTCGAGCTGAACACGATGTTCACGCAGCTGCGCGAACGGCTCGTCTCCATCGAACGCGCAGCACCCATGGTGCGCGCGCGAAGCAGCTTCGTCGGCGGCATCAAGCGCGCGCCGCTGCGCTGGAAGCTGGCTCCGGTCTCCTGAGCCGACGCACGAAGCGAACGACGCGCCCGATCGAGGAACCGCCATGAAGCCGAACGACGTCGTCTCCCGGGAAGCGTGGCTCGCCGCACGACGAGAGCTGCTCGCCGCCGAGAAGCAGCTCACCCATCAGCGCGAGGCGGTGGCCGTCGCGCGCCGCAAGCTGCCGTGGGTGAAGGTCGAGAAGGAGTACGTCTTCGACGGTCCGGACGGGGAGGTGACCCTCGCCGATCTCTTCGCCGGCCGCGATCAGCTGATCGTCTACCACTTCATGTTCGGCCCCGACTGGGAGGAGGGCTGCCCGAGCTGCTCTTTCTGGGCGGACCAGTACCAGGGCTCCGTCGTCCACCTCGCCGCGCGCGACACCACGCTCGTCGCGATCTCGCGCGGTCCGCTCGAGGCGCTCCAGGCCTACCGGAAGCGGATGGGTTGGGACTTCACGTGGGTCTCCTCAGCGAACAACACCTTCAACTTCGACTTCGCCGTCTCGTTCCCCGAGGAGCGACGCGAGGGCGATGCGCCGAACTACAACTTCGGGACGGTACACTTCGGAATGGAGGAGGCGCCCGGACTCTCGGTCTTCGCGCGCGGCGACGACGGCGCCGTCTACCACACCTACTCCACCTACGCGCGGGGACTCGACCCCTTCAACGGCGCCTACCAGATGCTCGACGTCGTGCCGAAGGGCCGCGACGAGGACGACTTGCCCTACTCGATGGCCTGGGTGCGGCGGCACGACTCGTACGAATGAGCCGCGAGAAGGCCCCGGGCGCCGGCAGTGCTAGGCCTTCGCGCTGTCCCGCGCGGCGGTCTTCTCGAACCAGTTCGTCACGTTCTTCAGCGACGGGTCGAGCGGCTGACCGACCATCCCGCCGAACTCGGTGAACGCGTAGAGCGTGACGTCGGCAAGGGTGAAGCGGCCGGGCACGATCGTGTCGCGGCCGGCGAGCTGGCCGTCGAGCCAACCGAGACCGTCGCGGGCGATCGCCTTGAGGCCGTCCGCCGCCTCGGGCAGCGTGCGGATGCGGTCCTTGAACAGCGGCAGGCCCTCCGAGAAGCGGAAGCCGTCGGCCATTGGCTGCACGATCTTCCACTCGACGCGGCGCACCCACATGCGCGTCTCGGCGCGGTCGGCCGGGTTCGCGCCAATCAGCGCGGGCTCGGGCTTGCTGTCCTCGAGCAGCTCGCAGATCGCGACCGTCTCGGCGATGACGCGCCCGTCGTCGAGCTGGACGCACGGCACTTGTCCGGCGGGATTCTTCTCGAGGTAGGGCGCCTCTCGGTTCGCGCCGCCCTGGAGGTCGACCTCCTCCACCTCGTCGAAGGTGAAACCCTTCTCGGCGGCGAACATGCGCACGAGCTTCGGGTTGGGGCCGATCGAGTCGTAGAACTTCATGGGGGGATCCTTTCGCTTGCTTTCTGGCGCGGATCGGTGGCGCTAGGCGGGTTTCGCCGGGCGCAACATCGGGTAGAAGGTTGGTGAGTCGGCGTGCTGGATCTCGCCGATCACCTCGAAGCCGAAGCGCTGGTAGAGCGGCACGTTCTTCGGGCTCGACGACTCGAGATAGGCCGCGACGCCGTCTGCGTCGACGAGCGCGAGCGTGTGCTGGAGCAGCGCCGAGCCGATGCCTTTGCCCTGATGGGCCGGGTCGACGCCGATGACCGGCAGGTACCAGTGCGGCTCCTTCGTGTGGAAGCGCTCCATGTCCTCCATCATCGGCGCCATGCTCTCGAGGCGCTCGGCGCCTAGCGACCCGAACATCGCCTTCGCGATCGCTTCGGAATCGCTCTCCACGCCGAGCGGAAGCCAGAACGCCGCACCGGCGAACTCGTCGGCGACGAACGCGGTGCCGTGCTCGAAGGCGCGGCCTCCGAAAGCGCGGGCGAAGGACGGAAAAGCGTCGAGGTAGGCGCGCGATTCCGGATAGAACCAACGCATCACCGGATCCGTCGAGAAGGCCAGCACCTGCACCGCGACGGCGCGATCGCGCTCTTCGGATTCGAGGGCTCGGACGGAGGGGGCGTTCATCGGATCACTCGGGGTGGCCGAGGAACGTAGGCGGGTGGTGGGCTCTGCGCCATCAGGCACCCGGATCCGGGCGACACAGCAATGCGCCGTGGTAGGTCCAGATGCGCGTCGCGAGCGGCGCCGCGATCCGACGCGCCCATTCCTTCACCCAGTAGCGCGCGTTGCCGCCGACGGGTCCGTGCTGGAACACGAGCCCCTCCCGCGCGGGCGTCGCCACGCGCTCGCTCAACACCGCGAGGCCCGCGCTCTGCACGAGCCGGCGGATGCTTCGGGCGTCGTAGAAGTTGATGTGGCCGGTGGCGTCGAGGGCGAAGTCGCGCGGCAGGCGCCAGTGATCTTCGAGCGGCACCTCCACGAAGACGTGGCGGCCGACGCGCGCTGCCTCGTAGAGCAGGATGCGCGGGTGCTCGAGGTGTTCGACGACGTGGGAGAGCACGACGAGGTCGACGCTCTGGTCTTCGTAGGGGAGGACGGCGCCGTCGTAGGTGGACGCGCGCGCGAGACCGGGAATGCCCCGCGACGCGACCGCCGCGATCGAAGGCTCGGAGACATCGACCGCGTGCAGCTCCTCGGCGAAGCCCACCTCGGCGACGCGCGCGAGCAGCGACCCCTCGCCGCTGCCCACCTCGAGCACCGAGTCGTGCGCGACCCCCGCGCACAGCGCGGTGAGGTTGGCGACCTTCGCGAGCGCACCGACGCGAAACCACTCCGACGGCGCCGGGCAGTAGCCCGCATAGTGGTCGCGATAGCGCTCCGAGATGCCCGTGGCCTGCATGACGCCCCCGCCCGGTCTATCGGCAGGGGGCCGCGTGGGGTTGATGCCCGCGACGCCGCGCACGGGGCAGAATTCCACGCTCTTCGCACCGTCGGGCTTGGCGCCATCGTCGATGATGGGCGCCCCTGCATGGAGGTGCCCGGAATGCATTCGCTCTACGTCCGCGCTCTGTTCGTCGGAATCGTCTCTCTCATCGGCCTCTCGGTCGCATCGGGTGCGCTCGCCGATCCCACCGACGCCGTCGTCGTCACCGACCCTCCGTCGGGTCAGGGCGACGGCTTCGTTCCCGGCACGCGCGAGCTCGCCGCGAACTACGTCGAGGAGGAATACTTCGTCTCCGGCGGCGCCGATCTCTTCAACTACGCAAACGACCCGCCGCTCGGCCCGACCGACAT
Organism: Deltaproteobacteria bacterium; assembly: GCA_024638705.1. Taxonomy (GTDB): domain Bacteria; phylum Myxococcota_A; class UBA9160; order UBA9160; family SMWR01; genus JAHEJV01. The sequence continues at coordinate 15,423 of JAHEJV010000013.1, read as the reverse complement.
CGCGCTCGTCCAGAGCGACGTCGCCTACCAGACGCGCATGATCGTGCGACGCCCCGCGAGCCAAGGTCAGTTCAACGGCACCGTCGTCGTCGAGTGGTGGAACTCCACCGCAGGCTTCGACACGGCGCCCGCCTGGGACGCGTCGGCCGAATACTTCCAGCGCGAGGGCATGATCTACGTCGGCGTCACGAACAGCACGACGTCTCTCGGGTTCCTCACCGGTGGGTGCAGCCTCTTCGGCATCCTGCCGCCCACGTGCGGGACGCGTTATGCGACACTCTCGCTTCCGGAGAACGGTCTCGCCTTCGACATGATGAGCCAGATCGCGAATCTGCTGAAGGGGAGCTCGGCCGAGAACCCGCTCCCGGTGGATTTCGACGTCGAGCGCCTCTACCACGTCGGTCAGTCGCAGCAGGGCGGATCGGTCATCGCTTACGCGAGCTCGTTCCACTTCCCGGTGAACGACGGCTACTTCGTACAGCAGGCGGCGACGGCGCGCGCGATCAACTTCGGGCCGGTGTGCGGGGAAGTGGGTTCACCGCCCTTCCCCGATTGCACGCCGCGGCTCGTGTTCCCGGACAACCTGGTGCGCACCGACCTCCCCGTCCCCGTCGTCCACGCGATCAGCGAGACCGACATCGAGATCCTCTTCGGAACGGTGGGACGCCAGGCCGATACGCAGACGTTCCGCTACTACGAAGTCGCGGGCGCCAGCCACCTCACCGTGCACGAGGGCGTCGAGCTGATTCCGGCAGGCATCATCGGGCCCGATCCGCTCCTGCTCGAGGATCTATGCGCCTTCGAGATCAACTCGACGGCCGACGGTCCGGTCTTCTTCTCCTACATCTTGAACGCGCTCTGGGAAGGGCTCGAAGATCAGGTGAACAGCGGCACGCCGCTCCCCGACGGACGCGTGATGGACCTCGTCGGGCCCGCCGAAGTCGCGCGCGACGCGTTCGGGAACGGGCTCGGGGGCGTCCGGCCCCCGTCGGTCGACGTGCCCGTCGCGACCTACACGCCGGGCAACTCCGCCGACCCAAACCTGCCGCCCTTCCTGCAGCAGATCGGCAACCTCGCCTGCTTCCTCGCGAGCAGCGTGACGCCCTTGGACGACCCGACCCTCGACACCCTCTACCCGAACCACGGCGCCTACGTGAGCCAGGTGGTCCACGCGTCGAACCAGGCGCGCATGGACGGCTTCCTGCTCCAGAAGGACCGCTCGAAGATCGTGACCGCCGCGGCGGGCTCGGACATCGGCTGTGGCATGGGCTTCGAGGTGGCGCTGCTGTTGCCGGCGTGGGCGTGGCTGCGCGGGCGGAGGCGCCGGGCGAGCCCGCCTAACGCCTGACGATGCGATAGAGATACACCTCGTCGAGCGAGCGCGGGTCGCGGCGGAAGATCGACTGCCCCGTCCACGCTTCGCCGAAGGCGTCGACCACCTCCTGGGCCGACTCCCGCTCGGCCCGGACCTCGTACACCTTGCCGTCGAGGCGCAATCGGACGTTCGGGTTCGTCGCGATGTTCTTCGCCCACTGGGTCTCGGTGTCGCCCGCGTTGATGAAGAGGTTCCCGCCGACGACGGTGTAGGCGACGTTCACCGAGTAGGGCTCCTCCCCCTGCGTCTCGAGCTGCGCGGTGCCGGCGCGGCCGGCGAAGGTCCAGTCGGCGGGCGCCGGCGCGGTCTCGCCCGAGATCGGGCCACCGGGCAGCACGAAGAAGGGGCCGTCGCACGCCGACATGGTGAGTGCAGCGGCAGCGAGCAGGGAAACGAGGGTGAGGCGGTGCGTGAGCATGGGTTCTCCCGATGGACGTTTCGCGCAAGGATTGCAGCTACCTTCCGCCGCGCCACCAGGGAGGACCCGTTGCCGATCGCCACACTGTCCGAGTTGAACCGTTTCCCCGTGAAGAGCCTCGGCGGCGAGTCCCTCGATTCGGTCGACCTCGGTCCCGGCGGGCTCCCGGGCGACCGCGCCTGGGCCGTCCGCGACGAGGTGCGCGGCGGGATCCGGGGCGCGAAGAAGATCCCGGCGCTGATGTCGCTGCGGTCGCGTTATGCGGAGCCGCCGGCGCGAAAGGGTTCGAGCCCGGCCGAGATCACGCTGCCGGACGGGTCGACCCTGTCGACCGGCGCACCGGACGTGAACGAGCGCCTCTCGAAGGCGATCGGCCACGAGGTGTCGCTCTGGCCGCTGCTCCCGCCGGACGCCCTCGATCACTACCGCCGCGGCGCGCCCGAGAGCGAGGATTTCGAGCAGGAGCTGCGCGACATCTTCGGACGCACCTCCGACGAGCCGCTTCCCGACCTCGGCCTCTTTCCGCCGGAGATCCTCGAGTTCGAGTCGCCGCCGGGCACCTACTTCGACGCCTTCCCCCTCATGCTGATGAGCGACGCGTCGCTGCGCACGATGCAGGAGCGCGCGCCCGAGAGCCGCTTCGACGTTCGGCGCTTCCGTCCGAACCTGCTCGTCTCCGACGTGGCGTCGTCGGACCCCTTCCCCGAACAGGCCTGGCGCGGGCGCCGCGTGAAGATCGGCGAAGCGGTGCTCGAGATCACCGTCGAGTGCCCGCGCTGCGTGATGACCACGCACGGCTTCGACGACCTCCCGAAGGACCCGGGCGTGATGCGCGCGCTCGTGCGCGAGGCCGGCGGCAACCTCGGCATCTACGCAAAGGTGGAGAAGCCCGGCCGGATCCAGGTGGGCGACGCGCTCGATCTGCTCGACTGATCGATCCGCCCAACTCGGCGTCGGAACGCGGGTCCGTTCGGCGATCGGCCGCCGGCCCGGGACGAAAGAGCGGCCGGCGGGTCTCCGAGCCCGCCGGCCGCTTGCGTTCTGCAACCGGACGACGCTCGCGTTCCGCTCCCGGACGACGCGCTCGTTCTGCAACCGGACGACGCGCGCGCCAATCGCCCGCCCCGTTCCGGTAGAATGCGGCGTCCGACGGTCGCCCCATCCACAGGAGCCCCCGTGCCCGGAATCACCCGCTACGGCAGCTACGTCCCCTACTCCCGCCTCCAGCGGAGTGCGATCGGCGCGGGCAAGGGCGCGCGCGCGGCGGCCAGCTACGACGAGGACGCCGTGTCGATGGCCGTCGAAGCGGGCCGCGAGGCGCTTGCGACCGGGGACCGCAAGCGCCCGCAGGGCGCGCGCAGCGAGCCGCAGGCGAACGAAGCCGCCAACGGACTCGACGCACTGATCTTCGCCACGACCAGCCCGCCCTACGCCGAGAAGCAGAACGCGGCGACGATCCACGCGGCGCTCGGCCTGCCCGCCACCGTGCGCACGCTCGAAGTGGGCGCCTCTTCACGAGCGGGCGTGTCCGCGCTGATGCTCGGCCTCGATCTCGCCGCGGCCGGACAGCGCACGCTGGTCACCGCGTCGGACGTCGTGATCGGCGCTCCGGGGGGTCCGCGCGAAAGTCAGGGAGGCGATGCGGCCGTCGCATTCACCACCGGCTCCGACGACGACGCGATCGCCGTGCTGCGCGGTCGCGCGTCGTCGACGACCGAGGTGCTCGACGTGTGGCGCCTCCCCGACGACCGCTTCGCGAAGCAGTGGGAAGAGCGTTTCGGCGCCGAGGTGCTCGCACCCGTGTTGCACGACACGGTCGTCCGAGCGCTCGAAGATGCCGGCACGCAGCCGTCCGAGATCGCGACGGTGATCCTCGACGCCACCCTCGCGCGCGCCGCCGCCGGCCTCCCGCGCGCGCTGCAGCTCAAGCCCGAACAGCAGGCCGACCCGCTCGCGACGTCGGTGGGTCGCGCGGGCGCCGCCCACGCCGGCCTGCTGCTCGCGCGCGCCCTCGACACCGCGAGCGCGGGCGACCGCATCCTCGTCGCGTCGCTCGCCGACGGCTGCGACGCGGTCGTCCTCGAGGTGACGTCGCGCGTCGCCGACGGTCGTCCGGCCCACGGCGTCGACGACTGGATCGCGTCGCAGCGCGACGACCTCGCCTACAACAGCTACCTCAAGTGGCGCGGCATCCTGCCTTTCGAGCCGCCGCGCCGTCCAGAACCCGACCGCCCCGCCGCGCCGCCGATGCACCGTCACGAGCACTGGAAGCTCGGCTTCGTCGGTTCGCGCTGCACCGCGTGCGGCGCCGGGCAACTGCCCCCCCAGCGCGTGTGCAGCGCTTGCGGCGCCGTCGACGAGATGGCCGAAGAGCCCTTCGCTCGACGCGTGTGCCGCATCGCGACGTACACCCTGGACCATCTCGCCTACTCCCTCCAGCCCCCGGTCGTCGCCGCCGTGGTCGACTTCGACGGCGGCGGCCGCCTCGCCTGCGAGCTCACCGACGTCAACCCCGCCGACGTCGCGATCGGCGACGAGCTGGAGATGACCTTCCGCCGCCTCTACACCGGGCAGGGGGTCCACAACTATTTCTGGAAGGCCAGGCCTCGACGTTAGGCAACGGCAGCCGCAAGCCGCCGCGGACGGCGCGCAGCGAGGCGAAGCCGAGCGAAGTTCGAACAGGAAGGAGCACGACATGGCGTCCAAGGGAATCAAGGACCGCGTGGCGATCGTCGGGATGGGCTGCACGCCCTTCGGCGAGCACTGGGACAAGGGCGCCGACGATCTCCTCGTCGAAGCAGCGGGCGAGGCCTACCGATCGGCGAAGGTCGACCCGGCGCAGGTCGACGCCTACTGGCTCGGAACGATGGGCAGCGGAACGTCGGGGCTGGTGCTGTCGGAGGCGTTGAAGCTCGACTACAAGCCGGTCACGCGTCTCGAGAACATGTGCGCCACCGGCAGCGAGGCGATCCGCAATGCCGCCTATGCGGTGGCCTCCGGCGCCTACGACCTCGTGATGGCGACCGGCGTCGAGAAGCTCAAGGACTCGGGCTTCTCCGGCCTCGTCACCAGCCGTCCGCCGGACGACGGCACCGGCCAGAACATGTCGGCGCCGGCGATGTTCAGTCTGCTCGCGCCGGCCTACGCGAAGAAGTACGGGGTCGACGAGGGTCAGCTCAAGGAGGTGATCTCGCGCATCGCTTGGAAGAACCACGTGAACGGTGCGAAGAACCCGAAGGCGCAGTTCAAGAAGGAAGTGCCGATGGAGACGATCATGAACAGCCCGCGCGTCGCCGGCATGTTCGGCGTCTTCGACTGCTCCGGCGTCTCCGACGGCTCTGCCGCCGCGATCCTGTGCCGCGCCGAAGACGCACACAAGTACACCGACCATCCCATCTTCATCAAAGCCCTCTCCTTCGTGGCCGGACCGGCGGAGGGCTATTTCAACCAGGACTACGACTTCACCACGTTCCAGGAAGTGGTGGAGAGCTCGCGCGACGCCTACGAGCAGGCCGGCGTCACGAATCCGCGCGAAGAAATCTCGATGGCCGAAGTGCACGATTGCTTCACAGCCACCGAGCTGGTGCTGATGGAGGACATGGGCTTCTCGGAGCGCGGCAAGGGCTGGCAGGACGTGCTCGAGGGACGCTTCGACGGCGACGGGCCACAGCCCGTCAACCCCGACGGCGGGCTCAAGAGCTTCGGTCACCCGATCGGCGCGAGCGGTCTGCGGATGATGTACGAGATGTGGCTGCAGCTGCGCGGCGAAGCCGGCCCGCGCCAGATCGCGAACCCGAAGCTCGGCCTCACGCACAACCTCGGCGGACAGCCCGGGCGATGCGTGTCCTTCGTCTCGATCGTCGGGAATTGAGCCGGGAATGAAGTTCGGCGTCTTCTACGAGCTGCAGCTCCCGAAACCCTGGAACGAGGATTCCGAGCACCGGCTCTTCCAGGAAGCGCTCGCACAGGTCGAGCTCGCCGACCGCATCGGCATCGACTACGCGTGGGAGGTGGAGCACCACTTCCTCGACGAGTACTCGCACTCGTCGGCGCCGGAGGTGTTCCTCGCTGCGGCCGCTTCACGCACACGGCGCATCCGCCTCGCCCACGGCATCCGCCAGGTGATCGCGAACTACAACCATCCTGCGCGCACCGCCGAGGGCCTCGCCACCCTCGACCTCGTGTCGAACGGACGCGTCGACTTCGGCATCGGCGAAGGCGCCACACGGCTCGAGCTGTCGGGCTTCGGCATCCCGGCGAAGCGCAAGCGCGCGATGTCGCTCGAAGCCGCCGAGCAGATCGCCAACATGATGGTGATGGACCCGTATCCCGGCTACCAGGGTGAGTCGTTCTCGATGCCGTGTCGCAACGTGCTGCCGAAGCCGTTGCAGAAGCCGCATCCGCCGATGTGGATCGCGTGCACGAACCGCGAGACGATCAAGCTCGCCGCGCGCCTCGGCATCGGCGCGCTCGGCTTCTCCTTCCTCGACCCGGACGAGGCGCGCACCTGGGTCGACACCTACTACGGCATCATCGAGAGCGAAGAGTGCGTGCCGATCGGCCACTCGGTGAACGCCAACATCGCGATGGTGACGGGCTTCTCGGTGCACCCCGACCGCGAGGAGGCGATCCGCCGCGGGCAGGAGCACTTCGAGTTCTTCGGCTATGCGCTGAACGCGCTCGTGGCGACGGACACCGTGCCCGGCCGCACCGACCTCTGGGGTGATTTCCAGCGCCAGCGTGGCAATCGGCGCACCGAGGAGATCGTGAAGGCCGCCCTCGGCGCCGGTGGCGACTACGCCTCGGGCATCGGCACGCCCGACGACATGCGTCGCCACCTGCGCAGCTTCGAGGAGGTCGGCGTCGACCAGGTGATCTTCATGCAGCAGTGCGGGAAGAATCGCCACGCAGAGATCTGCGAGAGCCTCGAGCTCTTCGGTCGCGAGGTGCTGCCCGAGTTCGCGGAGAAGGAAGCCGAACGCGAGGCACGCAAGCAGGAGCGGCTCGCGCCCTTCGTCGAGGCCGCGCTCGCGCGCAAGCCCGCGATGCAGCCGCTCGCCGACGACGAGATCCCGGCCGTGCGGGCGAGTGTGAAACACGCGGTGACGTCGGCGACCCCGGGCGACGATCGTTAGGGCGGACGCTTCAGCGAGAACCTTCGTGCAGAGCGCGACCGGACGCGTGATAGAGTGATCGCGATGGCACGGCCCTCCCTCCGCATCCACCCGCGCGACGTCACTCCCGAGTGGCTCGGCGCCTGGCTGTCGATCGAAGGTCTTCCTCCCGCGGCGAAGATCACCGCCATCACGCACCGCGAGAACGTCGGCACCGGGCAGATGGCCCAGAACGTGCGCTTCCAGCTCGCGTGGGAGGGCGACGACGGCCGCGCGCCGGCGTCGGTGATCGGGAAGTTCCCGTCGGACGACCCGACCAGTCGCGGCACCGGCTCCGAGCAGGGCGGCTACCGCAAGGAGGTCGAGTTCTACCGCCAGATCGCGCCGACCGTCGACCTGCGCACACCGATCATCCATGCGGCCGAGATCGACGCCGACACCGGCGACTTCGTGCTCTTGATGGAGGACCTCTGCGAATCGGAGCAGGGTGACCAGCTCACGGGGTGCAGCGTGGACGAGGCGGCGCTCGCGATGGATCAGGCGGCGCGCCTGCACGCGCCGCGCTGGGGCGACCCGAAGCTCGCCGGATTCGACTTCCTCGGCGGCGACCCGGAGGTCATGGCGGTCGGGCTCGACCAGATCTACAACGCGGTGTGGCCCGGTTTCGAGAAGCGTTATGCGGGCCGGCTCGACCCGGAGGTGATGGCGCTGGCCGAGCGCTTCCGGAAGACCGTCGGCGCGTGGAGCCATGCGCTCGACACGCCCCACACCGTCACCCACGGCGACTTCCGCCTCGACAACCTCCTCTTCGGCCGCACGCCGAGCGCACCGCCGCTGGTGGTCGTCGACTTCCAGACCGCGGGGCGCGGCTACGGCGCGGGCGACGTGTCCTACTTCCTCGGCGGCAGCCTCCCCATCGGCGCGCGTCGCGCCGAGGAGGAACGCCTCGTCCGCCTATGGTGGGAAGGGCTCGCGGCGCGCGGCGTCGAGGGATACGGCTGGGACGCGTGCTGGCGCGACTACCGTCACCGCACCTACGGCGGCGTGGTGATGGCCGTCGTCGCCTCGCAGGTGGTCGTCCAGACGTCGCGCGGCGACGACATGTTCATCGCGATGGCCGAGGGCGCCGGGCGTCAGGCGATCGACCTCGAGGCCGAGAGGCTCCTCGCCTAGAGCGACGCCCGACCCGGTCGTTCGACCGGCGCGCAGCCGGGAGGGCCCCTGCTAGAGTGGAAGGGTGCGCTCGAGGAGCCCCGCTCGTGGCACATGACAGACCGGCTCGCCCCGGCCCCCACCGCGCTCTCCTCCGAAGCGTCGGCATCGTGTCGTCGTGCGCGCTCGCACTTCTGCTCGTTTCCGTCGGTTGCGGCGAGCCCCAGAACGCCATGCAGAGCGGGCGTCCGCCGGTCCGCGTCCAGGTCGCCGTCGCGAAGCCGACGGATCTCCCGCGCACGATCGCCTCGGTGGGCACGCTCGAGAGCACCGACATGACGACCGTCTCGTCGGAGGTCGACGGTCGCATCCTCGAGCTCGACATCCCCGAAGGCCAGCGCGTCGAGGCCGGCCACGTGCTCGCGCGCATCGACGACGCCGAGAGCAAGGCCACCCTCTCCGTGACGCGCGCGCGCCGCAACAACGCCCGCGACCGTCTCGCCCGGCTCGAAAAGCTGCGCAAACAGAGCGTCAGCTCGGAGCAGGCCTACGACGACGCGAAGTCGGAGTACGACGCCGCGACCGGCGCTTACGTCGAGGCGCGCACGCGACTCGAGAAGACGACGATCACCGCGCCCTTCGACGGCGTGCTCGGCCTCGAGCAGGTGAACATCGGACAGTACGCCGAGAGCGGCATGGCGATCGTCGAGCTCACCCGCGTCGACCCGTTGGAGCTGCGCTTCGCGGTGCCACAGCGCTTCGCGGCGCGGGTGGCGGTGGGCCAGGAGGTGCTCGGCCGCGTCGGGAGCTGCGGCGAGCCCTTCGAAGGGACGGTGAACGCGATCGACCCGCGCATCGACGTCGCCACGCGCAGCCTGCATCTCGAGGCGAGCGTCCCGAACCCGAACGGCAACCTGCTTCCGGGCATGGCGGTGTCGCTGCGGCTGGTGACCGGGTCGATTCCCGAAGCGCTCGTCGTGCCGCAGGAGGCGGTCGTGCGCCAGGGTACGAAGCACATCGTCTACGTGCTCGACGCCGAGGACAAGGCCGTGCAGCGCAACGTCGAGCTCGGGCAGTTCTTCGTCGACGGCGTGCACCTGGTGAGCGGCGTCGAGCCGGGCGCGCGCGTCGTCACTGCGGGCCAGCAGAAGCTGCGGCCCGGCGCCGCCACGGCGCCCGAGCCCTTCGTTCCCGTCGACAATCCGAACCTCGAACTCGGACGCACGGGGCCCGAGGGCCGCTGCGACCCGACCGCGTCGTGAAGCTCTCCGACCTCTCGATCGAGCGGCCGGTGCTCGCGACGGTGATGAGCCTCCTGATCGTGGTCGTCGGGGGCGTCGCGTTCTTCGCGTTGCCCGTGCGCGAGCTGCCCGACGTCGACCGCCCGCTGGTGTCGGTCTCCACCACCTACCTCGGCGCATCGCCCGAGACCGTCGAAGCGAGCATCACCGAGCCGCTCGAGCGGGTGCTGAACGGGATCGAGGGCATCCGCTCGATCGATTCGCAGAGCGCCTTCGGCGTGAGCTCGATCAACGTCGAGTTCGAGGCGGGCACCGACCTCGACGTCGCCGCCACCGACGTCAGCAACGCGATCCTGCGCGCCGTCGACCTGCTTCCCGACGACGCTCGTCGCCCCGTCGTGCGCAAGGCCGGCGCCAACTCGCGTCCGATCATGTGGATCAACGTGTTCGGCGACGACTACTCGCCGGTCGACCTCACCGACTTCGCCGACCGCATCGTGCGCACGCCGCTCCAGCTCCTCCCGGGCGTCGCCCAGGCGATCATCGGCGGCGAGCGGCGCTATGCGATGCGCATCTGGCTCGACCCGGCGCGCATGGCGGCCCGCGGCGTCGACGCCCTCGACGTGCGAAACGCCATCCAGGAGAGCAACCTCCAGCTTCCCGCCGGCGAGATCGAGGCGGCCGGCCGGAAGTTCACGATCAACGCGGACGCCCGCATCGCAGAACCGGAGCTCTTCGAGCGCATCGTGATCCGCGAGGACGGCGGGGTGCCCGTGCGCATCGCGGACGTCGGCCACGCCGAGCTCGGCTCGGAGAACTACCAGGCGATCACGCGCCACACCGCACGCGACGTCGTCGGCGTCGGCGTCGTCCGTCAGTCGCGTGCGAACGAGCTGGAGATCTCGCAGGCCGTCATCGACATGCTCCCCGCGATCGGCCGCGCCCTTCCCGACGGCGCCCAGGTGGACATCGCCGTCGACTTCACCCGCTTCGTGCGCCAGGCGATCCGCGAGGTGACGGTCACCCTCGCGATCGCCTTCTCCATCGTCGTGCTCGTGAACCTCGTGTTCCTGCGCTCACCGACGACGACGGCGATCACGATTGCGGTGATCCCGGTGGCGCTGATCGGCACGCTGGCGGGCCTCGCGGCGCTCGGCTTCTCGATCAACATCCTCACGCTGCTCGCGCTCGTGCTCTCGGTCGGGCTTCTCGTCGACGACTCGATCGTCGTGCAGGAGAACATCTACCGCCGTCAGGAGCTCGGCGAGGCGCCGATGCAGGCCGCGCTGCGCGGCGCGCGCGAGGTGGGCTTCCCCGTGATCGCCACGACGGCGGCAGTGCTGGCGGTGCTGCTGCCGCTGTCGCTGATGACCGGCAGCACCGGACGCCTGTTCCGCGAGTTCGCGATCTGCATGGCGATCGCGGTGACGATCTCCACCTTCGTCGCGCTCACGCTCGTGCCGATGCTCTGCTCGCGCTACCTCGAGTTCGAATCGGCGGAGCGACGCGAGGGGCACGGACGCGCCGTGGCGAGCCTCGAAGACTGGGGCGACCGCTTCGAGCGCGCGCTCTCCGCTCTGCGCGATCGCTACACCGCCGTGCTCGAGCGCGCCCTCGACCGGCGCGCCGTCGTCGGGGTCGTGCTGCTCGGCGTCGTGGTCACGATCGCCGCGCTCTTCGTCGCGATTCCGAAGACCTTCCTCCCGATCGAAGACCGCGGCCGCGTCTTCGTCGTCATCCGCGCACCCGAAGGCGCCACCAGCGCCTACACGCGTCGCGCGCTCCTGCAGGTCGAGGAGGGGCTGCTCGACCAGCCGCAGATCGAGGGCTTCTTCGCAGCGATCGGCATGGGCTTCGGGAGCCCCTCTTCGTCGTCGCTCGGGATGGTCTTCTCGACGCTGACGCCCTGGAACGAGCGCGAAGCGAAGCAGCAGGAAGTCGTCGGCCGTCTGCTCCCGCGCTTCCTGAACATTCCCGAAGCCTTCGTGTTCCCGTTCAACCCGCCGTCGCTCTCTTCGCGCAGCAACAACGACGTCGAGGTGGTGATCAAGAGCTCGAGCGCATCGCTCGACGAGTTCGCCGAGCTGAACGAGACGCTGGTCGCGCAGCTCCGCGAGGTGCCCGGCCTCGTCAACGTCGACAGCGACCTCCGGCTCGAGAATCCGCAGATCGAGATCCTCTTCGACCGCGAGCGCGCCGCCGACATCGGCGTGCCGGTGTCGGCCGTCGCAGAGAGTCTGCGCCTGCTCACCTCCCAGGGCCCGACCGACGATTTCATCCTGCGCAACCAGCGCTACGACGTCGTCACCGCGCTGGCGTCGCCCTTCCGCAACGTGCCCGACCAGCTCGGCGAGGTGCACGTCCGCGCGCGCAACGGCTCGATGGTGGCGCTCTCCGGATTGATCACGCCGGCGCCGCGCACGGCACCCACCTGGCTCAACCACTACGACCTCCAGCGCTCGGCCACGCTGTCGGCGAACCTCGCGCCGGGCGCCGCGCTCGGCGACGCCCTCGAGCAGGTCCAGCGCATCGTCGACGACGCGCTGCCGCCGGGCTTCACCACCAACCTCTCCGGCACCTCGCGTGAGTTCGTCGAGAGCGGCGCGCAGATCTACCTCACCTTCCTCGTCGCGCTGCTCGTCATCTACCTCGTGCTCGCCGCGCAGTTCGAGAGCTTCGTCGATCCGCTCTCCGTGATGGTGACCGTCCCGCTCGCGACGGTGGGGGCGCTGTTCAGCCTGTGGTTCCTGTGGAGTCTCCACACCTGGACGGGAGGCGTGTTGGGCGGAGACTACTCACTGAACCTCTACTCCCAGATCGGGATCATCCTGCTCGTCGGTCTGGTGACGAAAAACGCGATCCTGCTCGTCGATTTCGCCAATCAGGAGCGCGCCCGCGGCACGGAGCTGCGTGAAGCACTCGTGGCGGCGGGGCGCACGCGCTTCCGTCCGATCCTGATGACGAGTGTCACCTCGGTGCTCGGCGCGATGCCACTCGCGCTCGCGAGCAGCGCCGGTGCCGAGAGCCGTCAGGCGATCGGTGTCGCCGTCGTCGGCGGGCTGCTCTTCTCGACGGTCTTCACCCTGGTGATGATTCCCGTCGTCCACTTCGTCGTGATCCGGGTCGCCGAACGCCTCGGCTGGGGCGCTCCGCCGCCGCTGGTGGTCATCGAGGATTAGGCGCGCTGCGCGCTCACTCCTTCGCCCAGGCCGGCTTCCGCTTCTCCGCGAACGACGCCATCCCCTCGGCGGCTTCGTCCGACGCGAAGATCGCCGCGATCTTCTTCTCGGCCCACGCGAACGCTTCGTCCTCGGGCAGCGCCGCGACGGTGCGCACGAGCTGCTTCGCCTCGCGCAGCGCGTTCGGACCGCCCTTCGCGATCGCTTCGATCTCCGCCTGCACGGCCGCTTCGAGCCCGTCGCTCGTCGTCACCTGATGCAGCAATCCGTAGCCGAGCGCACGCTCGGCGCTGAACCGCTCGCCGGTGAGGAAGAGACGCATCGTCTGGTGCTCGCCGAGCTTCGGCAGCACGGCGACGGAGATCATCGCGGGGATCGCGCCGATGCGAACCTCGCTGAAGCTGAACACCGCGGTGTCGACGGCGATCGCGATGTCGGCGGACGCCACGAGCCCGATGCCGCCGCCGAAGGCGTGGCCGTTCGCGGCGACGATCACCGGCTTCGGGCCGTGACGCATCGTCTTCATGATGTCGACGAATGGATTCCCTTTCTCGGTCTCGCCCATCTTGCCGCGGTTCTTCAGGTCGGCGCCGGCGCAGAAGGCGGGGCCCTCACCGGTGAGCACGACGACGCGCACCGCCGGGTCGTCCATCGCGGCGGAGAGGTGGGCGCCGAGCTCGGCGACGAGCTGGGTGGAGAGCGCGTTGCGCGACTTTGGTGCCGCGAGCGTGATCCATCCGGCGGGGCCGCGGAGTTCGTAACGGGTCGCGGTTTCGCTCATCGTGGCTCCTGAGTGCGCGGTGTTCTTCCAGTGCACGGGCTCGACGATTCGGCGGATCGAGTCATGGCGGTTGTCGGAGGCACCCTGTTGACTTCGCTCGGCTTCGCCTCGCTGCGCGGTGTTCTTCCAGTGCACGGGCTCGACGATTCGGCGGATCGGGTCATGGCGGTTGTCGGAGGCACCCTTTTGACTTCGCTCGGCTTCGCCTCGCTGCGCGCCGGCCTCCTGCGGAGGCCGGCTTGCTAGAACCCCAGCTGTTTCGCGAGGTAGTGGATCATCGTTTCGTCGGAGCCGCCGCCGATGCTGATCAGGCGGCTGTCGACGTAGGCGCGGCCCGCACCCGATTCCTTCATGTAGCCGTAGCCGCCGTGGAGCTGGATGCATTCGTCGGCGACCTGGCGCGAGACGCGACCGCAGAAGAGCTTCGCCATCGTGATCAGCTCGGTGGCGTCGCGGCCGGCGTCGAGCTCGCGCACGCACGCGTAGATCATCTCCCGCGCCGCGGTGATCTGCGTCAGCATCTCGACGAACTTGAACTGGGTGACCTGCATCTTCGAGAGCGGCTTGCCGAAGAGGACGCGCTCCTCGGCCCACTTGCGCGTCGTCTCCCAGTTGTCCTGGGCGCCGGCGATGCTGCTGATGCAACCGACGAGCCGCTCGTCCTGGAACTGCATCATCTGCTGCTGGAAGCCGCGGCCGATCTCGCCGATCGTGTGCGCGACAGGGACGCGCACGTTCTCGAAGAAGAGCTGGCCCGTGTCCGAGCCCCACATGCCGATCTTGTCGAGCAGGTCGTAGCGGAAGCCGGGCACGTCGGTGGGGACGAGGATCTGGGTGAAGCCGCCGTAGCCGGCGCTCGGGTTGGTGACGGCGAGCAGGCAGAGCCAGTCGGCGACGGACGCGTTGGTGATGTAGATCTTCGAGCCGTTGATGATCCACTCGTCGCCGTCGCGTTCGGCGCGGGTCTGGATGCCGGAGACGTCGGAGCCGGCGGACGGCTCGGTCACGGCGATCGCCGAGACCTGTTCGCCTGCGATCGCCGGGACGAGGTACTCCCGCTTCAGGTCGTCGCTACCGAACTGGTGAAGTGACGGCGTCGCCATGTCGGTGTGGACACTGATGCCCATCGACACGCCGGCGTTGTCGCAGCGGCCGATCTCTTCGAAGAGGATGGTGGTGTAGGAGTAGTCGAGCCCGGCCCCGCCCCACTTCTCGTCGTAGCGCAGGCCGAGCATGCCGAGGTCGCCCATCTTCTTGTAGAGGGTCTTGTCGATGCGGCCCATTTCGTCGAATTCGCGGGCGCGGGGGCGGAGTTCCTTTTCGACGAAGTGGCGGACGGTGTCGCGGAAGAGGGTGTGTTCGTCGGTGGCGAAGAGGTCGGTCATCGGGGTCCTCGGGAGCGTGGGTTTGACAAGTTAGCCGAGGGATCGAGGGGCGCGCCGCGGCCGGAGTCAGGGGTTCCTGCGCCAAATGGCTCGGTTTCGCCGCCCGGATCGGGGGCAGGCACCGTGCGAGGCGAGGCGCGCATCGAGCGCGAATCTGGCGGCTCACGCTGCGCTGAGTTCGGCTCCGGAACCCCTGACTCCGTCCGCTCCCTCACAGCTCGTGGGCTCGGTCGGCCTACGAGCGCGTGCCGTGTTTGCGGACGAGTTCGAGGATGTCGTCGCCGAAGCGTTCGATCTTGGCGGGGCCGAGGCCGGGGATCCTGGCGAGGGCCGCGTGGGTCGTGGGCTCGGTGCGGTCGATGGCGAGCATGGTCTTGCGCTGGAAGATCATGTAGCTCTTCCACTTGAGCTGGCGGGCCTGGCGGCGGCGGTAGTTGTCGAGGGCTCTTGCGACGGGGCCGCCGTAGCGGGAGTTGCGGGCGGGGGTCTTGCGCTTCGGCTTGGCGTCGTCGGCGGCCTGGCCCCGGATGGGTTTTCCCGGAAGCCAGACGGTCGGGTACTTCCTGCCGGTGCGGCGCAGGCGGCCGTCGGCGAGGAGCGTTTCGATCGCGGCGACGATCGACGCCTCGCTGTGCGCGGAGAGCGCGCCGTACTCGGGCATCTGGAGCAGGCCCCCGCGCGAGAGCGACTTCGCCTTCGAGCCGCGCAGGGCGCGGGCGAGGTTGCCCTTGCCGACGGGGCGCGTGAGGCGGTCGACGGCGGCGAGAATGGTTTCGAG
>JAHEJV010000182.1 GCA_024638705.1 Deltaproteobacteria bacterium | reverse complement strand
CTACAGCGCCTCGAGCTCCGCCAACCCGCCCGTATACCCGAACGACGACAACAAGCCCGCGCCGTCGAAGAACAACGTCAACCGGTTCGACTTGAACTGACGCTTCGTGTACGTGAACACGCTGAGCCCCGTGATCACCGGCTCCTGGATCTCGAGCACACTCTCGTTTCCGCGCACGAAACGGTAGACCAGCACATCGCCGTCCTTGCGGCGTTGGATCTTGTCCGGCGCGCCGAACGTCTCGAGGACGTCGGCGAGATGCGTCTTTCCCGGCACGAGCACCTCGTAGGGATTGGCGCGCAGCTCGTTGCCGACGTAGTCGCGGCCGATCGTGCAAGCGCCGAGCGACAGCGACAGCGAGAGGACGAGCAGCAGTGTCGCGCTAGGCCGCATGATCGCCCTCGAGGCCTTCGTCCTCTTCGTCCGACGCCTCGTCCTCGTCGTCCCGTGCTTCTTCGTGCTCGCGCTGCCGTGTCAGGCCGTAGTAGAGCACCAGGTCTTCCTCGTCGAAGAAGATCGTCAGGCGGTCGCGCTTCAGCTTCACCTCGGCCCAGTTGAAGAGGAAGGTGAAGAGGATGCGCGCGTTGCCGTCGGTGATCTCGTAGACGAGGAAGTCGGCGAAGGGCAGGGCGACGAGGTCTTCCGCGGCGATCTCGCCCGCGTCGAACAGGCGCGCGAAGATCTCGCCGTCGGTGGCTTCGACCGGTGCGCCGAACCAGCGGAGAATCTCGTCCTTCGTGGTCTCGCCGGGGACGATGCGCTCGACCTGGGCCGGCGGGATCTCCTCGCCGACGCTCACGCCGATCAGGAAGCAACCCTGCGTACCGAGCGTGAGCACCAGACCCAACAGCGCGGCGGCGACGAGACGAAGCGCGCGCACCGGGTTCAGGATCCGCTCTTCACCCAGGACGCGTAGTCGCCGTCGTAGCCCACGGCTTTCTGACGCTGCGCTACGCGTTCGTGGACCTTCGCGAGGGCGTCGGCCGCGATGTGCGGCTGCTTCTGGACCGCGTCGGCGATCTTCTTGCCGGCTTCGCGCGCCTCCGCGCCGAGGTCGAGCGCCTCCTCGCCTTCGTGACCGTTCTCGCCGAGGCCGAGAAAGGCTTCGAGCACCTTCGCGCTCACCTCGCGCGCGTGCTTCCGCGACGACACGATGTTGCCCTTCCCGGTGACGACGTTGCCGGCGGAGAACACCGTCGGGTAGTCGGCGAGACGTCCGATGTCCCAGTCGGTGTAGGCCAGCAGCTCGCCCTTCATCGGGATGCCTTCGATCGGTTCGGGGATGCTGCCGATCGACGAGATCGTGTAGACGCCGCGCCGCTCGAAGGTCTCGTCCTGCGGGAGTACGCGTCCGTTCTCGATCTTGGTGCGCCGGAAACGCAGGCCCACGAGCTGGCCGTCCTCGACGATCAGTCCGTCGGGCATGCACAGCGGCTCGAAGTGGAAGCGGTACTTGTCCATCGCCTTCGCGAGCATCTTCTTGCGGCCGGCCTTCACCTTCTCGCGACGCCTCTCGTCGGCGCCTTCGGGCATGTCCATCAGCGGCATGTCGGATTCGCTGCGGCGGTAGAAGAGCGTGCAGCCCTCGAGGCCGAGCTCTTCGAAGGTGAGGTCGTGTTTGGCGAGGGTCTTCGGGATGCCCTTCACCTCCATCTCGACGAGGTCGACCTCGATGCCGCGCTCGGCGAGCTTCTCGCGCGTCGTCTCGAGCATCAGCACCTTCACGACGTCGATCGAGGCGAGGCCGCCGCCGACGACGAGGGCGCCGTCCTTCGGCTCGAACACCGGACCGTCGTAGTCGGGCTCCTCGTTGTGGTTGAACCAGATGATGAACGGGTTCTGGTAGATGAGCCCCTCGTCCACGTAGTCGTCGGCACCGTCGACGGGGAGCGGACGGTCGCGCCAGGCGCCGCACGCGAGCACGACGCCGGTAAAGCCCCATTCGTCGGCCAGCTCGCGGAAGCCGACGTCCGTGCCGATCGACGTGTTCGGGACGAAGGACACGTTCGGAAGCGAGAGCTTCGAGCCGATCGTGTCGTATTCCTTCTGACGGAGGGCCACGTGCCAGCGCGGCAGACCGTCTTCGATCTTTCCGTAGGGCCGTCGATTCTGCTCGAAGACCACCACTTCGACGCCGCGATCGGCGAGGGCTCCGGCGACTTCGGCGCCCGCCACGGCGCCTCCGACGACGGCGACGCAATGGGTCGCGTTCTGGGTCGCATTGGAGTCGGACATGGGGTCGCAGTGTACATCGGCGACGAGCGCCCCCCACCCGCGATTCCGCGCCGACGGGCCTCGCGGTCCGCCGAAGTTGACAGCGGAGGCCCCGCGGCGCGACGATCGACCTGCGCATGTACGAGCGATCGATCGAAGAGCGGTTGGCCTATCTCGGCCTCGACGACGAGGCGTTCTCTCTGCTCGCCGATCTGCGGCCCCTCCTCGAGGATCATGCCGAAGACCTGGCCGAGCAGTTCTACCGTCACCTGCTCGCCTTCGAAGAGACGCGCGTCCATTTCAGGGACGCCGACACGAAGGAGCGCTTCCTCTACGGCCGCAGCCGCTACATCGTCTCCCTCGCCGACTCCGACTTCGGCCCGGAGTATCTGGAGGAGCGCCGGCGTTCGGGTCAGCTGCAGGAGGCCAGCGGCCTGAGCCCGGCCTGGATCTCGCGGCTCTCGGCGTTGCACATCTCGCTCCTGGCTCCGCTGCTCGCGTCGCACTTCGAGGGGGATCTCGCTGCTGCGGCGCGGACGGCGAAGGCGCTGGCGGGACGCTTCGCCCTCGACGTCGAGATCGCGCTCGAGGCCTACATCGAGCGGCGGTCGCAGGGTCTCGCGTTCATGGCGGAAGAGCTGGCCCGTGAGCGGCGTCAGCTCCAGGAAGACCTGCGCGCGCAGACGGCGACGCTGCGCGAGACCACCGAGCGCGCGAAGGCGGCCGAGGAGCTGGCGTCGATCGCCACGCTCGTCGCCGGGCTCGCCCACGAGATCGGCACGCCGATGGCCGTCATCCAGGGCCACGCGAAGATGCTCGAGAAGAGTGTGTCCGGCGACGACGGCGTCTGGCGCCTCACCACGATCCAGGACCAGATCGCGCGCATCTCGCGCATCATCCACACGCTGCTCCAGATGGCGCACCCGCGCAGGGCCAACCCCGAGGTGGTGGATCTCGGCCCACTCGTCGAGCAGTCGCTCGCGTTCGTGTCGGAGAAGCTCTCGATCTGTCGGGTCGTCGTCGAGACCGAGCTCGCCCTGGGCGTGACCGTGATCGGCGATCGTGAGCGTCTCCAGCAGCTGCTGCTCAACCTCATCCTGAACGCCGCGGACGCCATGCCCGAAGGCGGCGCGCTGAACGCGGTCGTCTCGCAGACCGGCAGGACCGCGACGGTGCGACTCGAGGACACGGGGGTCGGCATCGACGCCGACGCGCTGCCGCGCATCTTCGAGCCCTTCTTCACCACGAAGGAAGCCGGCCAGGGCAACGGACTCGGCCTGATGGTGTGCAAGGGGATCGTCGCCGACCACGGCGGCGAGATCGAAGTGTCGAGCCACCCCGGAAAGGGAGCGCAGTTCACCATCCGCCTGCCGTCGTCGCGTGAGGCGGTCGCGCCGCCTCCCTACCCGATTACCCCCGAGCCGAATCCCTCCGAATAACCCCGGAGAAGGTTTGACAGTGAAACGTCGCTCGGGTGATGATGGCCATGGGGGCCTCGGCCCACGGACCTACCGTGGTCGGCGCCCGATGCGCGCGTGTCGGTTCGTGCGTTCGCAACCGTTGTTCGACTTCGCGTTCGAGAAAGGCAGGGAACCGCAATGGCGACGGCCAGGATGCTCCTCGTGGAAGACGACACCGCGATGCGTCAGATGCTGGAATCCCTGTTCACGGCGGAGGGGTTCGCGGTGTCCGAGGCGGCGAGCGCCCGGGACGCACTCGGCCTCGCCCGCGAGCACGACTTCGACGTCGTGCTGTCGGACATCAAGATGCCCGGCAAGTCCGGGATCGAGCTCGTGAGCGATCTGCGTGAGCTGCGCCCGGCCACGCCCGTCGTGTTGATGACCGCCTTCGGCACGCCCGACACCGAGGTCGATGCGCTCAACGCCGGCGCCTTCGACTACGCCCCGAAGCCCTTCGAGCCGGAGACCGTGCTCTCCATGGTGAAGCGCGCCGTCGAGCGTCACCTCGTCGAAGTGCGGGCGCGCGAGCGCGGCACGACGCGCAACGAGGTCGAGACCGAGCTGATCGCGGAGAGCGCCGCGATGCGCGAAGTGGCGTCGATCGTCCGTCGCGCCGCGCGCACCGACACGAACGTGCTGATCCTCGGCGAGAGCGGCACCGGCAAGGAGGTGGTGGCGCGCACGCTCCACCGCAAGAGCGCGCGCGGCCTGCGTCCCTTCCATCGCATCCACTGCGGCGGCGATCCCGAGCAGACGGACGCGGCGCTCTTCGGTCGCGCGAATGCCGAGGACGAAGACCGCGGTCTCTTCCTGCGCGCCGACGGCGGCACGCTCTACCTCGATTCCGTCGACCAGCTCGCGCCCGAACTCCAGCGCAAGCTCACCCGCGTGCTCCAGGAGCACGAGGTCTGCCCGAACGGTGAGAACGAACCGGTGAAGGTGGACGTCCGCGTGATCGCGGCCACCGCCTGCGACCTCGACGTCGAGATGGAAGCCGGGAATTTCCGCGAGGACCTCTACTACCGCCTGAACGTCATCCCGATCCGCATGCACCCGCTGCGCGAGCGGCCCGAGGACATCGCGGCGCTCGCCCTCGCCTTCACGCGCAAGCGCACCTCGGGAAACGAGCGGCGCTTCTCGCAGGCGGCGCTGCGTCGGCTCCAGTCCCATCCCTGGCGCGGCAACGCGCGCGAGCTGGAGAACGTCGTCGATCGGTCGCTCGCGCTGACCGATTCCGAGGTGATCCACGCCGACGCTCTCCCCCTCGACGATTCGATCGACGCGCAAGCCGTGGAGAGCTCGCTCGGCCTCGGGCTCGCGGAGGCCGCCCGCGCGGGGCTGACGCTGCGCGAAGTGGAAGACCGCTACATCTCCCAGATGCTGACCTACACGGGCGGCAAGAAGGGCGACGCCGCGGCGCGGCTCGGGATCGATCGCAAGACGCTCTACCGCCGCGACCTCTCGAACTAACCCGTCCCCACGACGGCCGCGTCTGCGCGTATCATGGCGCGGAGCATCCGCGTGCGTGCGCCGGCCCGCTCCCGGACCGGCTCCGGCGGAGGAGGGGGCGCATGACGCGGGCGTGGCGAGCGAAGAGGGCAGGGCTGGCTGCGACGTTGGCGACCTGGGCACTGGCGGTCGCGTGGGGCTGCGCGAGCGCGCCCGAGCGACCCGCGCCGACGGGACCCGAGACGACGGTCTTCACCGCGAAGCGCATCCGCACGATGGACCTCGCCCGCCCGCTCGCCACCGCCGTCGCCGTGCGCGAGGGACGCATCGTCGCCGTCGGCGAAGCCGGCCGCCTCGCCGACGAGCTCGGCCGCGACGCGAACGTGCGCGTCGACGACCGCTTCGCGGGCCACGTCCTCGTCCCGGGTCTCGTCGAGAACCACCTCCATCCGATGATGGCCGCCCTGCTGCTGCCGATGGAGTTCATCACGCCCTACGACTGGAGCCTCCCCGGCCGCGAGGTGAAGGGCGTGCGCGGACGCGCCGCCTACATCGCGCGGCTGCGCGAGATCGAGGCGGCGCATCCCGTCACGGCGCCGCTCTTCGCGTGGGGCTACCACGCGCAGTTCCACGGCTCGCTCACCCGCGCCGACCTGAACGAGATCTCGGCGCAGCGTCCGATCATCGCGTGGCACCGCTCGTTCCACGAAGTGATCGTGAACGACGCCGCCCTCGCCTGGATGGGCATCTCCGAAGAGGACGTCGCGGGGAATCCGCAGGTCGACTACGCCAACGGGCACTTCTTCGAGAACGGGCTCTACGTCGCCGTCCAGGCGTTGACGCCGACGCTGCTCTCGCCCGACTGGATCGGACGCGGACTCACGCTGACGAAACGGTCCGTGCACCAGGGCGGCATCACGACGATCGCCGACATGGCCTTCGGCCTCTTCGACCTCGAGAGCGAGCTCGCCGCGATGATGGCGGTGTTGGGCGCCGACGACACGCCCTTCCGCACGCTGCTCGTGCCGAACGCGCGCTCGATCTCGCAGGCGCTCGGCGCCGAGCCCGCCTTCGGCGCGATCGAGGCGCTGCCGGCGCACAACACCGAGCGCGTGCGCTTCGTGCGGCAGGTGAAGCTCTTCGCCGACGGCGCCTTCTTCTCGCAGCTCATGCAGATGAGCGAGGGCTATCTCGACGGCCATCACGGCGAGTGGTTGATGACACCGGAAGAGCTGCTGGCGGCGGCGCGTCCCTACTGGAAGGCGGGCTATCAGCTCCACGTGCACGTGAACGGCGACCTGGGTGTCGCGAGCGCGCTCGACACGCTCGAGACTTTGCAGGGCGAGACGCCGCGCGACGACCACCGCTTCACGCTGCACCACTTCGGCTATTCCACCGAGGAACAGACGGCGCGCATCGCGCGGCTCGGCGTCGGCGTGTCGGCCAACCCCTACTACATCTACACGCTCGGCGACGCCTACTCGCGCGAGGGGCTCGGGCCGGAGCGGGCGTCGCACATGGTGCGCCTCGGCTCGCTGGCGCGCGCCGGCGTGCCCATCTCGCTGCACTCGGATTTCACGATGGCGCCGGCCGAGCCGCTCCTGCTGGCCTGGGTGGCGGCCAACCGGGAGACGTCCGAGGGGAACGTCCTGGCGCCGGAAGAGCGGCTTTCCGCCGAGCACGCGCTGCGCGCGGTGACGATCGACGCGGCGCGGGCGATCCGGATGGAGGACGAGATCGGCAGCATCGAGGTGGGGAAGCGGGCTGATTTCACCGTGCTCGGCCGCGACCCGATCGAAGCCCCGGTCGAGAGCCTCGCCAACACCCCGATCTGGGGAACGGTTTTCGAGGGCCGGGTGTTCCCGTTGGAGTGAGGATCGCGCACCCTACGGGCCGTGATTCCGGGCCGAAGTTCCGGTCCGGGATTCCGGCGCGGAGATCGGCCGGCATCCCGGTCGCCGGCACGGGCCGGGTGGAGGAGAGGTGCGCATGATTGGTTCGATCGGTGGGGCCCGCCTCGGGCTCGCGATGGCTTTCGTTCTCGCGCTCGGCTGTGCGACGCCGCCCGAGATCCCCGAGGAGGCGCCGCCCGCCGCGAAGGAGCCCGCGGCCGACACGATCTACGTCGGCACGATCGTCACCGTCGATCCCGAGGGACGCCTCGCCGAGGCCGTCGCGGTGAAGGACGGGAAGATCCTGCTCGTCGGCGACGAGGGCGACGTGCTCGCGCACCGCGGTCGCGACACGGACGTCGTCGATCTCGCGGGCACCGCGCTGCTGCCCGGCTTCATCGATCCGCACAGCCACATCGCGTCGCACGGCGTCGCGGTGACGGGGTGGGCGAACCTCTCGCTGCCGCCGGTCGGCACGGCGCAGAGCATTCCCGACATCGTCGCGCTGCTGGAGGAAAAGGCGCGGAAGCAGGACGCGAAGCCCGGCGACTGGATCGTCGGCTACGGCTACGACCAGGACGGCATCGCCGAGGGGCGTCACATCACGCGCGACGACCTCGACCCGCACTTCCCCGACAACCCGGTGGTGTTGATCCACGTCTCCAGCCACGGCGCCGTGCTCAACTCGCAGGCGCTGGCGGTGGCGGGGATCACCGCGAAGACGCCGACGCCGCACGGCGGCATCATCGCGCGCAAGCCCGGGAGCCAGGAGCCGGCGGGCCTGTTGATGGAGCTGCCCTTCTTCATGGCGTTGCAGGGCATGCCGCAACCGACGCAGGACCAGAAGCTCGCGGGGCTGGCGGCCGCGCTCGAGCACTACGCGTCGAACGGCTACACGACGGTGCAGGACGGGGCGACCGGCCTCGAGGACATCGCGCTCCTGCGTCGCGCGGCGGCGGAGGATCGGCTCACCCTCGACGTCGTGGCGCTGCCGAACTTCCAGGCCTTCCCCACGCTGGTGCAGGACCCGGACACGAAGTGGGGCACCTACGAAGGAGGCCTCAAGCTGGGCGGCGTGAAGGCAGTGATCGACGGCTCGCCCCAGGGACGCACCGCCTTCTTCGTCGAGCCGATGCTCGTGCCCGGCCCGGACGGACAGCGCAACTGGCGCGGCGAGCCGCTCTTCCCGCAGGCCGATATCGACGAGATCTTCCGCCTCGCCCACGAGCACGGCGTGCAGACCTACGCCCACGCCAACGCCGACGCCGCGATCGACATGTTCCTCACCGCCTGGGAATCGATCGGCGCGCCGGAGGGGCGTCGGCCGGTGATCATCCACTCGCAGTTCGTGCGGCCCGAGCAGCTCGCGGCCTACGCGCGGATCGGCGCGGTGCCGTCCTTCTTCACCAACCACGCCTTCTTCTGGGGCGACGTGCACGTGGCGAACCTCGGCGAGCCGCGCGCCTTCTTCCTCTCGCCGCTGCGTTCGGCGAGCGAGCGCGGCATCCGCTTCACCAACCACAGCGACTATGCCGTGACGCCGCTCGACCCGATGTTCATGTTGTGGACGGCGACCGAGCGCTTGTCGCGCAGCGGCGTCGTAATCGGGCCGGAAGAGCGCATCGGCATCGCCGAAGCGCTGCGCGCGCTGACGATCGACTCCGCCTACGCCTACTTCGAAGAGGACTCGAAGGGCTCGATCGAGGCCGGGAAGCTCGCCGACTTCGTGATCCTCGATCGCAATCCGCTCGACGCGTCCGGCGACGAGCTGCGCGAGATCCGCATCCTCGAGACGATCAAGGAAGGCGAGACGGTGTGGCGCGCCGCGGACGTCGAGCCGCCGACGGTGCCGGCCGACGCGATGATCGAGTAGGCCGGCTCCGCTGGAGACCGGAGAGCTGGAGTTGCGGGACATGCGGGATTCGATGCCCCGAGCTTCGATGCTCCGAACGGGGTTGCTGCTCGGGTTCGCAGCGCTCTCTTGCGCGGCGTCTGCGCCGACGGCGCACGCCGGCACGCTCGCCGGGACGGTCCTCGATCAGGGCGTCAGCGCCGAGCTGATCGACTTCGTGGAGATTTCGGCGAGC
>JAHEJV010000181.1 GCA_024638705.1 Deltaproteobacteria bacterium | reverse complement strand
GTCGACCGGCGTCGCGCCGACGGGCAGGCCGATCACGTCGCCGCGCGGCGTGAATACGAACACCTCGTCGGGGAAGAGGTCGATCTTCACCGTCTCGAGGAACTCGTCCGGGTCGGCGACGTCCTGGTGACGTTCGACCAGTTGTCGCAGCCAGGCGAACTTTCCGTCGTCGTCGTCGGCCGCGACCTTCCCCGACTTGTACTTCCAGTGCGCGGCGATGCCGAGCTCGGCGTCGCGGTGCATCTCCGCCGTGCGGATCTGCACCTCCATCCGCTCGCCATACGGGCCGATCACGGTCGTGTGGAGCGACTGGTATCCGTTCGCCTTAGGCAGCGCGACGTAGTCCTTGAAGCGGCCCGGAACCGGGCGCCACAACGCGTGGACGATCCCGAGCGCCGAGTAGACGTCGGACGCGCCGCCGTCGACGATGATGCGGAAGGCGAGCACGTCGTAGATCTCGTCGAGGGTGAGGCCATCGCGCTGCATCTTCGCGTGGATCGAGGCGAGATCCTTGAGCCGACCCGTCACCTCGACGGAGAGGCTGGCGTCGCCGAGCCGCTGCGAGAGCGCGTTCTTCACCTCGTCGATGTAGCGACCGCGCGCCTTCTGCTTGGTCTTGAGGCGACGTTCGAGCTCGCGGACGGCGCCCGGCTCGAGGGTGCGGAAGGCGAGGTCTTCGAGCTCGTCCTTCATCCACTGGATGCCGAGGCGGTGGGCCAGCGGCGCGTAGATGTCGAGCGTCTCCTTCGCGACGCGGCGCGCACTCTCTTCGGACATGTATGCGAGCGTGCGCATGTTGTGCAGACGATCGGCGAGCTTGATCAGCAGGATGCGGATGTCGCTCGACATCGCGAGCAGCATCTTGCGGAAGCTCTCGGCCTGCCGTTCGCGCGACGATTTGAACTCGACGTGGGCGATCTTCGTCAGGCCCTCGACCAGGAAGACGACCTGCTCCCCGAACAGGCGGCGCAGCTCGTCGGCGGTGGTGAGGGTGTCCTCGATCGTGTCGTGGAGGAGCCCGGCGGCGACGGTGAGGGCGTCCATCCGCAGGTCGACGAGGATCGCCGCGACGGCGAGCGGGTGCACGAGATAGGGCTCGCCCGAGAGCCGCTCCTGACCTTCGTGGACCTTCGCCGAGAAGACGTAGGCGCGCTGCAACATCGCGAGGTCGCACGTGGGGTCGTACTCGAGGATGCGGTCGGCGATGTCGTTGAAGCGCAGCTGCGGCACTGGAGTGGCCCTGCCCCGGGCAGCGTCCCTGCCCGAAAGTGCTGTCGGATCGGGGGGTTGATCCATCTTACCGGTTCGCCACCGGATTGCAGCGGATCGCGCGCTCAGGCCCGGAGCAACGCCTCGATCGCCGGACCCGGGACGTGGCGCGCGCGCAGCGACGCCGTCTCGCCGTCCCGCTCCGCCGAGAGGATCGCCAGCACCTCGGCCACGCACGCGTCGAGGTCGTCGTTCACGACCGCGTAGTCGAAGCGCGGACCGTCCTCGAGCTCGCGCCGGGCGAGCTCGAGGCGCGCGGCGATCACCTCCGACGCGTCACTGCCGCGGCCCTCGAGACGCTCCCGCAACGTCGCGAGGCTCGGCGGCAGCAGGAAGATGAAGCGCGCGTCGTCGCGCTTCGCGCGCACCTGCCGTGCCCCCTGCACCTCGATCTCGAGCAGCACGTCGTGGCCGTCGCCGAGCGGCGCGTCGATCGCGCGCCAGCTCGTGCCGTAGCGGTTGCCGTTGTAGGTCGCCCATTCGAGGAAGTCGCCGGCGGCGACGCCCCTGTCGAACTGCTCGGGCGAGACGAAGTGATAGTCGACGCCGTCCAACTCACCGCGCCGCATCGGCCGCGTCGTGTGCGAGATCGAGAACACGATATCGGGATCACGCGCGACGACCGCGCGACACACGGTCGTCTTGCCGGTGCCCGAAGGCGCCGCCACCACGACGGGGAACCCGCGACGCGTGCTCATCGCGGCTCCGTCCCGGCCTCCTCACCGCCGGCCCCGGCCTCGAAGCGCGTGGCGATCGTCTCCGGGTTGATCGCCGAGAGGATCACGTGGTCGTCGTCGGTGATGATGATCGAGCGCGTGCGCCGACCCTGGGTGGTGTCGATCAGCTTGTTGCGCGCCGCCGCCTCGTCACGCAGGCGCTTCATCGGGGCGGCGCCGGGCCCGACGATCGCCACCACGCGCGACGACACGACGAGGTTTCCGTAGCCGATGTTGAGCAGCGACCGCGCACCCGGCCCCCGGCCCGTCGTCCGCACCGCGCTACTCAACGCCCCGCCCTCCGTGCGATGCCGGACTACTCGACATTCAGCACCTGTTCGCGCAGCCGTTCGAGCTCGCTCTTCATCTCGACG
Organism: Deltaproteobacteria bacterium; assembly: GCA_024638705.1. Lineage (GTDB taxonomy): Bacteria > Myxococcota_A > UBA9160 > UBA9160 > SMWR01 > JAHEJV01. The sequence goes on along the minus strand of JAHEJV010000181.1, from coordinate 6,756 downwards.
ACGAAGTGGGCGATCGGCGCGTCCGCGCCCTTCGAGCCGATCGTGTTCGTCTCGCGCCCCAGCTCCTGGAGCAGGAACTCGAGCTGGCGCCCGACCGGCGCGCCCGGTCCGCCGCTCTCCATCAGATCGCGGAACTGGTCGACGTGGCTGCGCAGTCGCACGATCTCCTCGGTGATGTCCATCTTGTCGGCGGCGATCGCGATCTCCTGGTGCAGACGCGCCTCGTCGAGCAGACCCGTCTCGGCTTCGAGCTGGCGGGCGCGCTTGCGCAGCCGTTCCTTCGCGGCGTCCTGGACGAGTCCGGCGCGCGCCTCGATCTCGCCGCCGAGCTCGAGGACGCGAGCGAGCCGCGCCTGCATGTCGCGCGCGAGGGCGGCGCCCTCGGCTGTGCGCATCGCGATCAACGCCTCGAGCGCCGTGTCGACCGCCGCGAGCGTGGGGGCAAGCAGCTCCTCGCCGGCGAGGGTCGGCTCGACGAAGCGCGACACCCCGGGCAATGCGAGCAGCGAGGCGGTGTCGAGTGCCCCCTCGACGCCCTCGCCCTCGGCCAGCGCGCGCCCGGCGGCGAGATACTCGCGGGCGGCTTCCAGGTCGATCTCGACCTTCTGTGAGGGCGAGGCGCCTTCGGGCACGACGATGGTGAGATCCACCTTGCCGCGGGCGAAGCGTCCCTGGAGCCGTTCGCGAACCGCCGGCTCGAGCGAGGCGAGCAGCCGCGGGAGGCGGATGCGCGCGTCGAAGTGGCGGTGGTTCACCGAGCGCATCTCGAGCTCGAAGTTCCACGCATCCACCCGGAAACGCGCACTCCCGAACCCGGTCATGCTGTGGATCACGACGCTCCCTGGGCGGCTTCGAGCGCCGCGGGCAGTGCGGCCTTCACTTCGTCGGCGCTCGCCGTCGCGGTGCCGACCTTGTTCACGACGATGCCGGACGCCGCGTTCGCGACGATCGCGGCTTCGTAGAGGCTGCCGCCCGCGCGCAGCGCGAGCACGAGGGCGGCGATCGCCGTGTCGCCGGCGCCCTGCACGTCGAAGACCGCGCGACTCGCGGTGGCGACGTGGACGGACGGCGCACCGTCTTCTTCGAAGAGCGACATGCCGTCGGGGCCGCGCGTGATCACGAGCGACCCGCCTCCGACCCGCTTGCGGATCTTCGCGGCGGCGCGTTCGAGGCTCTCGGTGTCACGGATCTCCATGCCGGAGAGCAGCTCCGCTTCCTTGAAGTTCGGCTTCACCACCGACGCGCCCCTGAAAGGCGCGAGGTCGGTCTTCGGATCGACGGCCACCGGGAGGTCCGCCGCCGCGAAGCGCTTCATCGCCGCGACGGCGAGCCGGCGCGAGAGCACGCCCTTGCCGTAGTCCTCGATGATCGCGCCGTCCGAGCGCGGGATGAGTCGTTCGAGGCGCGCGAGGAGTTCCCGCGCGATCGGCGGCGGCGGCGGCTCGGCGGTCTCGCGGTCGAAGCGGACGATCTGCTGGTTCTGCGCGATCACCCGGCTCTTGCGCGTGGTCGGGCGATGCGGGTCGTGGACGAGGCCGGTCGGGTCGATGCCGAGGTCCTTGAGCAGCTCGACGACGCGACGCCCGGCGCCGTCGTCGCCGATCACCGAGCAGCAGTCGACCGCGCCGCCGAGCGCCACGACGTTGCGCGCGGCGTTCGCGGCGCCGCCGAGCATCGTCGTCTCGTCGCGCACATGGACGACCGGCACGGGCGCTTCCGGGCTGATCCGGTCGACGTCGCCCCAGATGTACTCGTCGAGCACCATGTCGCCCAACACGAGCAAACGGACGCTCGCGAAGTCGTCGATCAGCCGTTCGAGGCGCTTTCGGTCGGTTCGATTCTTCTGCTTGGGCACGCCTTCATCCGGCCGGGAATCGGTCGCGTGATCCCACACAGCGCGGATCGCGCGGACGCGGAAGGTAGTCCATCGGCCGGACCCGAACACGGCGACTCCGGTCGGCGCTCGGCTCTGAACACGGCGACGCCGGTCGCGGCCCGACGCGAGCCGGGAGCCGCCCGAACGCCGTTCGCGCGCCCTGCGTCGCCGGGCCCGGGTCGGGCTAACGTCCGGGCGATGCGCTGGCCCCGGACCCTCTCGCTCTACGTCGCGCGGGAGATCGTCGCGTACACGCTTCTGGGGCTGGCGGCGATCTCGGTCGTGATGCTCACGCGCAGCCTGGTGCGCGTGCTCGACGATCTGATCGGTGCCGGATTCCGCGTCGAAGACCTCGTCACCGTGGTGAGCCTCCTCGTCACGATCCTCACCATCTACGCCCTGCCCGTCTCTTTCCTCTTCGGCGTGCTGCTCGCGATGGGCCGGATGTCGGCGGACGTGGAGATCACCGCGATGCGCGCCTGCGGCGTCGGCATCCGCGGAATCCTGGTCCCGGTCTTCCTGATGGGGGCGGCGCTCTCGGCGCTCACCCTCGAGCTCGCGGTAGAGATCGAGCCGGCGGCGCGGCGCGAGATGGCGGCGTCGGTGCGGAAGATGCTCGTCCGCGGCATCTCCGTCGAACCGGGCCGCTTCAATTCGATCGGCGAGCGCACCGTCTACGTCGACGCACGCGACGAGGGCAGCGGCTCCGAGCGGCGTCTGCGCGGCATCATGATCTCCGACCAGAGCGATCCGGAGCGTCCCTTCGTCGCGTTCGCCGAGGAGGGTCGCATCGAGCTCGACGAAGCCGGCGGCGAGATCCTGCTCCAACTCGAACGCGGTGAGGTCCACCTCGATCCGAGGCGCGAGGACGGACGCTATCAACGCGTCCTCTTCGAGCGCTTCGAGTACCGCTTCGACGTGTCCGCGATGCTCGAGCCGAATGTGCTTCGCCGACCGCGCGAGATGCCGATCGAGGAGCTGCGCGACATCGTGCGTCGCATCGACGCCGGCGAGGGAGTCCCGGAACTCCGGGAGGAGCCGCCCTCCTACGCGGCCCACCTGCACCGCCGCTTCGCCATGCCCCTCGCGCCGGCGCTCTTCGCACTCGTCGGCGTGCCGCTCGGCATGCAGCGCCGCCGCGGGGCGCGCTCCTACGGCGTGATCCTCTGCGCGCTGCTCGCCTTCGGCTACTACGCCCTGCACTCGTTCTGCGAGCTGCTCGCCATCGAGAGCGGTTTCCCTCCGCAGATCGTGTGGCTGCCCAACATCGTCTACGCTGCGGTCGGGACCTTCCTGCTCGCCCGCGCGCGCCGCGCGAGCTGACGCGCATGTCGCAAGGCCCGTCCCTCGCAGAACGCGCGGCGCGCGATACGCACTGGCGTGTCGACCCCGAGTTCGCCGACGCGCTCACCTTCCTCGGCTGGCCGGCCGAGACCGCGGTCGACGAGGCGCTGCGCGGCGCCGGGTCGGGAGGGCGGACCGAAACCGCCGTGCTCGCGTTGCCCGGACACCGCGAGCGCGTGCATCTGCGACCGGTGCGGCACGGCGGCCTGCTCGGACCGCTGTGGGGCGGCGCGATCCTCGGCGTGTCCCGGCCGACCGCAGAGCTGGAAGTGACGGCGCGGCTGCTCGCCGCCGGCGCCCCCGTGCCGCGACCCGTGCTGGTCTGGGCGCATCGTGTCGTCGGTCCGCTGTGGCGCGCGGTGTTCGGCACCGTACACGCTGAGGACGCGCGGGATGGCGTCGCTTGGCTCGGGGCACATTCCGAACGCGCCGCGATCGTCCGGGCCGCGCGCGCCGTCGGCACGGCGGTGCGCCGGTTCCACGAAGCGGGCGGCGCGCACGCCGACCTCCACGCCAAGAACCTCCTCCTGCGCGAGCGGGACGACGCGCTCGAAGTGCTGGTGATCGATCTCGACGGCGCGTCGGTCGGCGCGCCACCGCCTCCCGCGCGTCGCATGCGCGAGTTGATGCGACTCGTGCGTGGCCTCCACAAGCGCGGCTTCGCCGAGCGCGTCGGACGGCGCGGTCTCGCGGCCGGGTTCGCCGCCTACTGCGACGGCGACCGTGTACTGCGACGCGCGCTCCTCGAGCACCTGCCGCGTGAGAAGCGCCGGCTCGCGCGCCACGGCTGGCTCTATCGCTGAGCCCGGTTCAGGAAGGGTCGTGATCGCCGTGCCGGTGATGCTCGCGCCAGTGCGACGCCACCATCATCGACAGGCCGACTCCCATCAACACGCCGTGGATCGGCGCGAAGGCGCCCGAGAGCAGACATGCCACGAGCGTCGCGGCAAAGATCGGCGCACCGATCTTCGCGACGAGTTCCCACCAGAATCCGGGATCGTCCATCTTCGCTCTCCTCCGCCGGGGGACGGCGCGATGCGGTCGTGCCTAACGGATCTTCGATTCCAGCCATTCGAGGAAGGGTCGCGGCTTCTCCACGGCCAGCTCGATGGCGAGCACGTCGATCTGCGCGCTTCCACCCCAGGTGGGCAGCAGCTTCACCGCGTCCTTCTCCGTCGTGACCCAGCGCGGCGCTTCCGCCGCGAGCTCGTCGAGGTCGGCTTCGCGGTAGCGATGGTGGTCGGGGAAGGCGCGCTCGGCGACGACGCGCGCGCCGAGCGATTCGAGCGTGCGCCGCACCGAGAGCGGCTGTGCGACGCCGGTGAGCAGGCCGATCTCGGCGTCGCGAAGATCGTCGAGAGCCAGCGCCGCGCCGCCGCCGAGCGGACGCAGCCCCGAGGGCCGGCGCGCCGTCTCGAAGCGATAGGCGTCGGGCGCGCGTTTCGCGATCTCGCGATCGTCCTCTTCGGGCAGCGGACCGTCGACCACGCCGATCGCATCGGCACGCGAGAGCGCGGCGAGCGGCTCGCGCAGGGGGCCCCGCGGCAGGACGCGGCGATTGCCGAGCCCGAGGCGTCCATCGAAGCTCAGGACGTCGACGTCGCGGTGCAGCCGATGGTGCTGGAAGCCGTCGTCGAGCACGAGCACTTCGGCGTCGAAGGCCGACAGCGCGCGCAGCCCGACGAGGCCGCGATCGCGACCCACGATCACCGGCACGCCGCGCGCCTTCGCAGCGAGGAGCATCGGTTCGTCACCTGCCGTCGCAGCCGTGCCGCGGACATGGCGACCGTCGGAGACGATCTCGATCGCGTCCCCGCCGCTGCGCCCGTAGCCACGGCTCGCCAACACCACACGGTGTCCGCGACGTTTGAGTTGCGCGGCGAGCCACCCGGCGAGCGGCGTCTTCGCCGTGCCGCCGACGACGAGATTCCCGACGCTCACCACCTTCGTCGCGAGGCGGCGGCGCGCGAGCACCCCGCGCTCCGATAACGCGCGGTGGGCGGCGGCGGCACTGCCGTAGACCCAGCTCACCGGCGAAAGCGGCGCCAGCGCGATGCGGCGCGCGAGCGATTCCTCGCGCTCTTCGAGCCACGCCCAGCTCATGCGCCCTCCCCGCTCGCGAGGCGAGGGGTGTCGACGAGCGCGCGCTCGATCCAGTCCGCGCTGCGCTCGCTGCTGCCGCGATGCAGGTCGAGCACGGCGCGTCCGGCGCTCCCGCGCGCGCGACACGCTTCTGCGTCAGCGAGCGACTCGACGAGGACCCGGGCGAGGCCGGCCGCGTCGTCCACGCGTTGCGCCGCGCCGGCGCGCTCGAGCATTTCGGCCGTGTGACGCGCGTTCGACACGTGGGGACCGTAGACCACCGGCGTCTCGACGATCGCCGGCTCGAGGACGTTGTGTCCGCCGACCGGCACCAGCGTTCCCCCGACGAAGGCGATGCGCGCTCCCGCGTAGGCGCCAGCGAGCTCACCGAGAGTGTCGAGGACGCCGACGTCCCCGGCTGCGAGCGGCCGCTCGGCGGCACTGCGCAGCGACACGCGGCGTCCGCGCACCATTGCGGCGACCTCCTTCGCGCGATCGGGATGGCGCGGCGCGAGCAGGAGCGTCGCGCGGTGCCCCGCGCGCTCCCATTCCGTCTGTGCGGCGAGCAGGGCCACCTCTTCGCCCGGCCGCGTGCTGCCGGCGACGACGCGCGGGGCGTCGCCGAGCCAGGTGAGCAGTTCCGGCGAAGGCGCCGGCGGCGCGTCCGGCGGATCGAGCTTCAGATCCCCCGTCACCGCGACGCGGTCGGCCGGTGCCCCGAGCGCGACGAAGCGATCGCGATCCTGCTCCGTGCGCGCGCCGATCGCGTGGAGCCGGCCGAGCGTGCCGGAGAGCAGGGAGGCGATGCGTTGGTAGCGCGGGAAGGAGCGGTCCGAGATACGCCCCGACACGACGACGACCGGAACGCCTGCGCGCGCACACGCCGCGATCCACACCGGCCACAGCTCGGCTTCCACCAGCACCAGCGCACGCGGTCGCGCCGCGCGCAGCGCGCGATCGACGCACCAGGGATGGTCGAGCGGCGCCAGACGGTGCGGCAGGTCGGGGTGCAGCCGAGCGCACAGAGCGCGTCCCGTCGTGCTGGTCGTCGAGAGCGTGAGCGCGTGGCCGCGTTCGCGCAGTCGCGTCACCAGCCGCGCCGACGCAGTCACTTCGCCGACGCTCGCCGCGTGCACCCAGAGACCGCCCGCACTGACATCGCCGCCGCCGATCCGCTCGCGCCAGCCGTCGCGCCATGACGGTCGCAGCGCCATCGTCACCGCCGCGACCGGCGCGCCGATCAATGCCGTGAGCGCGGCAGCGCTATGCCGGAAGACGCTCACCCAGCATCTCCGCCGCCAGCTCGGCCGCACGCTTCGCCGCGCCGCCCTTCGCCAGCGTCTCGCGGACGCCGGCCAGCCGCTCGCGCTGCGCGTCGCGCGCCGGACCTTCGAGCAGCGCGAGCACCGCGTCGGCCACGGCCTCGGGCTTCGCCTCGTCCTGGAGGAACTCGG
>JAHEJV010000012.1 GCA_024638705.1 Deltaproteobacteria bacterium | reverse complement strand
GCCCGGAGAGGCCGTCGAGCGTCACATGCCGATCGACGAGCCGATGACGCAGTGGTCGCAGGACCCGTCGATCTACGAGACCGAAGCGGGCGACCGCCTCGAAGAGCGCGAGGTCGTGACGCAGGAGGCGAACACGATCAAGCTGCGCGGCGTCGTTCCGCCGATCTACTTCGCGTCGGGCGTGGCGGACATTCCGCAGAGCACGGTCCGCGAGCTGCGCAAGGTGCTCGACGGCATGGTGCACCTCCAGAACGTGCGCCTGCATCTCGTCGGCCACGCCGACGATCAGAAGCTCTCGCCCGCCCTCGCCCGCATCTACGGCGACAACGAGGGCCTCTCGCGCGAGCGCGCGGGCGAAGTGGCCGAGTTCCTCCAGCGCGGGCTCGCGCTGCCGCCGGAGTCGATCTCCTTCTCCTGGGCCGGCGACACCGATCCGATCGCTTCGAACACCACCGACGCGGGCCGCGCGCGCAACCGCCGCGTGGAAGTCGAGGTGTGGTACGACGAGTTCGAGGAGAAGACCGGCACCGAAGACGTCGTCATCGCCGAGGACATCAAGCGCATCAAGATCTGCCGCACCGAGACGGTGTGCAAGCTCACCTTCAAGAACGGTCACGCGCGGCGCTCGCGCCTGAAGAACCTGATCCCGCCGCTTCGCTACGGCGAAGAGGGCGTCGAGATCTCCGACGCGTTCGTGCGCCAGGTGCAGCAGGCGCTGCACAACCTGCGCGACAAGCAGAACGTGATCGTGAAGTTCGTCGCCTACAGCGACGACGGCGTCATGCCCGAACGGGTCGAGCGCATCTACGGCACCCATCTCGCGCTCTCGAAGGCGCGCGCGCGCCGGGCGTCGCTCGCGGTGAAGGATGCGCTGAATCTGCCGACCGCGGCGATCGACAGTGACGGTCGCGGCGCGGCGCACCCGGTCGCCTCGAACGAGACCGCCGACGGCCGCGCGCTGAACCGGCGCATCGAAGTCGAGTTCTGGCACGACGACCCGCTGCGCGAGCTGTCCGACGAGCCGCAGCTCTGCCCCGAGGACGCGGGCGCCGAGATCGTCACGAAGGTCTACGACCCGCCGTGGGGCCGCATTGCGCCGCTCGCGGTGAATGGCGGCCAGATCGAGATCCCGGCCGGCTACGAGGACGACCTGCGCCGCGCGATGGACGACATCGCGGGCGAGACCAACGTGCGGCTGCGCTTCGTCGGCTACACCGCGAACGAGCGTCTCGACCGACGCACGGCGCTCGTCTACGGCGACGACATCGGGCTCTCGACGGCCCGGGCCCGCCGCGCGAAGGACCAGATCGCCGGGTCGATGGCGCTGCACGAAGAGCAGGCCGAGCACGAGGGCCGCGGCTACGTGCACTCGAAGGACGTCGTGAACGGCGGCTTCCTCCAGGGCGACCAGTCGAAGGTGGAAGTGCAGGTCGTCTACGACGAGCTGGCCGCGGTCGACGACTACGAGGGCGTCGACGTGCAGCGCATCACGCGCGAGCTGAAGCCGAAGGACCCGCTCGCGCTGAACCTGATGCGAATCACCGTCGACGGCGTCCCGATCGACGACCCGGGTCGCAGCCTCGCCGACATCCAGCGCTGCACCGACGTCGCGCTCGAGGACACCGACATCCGCTTCCGCTTCGACAACCTCGACGCGGAGCCGCGTCTGTCCGTGACGGCCATGCCGATCGAGAACGGCGCCCAGTCGTCGGCCCCGCACGCGTTCCGCTTCCGCACCTACACCAACTACGGCCACTTCTTCGACCGCAGCGAAGTGCGCATCTTCGAGAAGGGCGCGTCGGTCGACTCCGATCCGATCGCCGTGGCCGAAGTGGACGCCGACGGCCTGGCCGAGTGGCACCCCGAGCCTGCGCGCTTCACCGCGCCGGTGCGCGAGATGATCTTCGTGCTGCGCGCCTACGACATCGACGGCGAGTTCGACGAGACCGCCCCGCAGACGCTGTGGCTCTCGCGCGGCCCGGACACGGCGGTCGTGGCCGACTTCCTCGCGCCCGAGTCGAGCGGCGATCCGCTGCTCGCCGGCTACGGCGAGGGCGGCCCGATCGACCGCAACATCCGGCTCGGCAGCGTCGGGACGGCGCAGGTACACGGCAGCGGCGTGCCGCCCGAGCACACGGTGTGGGTCGCCGGCAACCCGGTGCCCGTCGACGCCGACGGCAACTTCGCCGCCGAGGTGCTGCTACCCACCGGCATGCACACCGTCGAGGTGGCAGTGCTCGACGAGGCCGGCAACGGCGAGCTCTTCCTGCGCGACCTCGAGTTCGAGCGCAGCGACTGGTTCTACGTCGGCATCGCCGACGTCACCGTCTCGACCGACCTCTCGGGCGATCGCGAGGAGCGGCTCGACGGCGCGAACACGAACACCGACCTCGACTCGCGGACGGACGGCCGCTTCGCCTTCTACGTGAACGGCAAGTTCGCCGACGGTTGGAGCCTGATCGCGAGTGCGGACACGCGCGAAGAGCCGATCGAGAACGTCTTCTCGAACTTCATGGACAAGTCGCCGGACTCACTCTTCCGCCGTATCGACCCCGACTATCACTATCCGACGTTCGGCGACGACGGCATCGTCGAGGAGATGGCGCCGACCCAGGGCAAGTTCTACGCGCGCCTCGCGAAGGACGAGAGCTTCGCCCAGTGGGGCAACTTCGAGATCGAATACCTCGACAACGAGCTCGCCCAGGTCGACCGCGGCCTCTACGGCGCGAACCTCCACTTCCAGACCGAGGCCACGACGAGCTATGGCGAGCAGCGCCTCGTCCTCGACGGCTTCGCCGCCGACCCGGGCACCGTCGGCGGTCGCGACGAGTTCCGCGGCACCGGCGGCTCGCTCTACTACCTGCGCCGCCAGGACGTGCTGACCGGATCCGAGCGGCTGCGCATCGAGATCCGCGACAAGGTGTCGGGCCTGGTCACCTCGGTGGTGCACCTCCAGCCCACCGTCGACTACGACATCGACTACCTCCAGGGCCGCATACTGCTCACGGAGCCGATGGCCTCGACCGTCGCCGATCAGCTGCTCGTGCGCAGCGAAGGCCTCTCGGGGAACCAGGCCTGGCTGGTCGCGCAGTACGAGTACACGCCGGGCATCGAGGAGCTCGACGCCTGGGCCACGGGCGGGCACGCCCACGGCTGGCTCACCGACTGGTTGAAGCTCGGGCTCACCGCCAACCGCAACGAGGACGAGGACAGCGACGCCGACTCCGAGCTCTACGCCGCGGACGTCACCCTGCGCGCGACCACGAACTCGTGGGTGAAGGTGCAGGCGGGTCGCAGCGACGGGCTCGTCTCGACCTCGCTCCGGTCGGACGACGGCGGCTTCCTGTTCCGGAACACCACCACGCCGGTCTTCCTCACGAGCGCGGAGGCCGACGCCTATCGCGCCGACTTGAGCTTCGGCTTCGCCGACCTGGTGCCGATGCTCGACGGCCGGCTCAGCGTCTACGCCCAGACGCTCGAGGCCGGCTACACCGCCCCGGGCCAGACGACCCTCACCGACACCGACCTCTTCGGCGGCGAGCTCGAGATCCCGATCACCGCGCGCCTGAATCTCAACGCGAAGGCCGACCAGCGCATCGAGGACGACGGGCTCGAGGTGGGCGCTCAGGAGGTCGACCTCGCCTATCAGCTCACCGAGCAGTGGAGCCTGGCCGCCGGCGTGCGGAACGACACGCGCGAGGACGACTCGCCGATCGTGCCGATCACCCAGGACGAGGGCGACCGCACCGACGCCGTCTTGCAGGTGGGCTTCGACGCCGGCAGCCAGTGGAGCGCCTACGCCTTCGGTCAGGGCACGCTGCGCGCGACCGACGACCGCGACGACAACCACCGCGGCGGCGTGGGCGGCAGCTACCGCCTCTCCGACCGGCTCGCACTCGACGGCGAGGTGTCCCACGGCAACCTCGGCCCGGCGGCGCGCGTCGGCACGACCTTCCAGCAGTCCGAGCAGACGAAGCGCTACCTGAGCTATGCGCTCGACAACGAACGCGGCTACGACGGCGTGCACCGCCGCCAGGGCAATCTCGTCTCCGGCGTGAAGCACCGCATGTCGGACAGCTCGAGCGTCTACCTCGAAGACCGCTACCAGCACGGCGATGCCTCGCGCGGCCTCGCCCGGGCGATGGGCGTCGACCTCGCGCCGAGCGAGCGCTGGACCCTCTCCGCCAACTGGGAGCTCGGCACGCTGATCGACTCGCGGACGAACGCCGAGACCGAGCGCCGCGCGGGTGGCGTGCGCGTCGCCTACGGCTTCGAGGACCTCCACGTCTCGAGCGGCGTCGAGTACCGCTTCGACGACACCGAGCAGGCCGACGGCACCTGGGTCGACCGCACCACCTGGCTCTTCCGCAACAGCCTCCGCTACCAGGTGACGCCGTCGGGTCGCTTCATCGCGAAGTTGAACCACTCGACGAGCGACAGCTCGCAGGGCGAGTTCTTCGACGGCGGCTACACCGAGGGCATCCTGGCCTACGCCTATCGCCCGGTCGACCACGACCGTCTGCACACGCTCGCGAAGTACACCTACTTCTACAACATGCCGACGACCGGCCAGGTCTCGGGCAACGGCAGCGCGGCCCAGTTCCTCCAGAAGAGCCACATCGCGGCCCTCGACGTCACCTACGACCTCACGTCCTTCTTCTCGATCGGCGGCAAGTACGCCTTCCGCCGCAGCCAGGTGAGCCTCGACCGGGTGGACCCGAGCTTCTTCGACAACGACGCCCACCTCTACATCGTGCGCGGCGACTGGCGCTTCCGGAAGAACTGGGAGGGCACGCTCGAAGGCCGCATGCTCCAGCTGCCCGACCTCGACGAGCGTCGCGGAGGCGCGCTCTTCACGATCTACCGCTATCTCGGTGACAACCTCAAGGTGGGCGTCGGCTACAACTTCACCGACTTCTCCGAAGACCTGACCGACCTCTCCTACGACCACCAGGGGGTCTTCTTCAACCTGGTCGGGACGCTCTGATGGCGCCGGGCGAGGGCTTCACGGACCGGCAACTCGCGTGCGACTTCCACCGCCCCGGAAGCGGCGCCGCGCTTCGTTCGCCGGGGCACAAAGTCTCCAGCCCACTTGCGGACCTGCCGATCCTTGGTGGTGTGAGTGACGACACCCGTTCGCCGCGATCGCGAAGACACCGGGCCCGGTCGGGCTTCACGATCATCGAGTTGATGATCGTCGCCGCGATCATCGGGGTCGTCTCGGCGATCGCCATCCCGAACTTCCTGCGATATCAGTCCAACGCGAAGACGGCGGAGGCGAAGACCAACCTCGGCGCGCTGCGCGTCGCCGAGGAGGCCTACTTCTCCGAGCACGGCGTCCACCTCGCGGCGAATCCCGAGCCGCCGCTGATTCCCGGCACGGTGCAGGCCGACTTCGACGAGGTGGGAAGCGACTTCGCGAACCTGGGCTGGTCGCCCGAGGGACGCGTCTACTTCTCCTACGGCGTCGCATTGAGTGCCGACCAGATCGGCTACACCGCGGACGCCGGCGCGGACACGGACGGCGACGGCTTCATCCAGTTCTGGGGTTATGCGTATCCCGACGGCGCGGGGGCGCTGATCGATGGCGCCGTGGGATGCGACGTGTCCTTCCTCCAGGCCAACGATCTCGGTCGCTGCGGGATCGACGGAACCATCTTCTGAGCGCCGAACCGGAGATTCCCGAGGCGCTGCGGCCTTCCGCGAACCGTCTCCGGGCACTCCGGTCCGCCTGGGCGGCGGTGGCACCGGCGTGCGCCGAAAGCGCTGCACGCGAGTTCGCAGAATCGGAACACGCGACCCGGCAGTACTTCTGGACCCTCGCGAAACGCGGCGAAGACCTGGCGCCGGAGCGCGTCCGGGAGCTCGGCGTCCTGATCGACGAGCTGAACCGGACGCTCTGCGACGCCCTCTTCGACGCCCCGCTCGAGAACGTGCGAGCCGTCCTGCGCCGCGACCGGGAGGCGCACCCGAAGCGCGTGCTCACCGTCGTCGATCTGCTCGCCCTCGATGCGTTCCGCAGCCCGGAGAGCCTTCCGAAGCGCCTCGCGCTCGTGGATGCCCTGATCACACTCGCCTGCACCGAAGGCGACTCGCGCCAACGCGTCGCGCCCCAGGACCCGGTCGCGCTGACGCCCGTGCTGCGCGAGCTCGCGCGTGTCGCGGAAGCCGAATTCGGCGAGAAGCAGGCCGAACTCGAAGCCGGCTTCTTCAACGCGGCGAACCTCGCTGCCGACGTGAGGGAACCGCCCGCGCTCGCCGAGCTTCGCGCGCGCAAGGCGAAGCTCGGGCGCGGCTACTTCGCGCCGGGAATGCTGCGCGCGATCGTCACGTACAACATGGCGCTGGAACAGGCCCGCCAGCCATGGGTCTGCACGCCGGAAACCGGGGACGCAACCGAGAGCTTCGCGCCGCCCGCGTCGGGCTCGGTGTTCGCCTCCGACGCCCTCGCCGGGCTGCACGCCGCGCTGCGCGAACGCCTGGCCGGAAAGCCGCTCCAGAAGGGCCCCGCCCACCGCATCGCCCGGGCGCTGGACGTCGACGCGCTCGACCCCTCCTGCATCGCAGCGCTCGACGAGGGTTCGCTGGCCGCGGCGGACCTCCGTTGCGCGATCGTCCTCGTGGGTCTGCTCGTCCGCTCGCTGAACGTGCTCGGCGTCGAGCTGCAGGAGATCGGCATCGATCCCGACGTCGTGTCGAGCCGCTGGCTCGAGGAGCTCGATCAGCTGGTGAAGATCGAGGTCAACGACTCGATCATGTCCACTTCTTCCGGCGCCGCCTACGAAGAGGCGCGCGCGCTCTCGGACCTGCGCAATCGCTTCCTCTTCGATTCGACGAAGGCGCCCGATCGCAAGGACAGGACACGGAGTGCGCCGGAAGCCGCCCACGCCGCAAAGAGCGAGTCGGAGGAGCGACAGACGCGCAAGGAGGCGCGCGCGCTCGCGAGCGAAGCCGTCTCGGACGACGCGCGGCCGCGGGCCGTCCGGAGCGAGAGACGCGAAATCGAGTGGCGCATCGCGGTTCCGGCCCTCGCGATCGCGGCGCTCGCCGTCGGCGTCGGTCTGCAGCACTTCGGGATCATCGACGTCTTCGGTCGCGGCCACGACCGCTGGAGCCAAACCGACCTCGCCGCCGTGTCCGACTACCTCACCCAGGGAAAACGCAACGGCGAGGGCGCCGGGACCGCCTTCGTCGGCACGGTCGATGAGCGCTGGCTCAGCCTTACGCCGGCCGAGCGCCTGACCGCCGCAGAGGCACTCGTCTCGGAGCTCGCGGAGCGCGGGGTGTCGCAGGTGATGATCTACGACTCCGATCGGCGGCTGCGCATCCAGAGCCTGGGCGATCGGATCGTCACGCTCTAGATCGCGGCTCGTTCCGGGCCGGGGCTTCGCGGCTACAGACCGGGCAGACGCAACACCGCAACACCGCATCGCCGTCCGCGTCGACGACACCGGGGTCCATCACGCTCGCGCGGATCTCGGCGCGAGGGGGACATCGCGCGGAAACGCTACCCCGATCCGGGTGCACCCACCGCCGGTCGGCGAGCGCGTTTTCGGTGGACGCGCGACGCGCTGCCCCCCAGAATCCGCGCTGACCCGGGCTTCCGAAGCCAGCGAAGGGGATCCATGTTCTACGGCTGGCGGATGGTCGGCGTCGCGTTCTATGCGCACCTCGTGGCGTCGGGTCTCGGGTTCTACGGGCTGCCGCGTCTGCTCGTGCCGCTCGCCGAGGAGTTCTCCGACGGACAGCGCGCGGGGATCGCCATGCTCGGCGCAGCGATGAGCCTGGCGGGGATGATCTTCGGTCCCCTCGTCGGCCGCGCCCTGACGCGTTTCCCGCTGAAGACCGTCATGCCGTTCGGCGTCGCGGTGTTCGCGCTCGGCTTCCTCGCGGCCTCGCGCGCGACGTCGCTCTGGCATCTCGTCGCGGTGTACGCGACGACCGTTCCGATCGCCGTCGGTGCGTTGAGCTCGATCGGCGCGAACGCGCTCGTCGGCAACTGGTTCGACCGCCAGCGCCCGATGGCGATCGGCGTCTCCCAGTTCGGCCTGTCGATCTCCGGGGCCGTCGCCACCTTCTTCATCAGCTGGACGCTCTCGCAGGGCGGCTGGCGCGGCACCTATCTCTGGTTTGCGGGCATCGCCCTCGTGTCGGCGCCGCTGCTGTGGTTCGCGATCACCGACCGCCCGTCCCAGCGCGGCCTGCGCCCCGACGGCGTCACCGACGAAGAAGTGGGCCCGCCGCCCGCCGAGCCGCCGTCGCTCACCTTCGCCGGCGCCATGCGCGACCGCAACCTCTGGCTGATCGGGATGTGCTCCGGGATCGTGTTCTCCGGCACCACCGGCCTCGTCCAGAACGCCCACGCCTTCACCACCGACGCGGGTTATACCGACCCGCAGGCCGACACGATGCTCGCCGTGATCTCGATCGGCGCGGCGCTCGGCAAGCTGCTCTTCGGCTGGCTCGGCGTGCGCTTCGGCGAACGGCCCGCGTTCTGGATCGCGATCGTCGGCCAGATGCTCGCGATGCTCCTGCTGCCGATCGCGCGCGACACGCTGCCGGTGCTGCTCGCCGCGGGCGCGATCTTCGGGCTGGCGCTCGGCGGCGTGATGCCGGCGATGGCCGCGCTCCTCGCGCGCATCTACGGCCCGGCCGGCTTCGGGCCGGCGATGGGCTACATGGCACCGATGCTGATCCCGTTCCAGATGATCGGCGCTCCGCTCGCCGCGGCGGTGAACGACTGGACGGGCTCCTACGATCTCGCGATCTACGGCTTCTCGCTCTCGTGCATCGTGGCTGCCGCGCTGCTCGTGCCGCTGCAGATCCCGCAGAGACGCGCCTAGCATCAGACGACCGCCACCCCGTGCTCGCGCCGCAGCTCGTCGAGCGGCCGGTCCAGGTAGGCGGCGTAGTCCTGCCAAGGCCACTTCGCGCGCAGGCGACGCGAGCGCACGATCACGCGCACGACGTCGGGGACGGTGCGGAAGAACGCGATCGCGATGCGAAAGTATCCCGAGTCGCGGAAGATCTGGTTCACCTCGGGATGCTCGAGATAGTCGAGGAATGCGCGCAGGCCGGCGGTGGTGCCGAAGATCGTCCACATGTCGATCAGCGTCTCACCGCGCAGCGTGGTGTCGCAGCCGAACACGACGTGGCCGGCATCGTGCTGGCGGAACAGTGCCGCGACGTCGTCCGGCATCTCGTCGGGATCGAGCAGCGCCGGGTTGAGCGCGCGGTACTCCGCGAGCCCCTCGCGGAGCGTCTGCTCGGAGTCCTGTCGGGTGTAGCGCGGCATCGCCACTCCCATTCGGGTCCGAACGCGGTCACCAGTCTACCCGGATGCGACGAAAGCGACGAGAGTGGTTCCCGAGCGCACCGGCGGAATGTCATGCTGGGTGGATGACCCCGCCGCCCGTTCGTCTCCTCGCCTGGCTCGCGGTTTCCCTCGCCGCCGCTGTGGGTTGCGGCCCGAGCCGCGAGGCGGACGGTCCGCGCCACGCGATCCTCGTCAGCATCGACACGCTGCGCCGCGACCACCTGACGCCCTACGGGTACGGCCGCGACACCACGCCGCACCTCCAGCGCCTCGCCGAGGCCGGCATCGTCTTCGAGCAGGCGATTGCCGCGAACACCAACACGGCGCCGTCGCACGCGTCGATGTTCACGGGCCTCCACCCGCATCGCCACGGCGTGCTGCGCAACGGCTATTCGCTCGACGACGAGGTGGCGACGCTCGCCGAACAGCTCCCTCCCGACACGGCGCGCGGTGCCTTCGTCAGCGGCTATCCGCTCCAGCGGACGATGTCGCAGCTCGATCGCGGCTTCGAGCACTACGACGACGCGTTCGACGAGGAGGATGGTGCAGACTGGCAGCGCAGGGCCGAGGACACCGTCGTCCGCGCGACGGCGTGGCTCGAATCCGTGGCGAAGACGCGTCGCCCGATCTTCCTCTTCGTGCACCTCTACGATCCGCATCATCCCTACGACGCACCGGAGCCCTTCGCGACGCGCTTCCTTCCCGCCGGGCAGGTCACCTTCCGCTTCGAAGGCGAAGCCGGCTACGAGCGGTTCTGGGAGGGAGAGGCGAGCCGCGAGGAGCTGCGTGAATACGTCGCGCGCTACGACGGCGAGATCGCGTACACCGATCACCACGTCGGGCAGCTGTTCGCGGCGCTCGAGCGGCTCGGCCTCTGGGACGAGTCGCTCGTGCTCGTGCTCTCCGACCACGGCGAAACCCTCGACGAGCGCGCCGCCCCGTTCGCCCACGGCGGTCGCGCCTACGACGAGCAGGTGCGCGTGCCGCTGCTCCTGCGCCTGCCCGGCGATCGGCTCGCGGGAACGCGCGTCGCCGCCCCTGTCCACCACATCGACGTGGCGCCGACCCTCCTCGACTTCCTCGGCGTCGCGACCGCGAGCGAAGTCGACGGCATCTCGCTGCGGCCGCTCGTCGAGAATGCGCCGGCCGTCTCGGCCGAACGCCCCCTGTTCACCACCGCCCTGCCCCAGGCGTGGCGCGTCCCCGAGGTCGGCGCCGAGCTCGACCCGGAGGTGCTCGTCGCGGCCGTCCGCACCGGACGCTGGAAGCTGATCGCCTATCCCGGCCGCGACGGCCCCATCCACCACCTCTTCGATCTCGCAGCGGACCCGGACGAGACCCGCGACGTCGCGAGCGAGGTTCCCGAAACGAAGGAGGCGCTCGCCCGACGCCTCGCCGCGTGGCAACCCGACGCCCCGGCCCCGGTGCCCGAGCTGGACGCCGAGCAGGAAGCGGCCCTGAAAGCGCTGGGATATCTCGATTCGATGCATTGATCTGCGATATTGCGCCTACGCGCACCTCCTCGATCGGTTCGCGCCCGACGCGCGCGACCGACCCAACCACGCGAGGTCTCCCATGTCCGAGAAGAACGTCGAAACCTTCATGAACGATCCGATGGCGTACTTCGATCAGTCGATCACGAAGATGCACACGATCCCGCGCGTCGACCTCGAAGGACTGCAGCGCGAGGCGATGTCGCGGCGGGTGTCCGAGCACATCGACACGATCGAGATCGTCGGCAACCTCGCGAAGCGGCTCGGCGTCGCCGAGGTGAAGGACTTCGACGACGTCGTCCCGCTCTTCTTCGCCCACACCGCGTTCAAGTCGTATCCGTCGTCCCTGATCGACCACGGCCGCTTCGATCTGATGACGAAGTGGCTCGACAAGCAGACGCCGGTCGACCTCTCGCGCGTGGACACCGACGGCTGCGACAGCCTCGACGACTGGATCGGACGCCTCGACGAGCAGACGCCGCTCGAGGTGATCACGTCCTCGGGCACGACCGGCACCGTCTCGATCATCCCGAAGGCGCGCCGTGGCGCCGTCTACAACATGAAGTTGTGGCGGATGTTCATCTTCCAGACTTTCGGCAAGGAGCCCACCCACGAAGAGCTCTACCCGGAGGTGGACGTGATCTGGCCGAACTTCGCGCGCGGCAAGCTCGGCCACCTGCGGCTCGCCGAGATGCTGCGGCGCGAGTTCACCGGCGGCGACGAGAGCCGGTTCCACGCCCTCTACGATCAGGAGATCAGCACCGATCTGATGTTCCTCGCGAGCAAGATGCGCGCGGCGGCCTCGCGCGGCGAGCTCGACCGCCTCGAGATTCCGCCGAAGCTGCTCGCCCGCAAGGACGAGTTCATCGCCCTCGAGAAGAATCGACCGAAGGAGATGGCGCGCTTCTTCGAGCGCATCTCGGAGCAGCTCGCCGGGAAGCGCATCTTCATCACCGGGGCCTACGCGATGATGTACGACATGGCGAAGGCGGGCCTCGACCGCGGCATGCGGAAGGTGTTCGCGCCCGACTCGGCGGTGCTCACCGGCGGAGGCCTCAAGGGGGTCGTCCTGCCGGAGAACTATCTCGAGGTGATCCAGGAATTCATGGGCGTCGACGAGATCCAGGAGGGCTATGGCATGTCCGAGATCGGCGCCTTCCACTGGGCGTGCTCCGAGCACGAGTATCACGTGCAGCCCTGGGTGATCCCCTATCTGCTCGACCCCGACACCAGCGAGCCGCTGCCGCGCCGTGGACGCCAGACCGGACGCGCCGCGTTCTACGACGTGCTCAACGACAGCCACTGGGGCGGCATCATCTCGGGTGACGAGATCACGATCGACTGGGACACGCCGTGCCCGTGCGGACTCGCGAGCGTCGCGATCGAACGCGACATCATGCGCTATAGCGAGAAGCGCAACGTCGAAGACGACCGCATCACCTGCAACGCCACCCAGGAGGTGCACGACGAGGCGGTGAACTTCATGCGCGAGTTCGAGGGATGAGCGCGGACGCGCCGGCGTTCCGGATTCCCGTCTTCCTGCGCGGCGAGGTGATCGAGGACGACTGGGTTCGCTTCGGCGGACGCGGCGCGCCGGCGTTCGAGGCGCCCGACCCGCGAAAGTACGCCGAGAAGCTCCCGCTGCCGTCGCCGATGGCGATGGCCGATCTCCACGCCCTTCCCTTCGAAGAGATCCTCGACGTCCTCGAGGCACTCGGGAAGGCCCTCGTCTTCGAGAAGAACCGCCACATCCAGGCCGCCTACGAGGCAGGGCTGGTGGCAGCGAACTATCCGGCATCACTGTTGAAGAACAGCTACGTCGGTCTGCCCTTCGTCTTCGCGCGCGACAACGTGCGCGAGATCGCAGAGACGCGGATCGGCATCGATCATCTCGAAGGGTGGGTGCCGCGCACGCTGCGCGACGGTCGCGTGCTGCGCGTGCGCGCGTTCGGCGCGCGCGCACTGCACGTGCCCGCCGGCAATGGTGGGCTCGTCTCGGCGGTCACGATCATCCGCAACGCCATCACGAAGAGCGACGCGATCGTGAAGGTGCCGTCGAACGATCCGCTGACCGCCGTGGCGATCGCGCGGACGCTCGCCGAAGTCGCGCCGAACCATCCGCTCACGAAGCATCTCGCCGTCGCCTACTGGAAGGGCGGCGATACCGGGATCGAAGAGCGTCTCTACCGGCCCGAACACGTCGAGAAGATCGTCGCCTGGGGCGGCTACGCGTCGGTGAAACACGTGACGCGCTACATCCAGCCCGGGCTCGAGATGATCGCCCTCGACCCGAAGCGCAGCGCCACGATCATCGGGCCGGAGGCCTTCGCGAGCGAAGCGACCCTTCGCGAGGTCGCGCTGCGCACGGCCTGCGACATCGGCGTCGCGAACCAGGAAGGCTGCGCGTGCGCGCGCGTCGTCTACGTGCTCTGCGGCACCGACACCGACGGCCTCGCGCGCGCCAACCGCTTCGGCGAGGCCGTGTACGAGGCCCTCGTCGGTCTGCCCGAGCACATCAGCACCGCACCGAAGACCTTCGATCGCGAGCTCCGCGATCACCTCGAAGCGTCGCGCATGGTCGAGGACTTCTACCGCGTGATCGGCGGCGAGCGCGGTGAGGGGGCGATCGTCGTGTCGCAGATGGACGAGCCGGTCGACTACGCCGCGATGCTCTCGGGACGCGTCGCCAACGTCGTCCCCGTCGACGACATCGCGCGCGTCACCGACGCCGTCACGGCCTACACCCAGACGGTGGGCGTCTATCCCGAGAGTCTGAAGGAATCCCTCCGCGAAACGCTGCCGCTCTACGGCGCGCAACGCCTCACCTCGCTCGGTTATGCGTGTCACGTATCCGTCGCGGCGCCCCAGGACGCCATCGAGCCGGTGCGCCGGATGTGCAAGTGGATCGTCGAGGAGACCTGCGATCCGGCGGACGTCACCCCGATGTGGCGGGCTCCGGCCCCCGAAACGACCTCGAACTAACACAAGTCCGGCACTCTACAGTTTTCATCGCGAACGCACGCCCCCCGACGCTTCTCCAGGATCGACACCGTCGGCGGCGAACTGTAGAAATCGGAGACATCTCCGAGGAGCCCACTAGAATCCGGGTCGTGTACTGCTCGCCCCTGGCTGGAATCGGCGCAGCCGAGAACACTCCAGCACGTTAGGCGAACAGATCTTCACGCCAATCCGATCCGGTCGGCTGCTGGTAGGCAGAGGCTCTTCGGGCTGCGGGGTATGGGGCTCCCGCGGCCGGGTCGAAGTGCGCCCCGATACGAGGGACTCGATATGCACGTGGAAGTGAATGGTTTCGTCTCGGATGCTGCCCGCAAGCTGGTGCTCTTCGCCATCCAGCACGGGATGCACTTATTGATCACCGGTCCGCGCGGCAGCGGCAAGACCGAGCTCGTCCAGTGGGCGGCGCGGCACCTCGACCGGCCGTCGATGATCTGCCACCTGGGAGGGAGCGCCGACGTCGAGGCGACGCTCCAGGGCACGACCCAGCTGCGCGACGGCGAGACGCGTTTCAACCGCGCCCGCTTCGCCGAGGCCATCACCGTGCCGTTCATGGTCGCGATCCTGGAGGAGATGAATCGCTCGGGCGACACGAAGGCCCAGGGAATGCTCCTCTCGCTGATGGACGGACAGCGCAAGCTCTACCTCGACCAGGAGGACCCGGACAGCCGCACCGTCGACGTCGCCGACGGCGTCGTGTTCGTCGGCACGGCGAACGTCGGCGCCGACTACCACGGCACCGAGCCGCTCGACGCCGCGCTGCTCGACCGCATGCTCAAGGTCGAGCTCGACTACTCGTCGAAGGAGTACGAGCTGCTCGTCGCGCACGGCCTCTCCGAGCCGGACGCGAAGCGCGTGATGAAGGTCGCGAAGAACATCCGCAAGCAGCACGCCGGCGGCGCGCTCACCGGATCGATCAGCACCCGCGGCCTCGTCCAGGTGGCGATGCTCCTCACCCACGACTTCCCGATGCAGACCGCCTTCGAGGCGGTCGTCGGCCTGTGGGAGCCCGAGTCGCGCGCGGCGCTGCGCACGATCCTGAAGGCGACCTCGTGATGGAGGCGCGGAAGCGATGGTACGAGGAAGCCGCCCGCCGGCGCGGCCTCCGCACGTCGGCGGCCCGCACGCCGATTCCGCAGAAGCGGCCGCTCGCCCCGCAGCTCTTGAAAGGGGGCGCGGGGCGTGCGGACGCCGTCGCGGCGGCCCGCTCGCTGATCGAGACGATCGCCGAGCGCAGCGTCCTCCTCACGCTCAAGCACGAGACGTCGCACGCGCGCCTCGACAAGGGCGTCGTCAATCTCGACGGTCGCATCCTGCGCGCGCCCGGCTCGCGGCTCACCACCGCCGAGCGCCTGCTCGGCGTCGGAGCGCACGAAGCCGGGCACTTCCTCCTCACGGAGATGGACACGATCCCGCGCGACCCGCTCTTCCGCGTGATCCAGAACATCCTCGAGGACGAACGCATCGAGGCCGAGGTGGCGCGGCGCTACCCGTGCACCGTGGTGCCGATGCACGCGGCGCGGCGCGACCTGCTGACTCCGGCCGGCGAGGACGACGGCTTCCTCGCCGCAGTGTTCACGCTGGTGCGCTGCGAGGCGCCGATCCCGGACGCGCTCTGGGAGCGCTACGAGTCGCGCCTGCGCGCGGTGCTCGACGAGCTCCAGCCGTTCCCCCGCACCCCGGCGGAGGTGCAGCGGGCGGCCATGCACGTCGCGCTGCGCATTCCGCCCGAGGAGCGCGAGAGCATTCCGGAGGACTCGCGCTTCGACTGGTTCGGCGGCATGGAGCTCGACGGAGACGAAGAGGACGCGCTGTCCGGCATCCGCGTCCGGATCCTGAGGTCGGGGTTGAAGGGGAGGCGCCCGAAGAACCAGTCGCCCGAGGGAGGCGAGTGGCCGGCGGTGACGTGGCAGGAAGCGGGCGACGCCTCCGACGCGTACGCGGCGTGCGCGAGCGCGCTCGGCGGCAAGCCGGCCGCGCTCGCGAATCGGCTGCGCGCGATCCTGCCGCCCGAGCCGGTGTCGCGTCAGCGCTCGGGCCGCATCGATCGCCGCCGGCTCCATACCTATCGCTATTCGGACCGGCTCTTCCAGCGCAAGCTCGACCGCGAGTCCGCGCTCTCCGTCGCGCTGATCCTGGATCTGTCGGGGAGCATGATGGGGTCGTCGGCGGCGATCGCGAAGCAGGTCGCGGTGCTCCTGTCCGAGGCCGTCGTCCGGCTGCCCGACGCGCGCCTCGACGTGTTCGGGCACAGCGCGGATCTCGGGGGCTCGGCGAGCACCTGGATCACGCGGTTTCCGAACGACGCCACCGGACGTCCGCTCGGCCTCGGAGATCTTCCGATCGACGGCAACAACCGCGACGCGCACGCGTTCGAGGTGATCGGCGATCACCTGCTCGAGTCGCCGGCCCGTTCCAGTCGCCACCGGCTGGCGGTGATCATCGCCGACGGTGCGCCGAGCGCTTCGGGATTCCGGGGCGACCCGGCGCGCGACCTCACGCGCGACGCGATCCTCGACCTCGAACGGCGCTGGGGCCCGGTGCTCTTCATCGCCACGGACGCCATCGACGAGCTGCGCAGCATGGTGCCGGGCGCGAGCTACCGCTTCCGCTCGGACGGTCCGGTCGACGAGCTCGCCCGCCACCTCACGGTCGCGTTCCGGCGCGCGCCGCGGCGCCGCTGATGGCACGGAGGAAGAAGAGCATGGAACCCGCCCGCCTGCTCGAGCAGGGGCTCCACGACTACCGCACCGGCAAGGTGCGAAAGGCGGTGGAGTCCTTCGAAGACCTCGTCACGAGTCCGCGCGTCACCCGGTCTCAGGAGCTCGAGGGACTCTTCTGGCTCGCCTCGAGTCTCCACGGACTCGGCGAGCACGACCGCGGCATCCGGATGATCGAGGCCGTCTGCTTCGACGACGATCTGGTGCGCTCCGACCGCGGCATCCTCTATCGGCTCGTGACGCGCCTCGCGCTGCTGATGATCGACGCCGGCACGCGGCCCTACCTCGACATGCTGCGCGCGGTGAAGCGCGCCAAGTCGATCGCGGCGGGCTTCGACCAGCCGCAGTGCTCCCGGCTGTGGCTCACCCAGGGCCACCTCTTCGCTGCGATGGGCCGCCACACGCGCGCGCTGCGTCTCTACGAGCGGGCCTTCGCCAAGAAGGACGAGGAGTCGTCGCCCTTCGCGGACACCCGCTACCTGCGCTCGCTCGTTCCGGCCCTCGTGCGGGCCGGGCGCTTCGAGGACGCGCGCGGACTGCTCGAGGGCTGGAAGCGTTCGAGCGATCCCTTCGCCACGCCCCACCTCCAGGTATGTCAGGCGGAGTACCACCGCGCGACCGGCGGCGTGGACGAGGCGCTGCGCTGGGCGCAGTCGGCGCTCTCGCGCGCGGCCGAGATCGAGGACGTGCCGGGGGACATCGAGGCGTGTTGCGCCGTCGTCCGCAGCGCGCCGCTCGCCGGACGGCCGGCCGCGACGCGTGACGCGTTGCGCAAGATCGCCGCGTTGCGTCGGCACGCCGGCGCCGACCAGCGTCTCGCGATCGACCTGGCGACGGCCGACGCGAACCTCGGTCTCGCCTGCCTCTACGGCGGACTGCCGGTGTTCGATCCGGTTTTCGGGATCCACTACCCGGCGGCACCGACCATCGTGCACGACCGGTCCGCCACCGTGCACGCGATGCGGCGCGCGAAGACCGCCCTGCAGCGCGCCGAGCGCGTCGCGGCGGCCACCGACGCCGCCTTCGACGCGAAGTCGCGCATCCAGGAGGTGCGGCGACGCAAGCGGATCCTCGCCGACCACGAGCAGGCGCTCGAAGCGCCTCCGCTGCCGCTCGTCGCACCCGAGGTGCTGCCCGAGACGGAGTTCCCGCGCGCCTCGGACCGGGAGGAGCTCCCCGTCGCCCTCGCCTGCGACGCGGACGGGACCTACCTCGTGGCGCCGGCGAAGGGGCTTCGCGCCCTGGTCGGCTACGTGTCGCGACATCACCGTCACCTGGTCTACTACGCCGCCGAGCGACATCTCCCGATGTCGCTCGACCTGTGGCGACGGCACGAGCGGGTGGCGAGCGCGCAGGTCGCGTTCGACGAGGACGCCCTCGGACGCCGCGTCGTGGTGCGCGTCGACACCTTCACCACGCCGAAGTGGCTCGAGCGCCTGGCTGCGGAGGTCGCGCACCACGTCGGGCGTGAGTGCCTGCGTCGCGGGAAGGCGAAGCTCGAGCGCGGCGAGGTGCAGAACGCGGCGCGCCAGTTCACGGTGGCGTCCGCGCTCGATCCCGCGTCGCTCACCGCGGCCGAGCGCCTCGCGCACTGTCTGCTGCGGCTCGGACGCGCGGACGACGCGATCATGCAGGCGACGCGCGCGTTGGAGATCGATTCCACCACGGCAGCGACGTGGAAGACGCTCGCCGAGGCGTTCGAGGCGAACCGCTGCATCGCCGACGCGCGACACGCCTACGAGCAGGCGATCGCGCGCCTCGAGGACAAGGTGGAGGTCGAAGCGCTGCGCGTGCGCGTGGACGCGCTCAGCCGCTTCGTCGCATGAGGGGTCCGCGCGCCGTCGTCGATCGCGACGGCGCGAGCTAACGCGGGATCGTCTGGCCGCCGTTCGCGCGCCAGATCTGTCCGGTGCAGAAGCGCGAAGCGTCCGAGGCGAGGTAGAGCACGAGCCAGGCCTGGTCGATCGGCTCGCCCACGAGCCCGATCGGCGAGCGCGCGCGCATCGCATCGAGGAAGGCGTCGAGCCTCTCCGGGACGATCTCACCCTCTTCGTCGCGCAGATGGCGCTCGGTGAAAGCGGTGAGCGTCGCGCCCGGCGCGATCACGTTCACACGGATGCCGTCGCCGCCCACCTCGGTGGCGAGCGTCTGCGAGAGCATCGTGATCGCGGACTTCGTCAGCGCGTAGAGCCCGTAGTTCGGAACGGCCAGGTCGATCGCGCCCGACGCGACGTTGACGATGCTGCCGCCGCGGCCGCGCATCGCGCGCACCGCGGCCTGGCAACCGAAGAGCGTCCCCTTCACGTGGATGCCCAGCAGACGATCGACTTCGGCCTCGTCCACGTCGGCGAGCGGGCCGTCGCTCGCCACGCCGGCGACGTTCGCCATCACGTCGAGGCGGCCGAAGGCGTCGACGGCGCGCGCCACGAGCGAATCCTGGTCGGCGCGCACGGAGACGTCGACCCGCTGCGAAAGCGCATCGCCGCCGTCGGCGACGATCGCGTCGGCCACGGCGGCGACGCCGGCTTCGTCGATGTCCCCGAGCACGACCCGGGCGCCGGCGCCCGCCAGCACCTCGGCGACGGCGCGCCCGATGCCGCTCGAAGCGCCGGTCACGACGGCGACGCGGTCGGTGAGGCGGAAGACGTCGAGCGGGTCGTTCATCGCGGTCCCATCCGGATCAGTCGAAGGTGTAGGGGAAGCGGGTGGTGGTGCCGCCGTCGACGACGAGCGCCTGTCCGGTGACGCGGGCGGAAAGGGGCGAGCAGAGATAGAGCGCGGCGCCGGCGATGTCTTCGGGCATCGCCATGCGGTCGACCACCTCCGAGGAGGGCTGCGGGATCTCGCCCGACGCCCACGCGCCTTCGATGCGCGGCGTCCGCACCGCGCCGGGCACCACCGCGTTGACGCGCACGCTCGGCCACCATTCCTCGGACATCGTGCGGACGAGCGAGAGCAACCCGGCTTTGGCCGCGCCATATGCGCCGTGGCGCGGCGCGGCGAATGCGCCGCTCACCGATGCGACGACGACGATCGCGCCCGACGCCGCGGCGTCGCGCCAGCGACGCGTCGCCGCGCGTGCGACGTACCAGTGCTGGTCGAGGTTCACCCGGAAGTCGCGCGCCCACGTGTCGGCGTCCATCTCGAGCAGGGGCGCCCAGCTCGCGCCGCCGACGATGTTCACCACGCACGCGAGGTCGCCGAGCAGGCGCGCCGCTTCGCCGATCGCGGCGTCGGCCTGCGCGGCGTCGGTGACGTCGGCCACGACGACACACGACGAAGCGCCCAGGCCAGAGAGCTCGTCGGCGACGCCGCGGGCGCGCGCCTCGACCTCGTCGACGAGCGCGACGCTCGCGCCGGCGCGTCCGAGCAGGAGCGAAGTGGCGCGCCCGATGCCCTGTCCGGCCCCGATCACGGCCACGGCCTTTCCCGACAGGCCCAGGATGTCGCCGCCCACGCGTCCTCCTCCGCGCGGAGCATCCTACACGAGCGCGTGGCAGCGGCGGCGGGATCGTGGGGCTAACTTGAAGCGGCGCGCCGCGGCGATGAGGTCGAATCATGCAGACCAGCGGGTCCGGTTCCCGGAACCCCGGGAACGACACCCGCGCTCCGATCGGTTCCGATCCCCGGAGTGACGCGGTCGCGCATCGTGCACCGATTCCGGTGCGGCGCCCGGATCTCGCGCTCTCGCCCACCCTGCCCCGCTACTGGAACGGCGGCCGGCCCTTCGCCACCCACTTCTTCGATGCGCTCTCTTCGACCTTCCCGGATGGAGAGGCCTCTTTCGTGCGCTCGGTGCAGCACTACCGCGGACGGATCGAAGATCCGGAGCTCGCGCGGGCCGTGCAGGCCTTCGTCGGGCAGGAGGCCCAGCATCGCAAACAGCACGGCGCCCATCTCGATCTCCTGCTAGGCCAGGGCTATTCGGGCCTCGCGAAGCGCAACCGGATCACGCGCGCGTCGCTGCGTCTCTTCGAGCGCCACGCCCCTCGCGCCGCGCTGGCGTCCACCGCGTCCCTCGAGCACCTCACCGCGATCCTCGCGCGGCGTTTGCTCGGCGACTCGGAGCGCTGGTGCGGCGAGATGGATCCGCGCATGGCCGCGCTGTTGCGCTGGCACGCGCTCGAAGAGGCCGAGCACAAGGCCGTCGCCTTCGACGTTCTCGCGGCAGTCGCTCCGGGTTACGGGCGCCGCGTGATGGCGCTGGTCGGAAACAGCCTCGGCCTCGCGATCGAGGTCCTCGACCGCACGGTCTACATGCTGTGGAAGGACGGTCTGCTCTTCCGCCGCGAGACCTGGCGCGAGGGATGGGACTTCCTGCTCGGACGCGACGGCTTCCTGCGCGGGCTCGGCGCCGACTACCGCGCGTGGTTCCGCCGCGACTTCCATCCCGACGACGAGGACGACCGCCCGCTGATCGAGCACTGGCGCAATCGATTCGCCGCCTAGCAGGTGGACGCCCCGGGGCCGGTCCGCGTCGGCCCCGGGGCGGCATCCACGATCAGCTCGCTGCGAGTTTCCGCGCTGGTGGAGCTCGGCGGCGATGTTGCCACCGGCCTGGCCGAGGCCGATCGCGACGATCTCGAGGGAGCGGTCGCAGGGTTTCATCGGAGCGTTTCCTGGAAGGAGGAGAATCTGCAACCGGATCGACGCGACGTCGCGGCGTCAGCTCCGAGTGAACTGCGCGCGCCCGGCTCGGGGCGCAGCGCGGCACAGGATCCGGGTGACGGCGGACTGGAGGCGCGCAGGATTTCCCTCGGTCGTTTCGTAGAGCCCGGGGAGAGCGGCTTCGAGGCGGGCTCGCAATGCGGCGTCGATCGGATGACGGTCGAGGTGAGCGTGGACATAACGCGCCACGTCGCCGGGATCCATTCGGCCCTCGAGCTCCACTTCGGGCGGGGTGGCCCCGTCGTCGGCGAACACGTCGCGCCGGTCGAGCTCCGACCGGACGAAGAGGATCCTCAGGAAGCCCACGCTGTCCTCCTGCAATGCGTAGAGACAGGAGAGGGTGTCGCGGGGCAGCGACGCCGCGTCGTCGATCATGAGCAGGAGCGGCGGGAAGCCGATCGCGATGTCGCACGAGATCTGCTCGTGCAACGCGCCCTCGGGGTCGTGGGAGGCGGGCGCGCCGAGCGCGGCGAGGATCCAGGCGCACAACTCCGCGGGCGCCAGCTTCGGGTAGGGGATGTACAGGGGATGGAAGTCGTGATCGATCCGACGCGAGAGGATGCGCAGGAGCAGCGTCCTGCCGGAGCCACACGGCCCGGACAGCGTGACGGTGGCGGCGCCCGCGCGAATCCGCTGCTCGAGCTGGTCGAGCGCCCGCTCGGTCGCGGGCCTCGGGACGTAGGCGAGAGGGTCCGCCGTCGGGGCGAAGGGATCGCGACCGGCATGCGAACGGGGGTGGGGCGTCGACACGGAGCTCCTCGGCGGGGACGCCGCGTGGAGGCGCAGCGTCCCTGTTGAGTGGCCTCGCGGCGGATTTCGTGATGCACGACATCACGAAGACCGCGAAGATGCGCAGAGCAGACGTTCTGCCGCCTGATTGCGCTCGCGCTGCCGGGCTGCGGAGAGCTTCGCGGCGCCGCCGGCGAGATCGGTTCAGGCGGGCGCGCGGGACAGCCGATAGGTCGCTGCGTGCACAGCGATTCCCAGGAGCCCCGGCTGACACCGGAAGCGGCAGCTCTGGTGCAGGAGTTCCTGCGCCTGAGCCGTCGACGCCTGCGGCGCAACCCCGCGTTGACCCCGCTCGAGCATCAGCGCTGGCTGGATCTGCGGTGGCGGATCGAAGACCTCCTCGTCGGCCCCCGGCCGCAACGGGAGGGGCCGCCGCGCAAGTCGCTGCGGGTCCCGGCGCGCTACAAGGCGCAGTACGCGGACTCCGACCGCGAAGAGATCGCCACGATCGAGGAGATCGCCGAGGGCGGGCTCTTCCTCGCGACCGATCGCCCGATGCCCGTCGGCTCTTCGTTGCATCTGAAGCTCACCAGTGATGCCGGCGAGATGTACGAGTTGGAGGGGGCCGTCGTCTGGATCCGCCGCCCTGGCGAAGACGCCGGGCCGCCCGGCATGGGCGTGCAGTTCGAAAGCCTCGACGACACGCAGCGCGAAGCGATCGCCCATCTGGTGGAAGCCGCCCTGCTGGCGCTCTGAAGCGGAGACGCCCGCAACCCCTCCGGGAGCTGCGGGCGTTTGAGAACTCGCGCGATCGCGAGCGGCGGCGGCAAGCGACGCCGAGGCCTGCCACACAGACCGAGAGCGACGAGCGCGATTCCCACGGCGACGTGGGTCCCGGATCGCGCCCGGATCAGCGCCGCGCGACGCGGTCTTCGAGCATCGTCCGGCGCAGCTCGTAGGCCTGCTGCGCGATCTCCTTCGGCATCTGTGAAGCGACGAACGACGCGGGCAGCGAGCCACCCAGCTCGACGTGCGACTCGTAGACGGCGAGCGTCCCGTCCCCGTGCGGAGTGAGGGTCCAGGAGCCACGCGAACTCGGCATGCGCACGACGCCGTCCTCGGGCGGCGGCCCTTCCCCGTTCACCGAGTGCCAGCGCACGACGTGATGTCCGGTCTGCGGGTCGCGCGTCATCTCGGTGCGCACGATGACGTCGCGGTCGGCGAGGAACGGAACGTCGATCTTGTCGTGACTGATGACCGCGCTGCCCTCGCGTCGCAACACGATGCGCTCGAAGTTGTCGGGCAGGGCTTCGGGATCGAGCATGTTGTGCTCGATCGCCGCGAGTACGTCTTCGGGCGCGGCGTCGAGGGGCACTTCCATGCGGTACTCGTCGTAGTCCGAATCGGAGCGCGGGCGCGCATAGAGCTTGTAGGGGTTCTTCGCGTCTTCGCTCTGCTGGCGCAGCGACCAACCCTTTGCCGCGACGTCGGGCTCTGCGAGGGCCACGATCGGCAGCGAAGCGACGAACAACGACATCAGCAGGCTGCGGAGGGGGGAGGTCATGACTCGGCTTCCTCGTGCGTGCTCAGCGGAAACGCGTCCTCGGGTGAGTGGTCGATCGGGGCGTGAAGGTCACTCAGGCCGCTCGCCGCTCGGGCGAGAAGCGCACGGGCATGCTGACGAAGGAGCGGACGAGCGCAGACGGGTCGAGGCGCGGCGGCCCGTCCGCGTATTCCATGTCCGGCAGGCGCCGGAGCACTTCCTCGAGCACCACGCGCAGCTCCATGCGCGCGAGGTTCGCTCCGAGGCAGAAGTGGTTTCCGATGCCGAAACCGAGATGGGGATTCGGGGAGCGATCGATGCGGAAGCGGTCGGGCTCGTCGAAGACGGCCGGATCGCGGTTTGCCGACGGGTAGAGCATCAGCACCTTCTGACCGGCGCGGATCGGCACGCCGCGCAGCTCGGTGTCGACGGTGGCGGTGCGGGCGAAGGAGAGCACCGGCGAGACGTAGCGGACGATCTCCTCGACCGCGCTCTTGATGAGCGCCGGGTCGCGCACAAGCAGCTCGCGCTGGTCGGGATTCTCGATCAGTGCGCTCATGCCGCCGGACATCGCGTTGCGCGTCGTCTCGTTGCCGGCGACGAGCAGGAGCACCATGAACATCAAGAGCTCGTCGCTGGCGAGCCCGCCGGTGAGCTCTTCGCTGACTTCCTCGGCGTCGGGATCCTCGATCTGTCCGAGCACGCCTTCCCGGTGCGCGCCGACCAGGATGCTGACGAGATCGTCCTGCGGATTCCGCCGCCGATCCTCGAAGACGTCCTGAAGATAGGCGCCGTAGTCGGCGAACGCCTTTCCCGCTGCCGCGACCACCTCGGGCTGATCGAAGTTGCCCTCGGCGCGGATCATGTCGTCGGACCACTGCTTGAAGCGATCGCGGTCCTTCTTCTCGATGCCGATCATCTCCGCGATGATCTCGAGCGGCATCGGCGCCGAGATCGCCTCGACGAAGTCGCAAGCGCCCTGCTGCGCGATGCGGTCGATCGCGGCGGTGGTGAGCTCGCGGAACACGATCTCGAGCTTGCCCACCATCCGCGGGGTGAAGCCGCGATTCACCAGCTTGCGCAGCTGCCCGTGACGCGGCTCGTCCATGTCGATGATCGAGAGCTTCGTCGGAACGCTCGGGCGCACGCCCTCGCCGGAACAGAAGATCTCGCGGTGCTTCGAGACGTGGAAGACGTCTTCGTAGCGCGACAGCACGAAGAGCTGGTTCTTCTCGTCCCAGTGGACGGGATCGTGTTCGCGCAACCACGCGAACGTGTCGAACATGTCGGCGCCGAAGCTGCTCGAGGCGAGGCTGTCGAACTTCACGACCGGGCCTCCGCCCCACCCTCGCGCGGCGCGATCGACTCGCACAGGAAGTCGGCCGCTTCGCGCATGCGCTCGGGGAACGGGTAGTCCGAGTCGTTCAGCCAGTGGGTGATCGTCCCGTAGAAGACGGCGATCAACATCTCGGCGAGGAACTCGGCGTCGCGGTCGGTGCGGACGTCCCCGATTTCCTGGCCGTCGCGCATGAACTCGGCGAGCGTCGCGCGCACGTCGGCGAGCAGTCGCCCGGATCCGCCGGGCTTGCGCATCAGCGCGCGCAGCAGATCGCGCGTCAGCAGCTGCGTGTTCTCGATCAGCTTCGTGGCGCGGACGGCCATCTCGCCGATGCGCTCCACGGTGCCGGCCTTCCGCTTGCGTTGCTCCTCGATCAGCAGGCCGACGACCCCGAGCACCTCGGACGTCATCTGCTGGATGAGGTCGTCCTTGCTCGGGTAGTGATTGAAGAACGTCGCCTGTGCGACATCCGCGGCTTCGGAGATCTGCTCGACCGTGGTGGCGTCGAAGCCCTGGCGGAGGAAGAGGCGCCCCGCCTCGTCGTAGATGCGCTGGCGCAGCTCGCGCTTCTTGCGCTCCCGGCGTCCCTCGACGGCGCCCGCCGAGGCCTCGGGGCCTCCAGGGACGCGAATTTCGGTCGCTTTTTCCATGAGTGGCCTCCGAAGATGGAGGCCACTCTAACATTAATCGACACAAGGGGTGGTGCCGCGGTCGTGCGGACGACGGCGCCGGTTCCGGGAACCCCTCGCCGCGGAGAGCGGCGGCTCAGCTCGAAGCGGGGTGCCCGCGCTTCAGCTCGTGCTCGACCATCAGCGCGACCATCTTCCGGATGACCTTGAGGCGCTGCTCGAAGACCTCTTCGTCGGGATCGGAGAAGTAGTCGATGAACGCGCCGGCGAGGGTCTCGAGCGTGAGGGTCGCGATGCCTTCGATCCGTTTCTCCGGGATCGGCAGCACGCTCATGCCGCGCGCGATCGCAGAACGCATCACGTCGAGGATGCGCGCGACGCCCTCGCGCACCTCCTCGTTCGTCGAGCCGCGCTCGATCAGTGCGGACATGATGAGGCGCACGCGGTCGGGGCGGCCGAGGAAGAGATCGCGCACGCGCCCGACCAGGTTTTCGAGGCGGGCGGGCGCATCGGCGCTCTCGACGACGAAGGCCTCGAACTCCGAGACCCACTCTTGCGCGGTGCGCTCGAGGGCGGCGACGAGGAGACCGTCCTTGCTCCCGAAGTGCCAATAGAGGGCGCTCTTCACGACGCCCGAGCGGCGGGCGATCGCGTCGACGCCGGTCGCGGTGTAGCCGCCGTCGGCGATCAGCTCGATCGCCGCGTCGAGGAGCGCCTCTCGGCTCCGCGCGCCCTGCTCGAGCTTCTGGTGAGTCGTCGCCATGCGACCTCCCCGGCAAGGAGTGCCTGGGATCAATCCACCCAACAGACGGTCTGTTGGCAGGGCTCCAACCGAGGTATATCGAATCCTTGCGGAGCCGTCCCGACCGCTCTGGAAGCGGGCGGAGGAACGCTCAGGCGCTGGCGCCGACCTGGCCCGTGTCTTCCGGGACGTAGATCGACTTCTTCGGCGCGGCGAATACGCGGCGCACCATCGGCTCGAAGTGCTCGAGGGGCTCGGTGTCGTAGGCCGGGTCGAAGCTGTTCTGGTCGTACTTCTGACAGAAGGCCGCGCACTCGCGGAAGAGCGGATGATCGCGGTAGCGGTCGCGCATGTTCCGGTCGAGGCCGAGATGCTGGAAGAAGTAGTAGCCCTGGAAGATCGCGTGGTGCTTCACGATCCAGTGGTTCTCCTCGCTGACGAAGGGCTCGAGGATCGTCGCGGCGAGATCGGCGTGGTTGGCGCTCGCGAGGGTGTCGCCGATGTCGTGGAGCAGCGCGCAGACGACGTACTCCTCGTCGCGCCCGTCGCGTTCGGCACGCGTCGCCGTCTGCAGGCTGTGGGTCAGACGCGAGACCGCGTAGCCGCCGGTGTCGCCCTCGAGGATCTCGAGATGGCGGAGGATGCGGTCCGGCAGACCGACGAAGAACTCGATGCTCTTCTTGCCGATGAGCTGGTAGTCCTCCCGACTGGCATCCTGCATGCGGGTGAAGGTGGTGTCGGCCATGGCGGATCCTCCGAATGGGGCGCGAGGCCATACTATCGCGGTCGCAGGGTCCGGGTACGGCGGTCCTGCGACGGAGAACGGGAAGCTAGGATCCCCCCATGCCTGGCCCCGAGCCCACCCCCGACCCGGACGAGCCCCAGGGCGTCGATCTCTGGCTCGCCCCGTTCTTCCGCGACTCGTCGCTGTGGCCCGTGCTCGCCGTCGTGATCATCATCTTCGTGCTCTTCGGCGCCTGGGGTCTGCTGCTCGTCGTCGTCGAACGCAACTTCTTCGCGCTCGGCGCGCTGATGCTCCTGTTCTTCGTGAGCGTCGACATCGTGATCCGCAACCGGCGCAGCGGCGGATCGTCGCTCGTCCTCGGCTGCGTCGTCGGTTTCTGGCTCCTGTCGATCATCGCGGCCGCGGGCGGCCACTACGTCGGCTGGTATTAGTCTTCAGCCCGAGGAGGAGAAGGGTTTGTTCATCGCCATGAATCGCTTTCGCATCGCACCCGGGTCGGAGGAGGTGTTCGAGAAGCTCTGGCGCGAGCGCGAGTCGCATCTCGACGACGTCCCCGGCTTCCGCGAGTTCCACCTGTTGCGCGGCCCCTCTGACGAGGAAGCGACGCTCTTCGCCTCGCACACGGTTTGGGATTCGCGCGAGGCGTTCGAGGCCTGGACGGAGTCCGAGAACTTCAAGGCGGCGCACCGACAGGCGCGCGCGCCGCAGGGGACGTATCTGGAGCACCCGAAGTTCGAAGGCTTCGAGGTGGTGCTCTAGTTCAACCCGGAAGGCGTGCGCGGGGACGGGGAGGTACGTCCCCTACCAGGCCGGCGCACGTTACCTCGACTTCCGGACGCATGGCGCGCTGAACATCGGGGACGTACCTCCCCGTCCCCGCACACTCATCCGGTGCCTAACGTGAGAGCGCTTCGCCCTGGATCTTGTCGCCGACGCCGACTTCGTGCTCGCCGAACCAGCCCCGGTTCATCTCCAGGGCGTAGATCGCCGGGCCCATGCTGGTGACGCCGCGCTCGTCGAGGGGCTCGAGGTCGGCGATGCGGACGATCACGCCGTCGCGGTTGGCGAAGGCGATCGAGAGCGGCAGGGTGGTATTGCGCATCCAGAAGGAGAGCACCTCTTCCTCGGGGAAGATGAAGAGCATGCCGTGGTCTTCGGGGAGGCTCTCGCGGAACATCAGGCCGCGGCGGCGGTCGTCGAGGTCGACGGCGATCTCGGCGCTCACCCGGTGCGGGCCGACCTGGATCCACTCGATCGGGAGCCAGGCTTCGGGCACGGACGGCGGGGTACGCTCACCGCAGACGAAACCCAGGCACAACCCGAGCCACAGCGGGAGCAACCACCGATGAAACGTTCTGCGTCGTTCCGCTCGCATCGCGAGCGCGATGATCCGTCACGCCGGCGGCGTCGGCAATGAAGCGCGAACGGAGACCTTGATGCGCGCCCTCACCCTCGACGGCAGCACCGTGCGCGTGCGCGACGTGCCCGAACCCACCCCTGCGCCGGACACCGCGGTGGTGCGCGTCACGCTCGCCGGCGTGTGCAACACCGACCTCGAGCTCGTCCGCGGCTACATGGGCTTCTCGGGCGTGCTCGGACACGAGTTCGTCGGCGTGGTGGAGGACGGCCCCGAGGAGTGGCGCGGCCGTCGCGTCGTCGGCGAGATCAACTTCGCGTGCGGCGCGTGCGAGAGCTGCGCGCGCGGGCTCGGACGCCACTGCCCGACGCGTCGCGTGATGGGCATCCAGGACGCCGACGGCGCGCTCGCCGAACGCGTCGCCGTCCCGGTGGCGAACCTCCACGCGGTGCCCGACGCCGTGCCCGACACCCGCGCCGTCTTCACCGAGCCCCTCGCGGCCGCGTTCGAGATCCCCGAGCAGGTCGCGGTCGAGCCGGGCATGACGTGCGTGGTGCTCGGCGACGGCAAGCTCGGCCTGCTCGCCGCGCAGGTGCTGGCTGCTTCGGGCGCGCAGGTGCGCTGCGTCGGCCACCACGATGCGAAGCTCGCGCTGCTCGCGAAGCGCGGTATCGAGACGGTGCTCGAACGCGACTGGTCGCCGGAGCCCACCGACCTCGTCGTCGAAGCGACGGGCACCGCCGGAGGATTCGCCGCCGCCGTCGCCACGACGCGTCCGCGCGGCACGCTCGTGCTCAAGAGCACGGTGGCGGAGCACCCGAGCCTCGACCTCGCGCCGCTCGTCATCCACGAGATCTCGGTGGTCGGATCGCGCTGCGGTCCGTTCGCGCCCGCGCTCGCGGCGCTCGAGGCGAATGCAGTGGAGGTGGACGACCTCGTCACCGAGCGGATTCCGCTCGCGCAGGGCGCCCTCGCTCTCGAACGCGCCCGGCGATCGGCGGCCCTGAAGGTGCTCGTCGAGCCCTGATCCCTCGGGAGCCGGCAACTCCGATCGATTCGGGCGATCGGACCGATCCGCTCTCAGGCGGGGCCCGGAATGCACCGATGTAGTGCAGATCGCAATCTTCCGGGAACTCTGCCCCGACACGCTCATGCAACTCCACGACCTCGACCCCGACCGGTCGATGCAGCAGCCGATCCGGGTGCTCATCGTCGTGGACGACGTGCGCACGATGATGCGCTTCCGGGATCACCTCGACCCGACGACCCGGCACTTCCAGGTCAGCCAGGTGTCCAGCCTGGAGAAGGCGCTCCCGCTCCTGGGGAACCAGGAACACGACGTCGCGCTGGTCGACCTCGACCTGCCCGAGGGCGAGGCGCGGGAGCTGCTGCACCGGGTCCGCGTCACGAGCGAGTTGCTCCCCGTCGTCGCGCTCTTCGACGAGGCCCATGCCTCGCTCACGATCGACGCGGTGCGGCTCGGGGTGCAGGACTGCATCTCTCGCTACGAGAAAGACTCCGGCCTGGTGGCGCGCGTCGTGTCCTACGCCGTCGAACGCCACCGCATGCTCAGTGCCCTGCGTGAGGCGCGCGAGAAGGAGCACCACGACGCCACCCACGACTCGCTCACCGCATTGCCCAACCGCCACGCATTCCAGACTGCGCTCACCAGTGCGGTCGAGGCGGCGCGCCGTCACGAGACGAACCTGGCGCTGCTCTTCTTCGACCTCGACGGCTTCAAGGCGGTGAACGATTCGCTCGGCCACGAGGCCGGCGACGCGCTGCTGACCGAAGTGGGGAAGCGACTGCGACGCGTGACGCGCAAGAGCGACCTCGTGGCTCGCCTGGGCGGCGACGAGTTCGTCGTCGCGCTGCGCCAGGTCGACGAGCCACGCGCCGTGATGCGCGCCGCCGAGCAGTTCATCGAGGCGATCTCGGCGCCGGTCACGCTCTTCAACCAGGAGTGCAAGGTCGGCGTCAGCATCGGCGCCGCGTTCTACCCGAACGACGCCGACTCGCCGAACGCCCTGATCCGCGCCGCCGACCTCGCGATGTACAACGCGAAGCAGACCGATGGCAACGCCGTGCGCTTCTACGAAGACGAGATGGACCGCGAGGTGCACGAGCGCTTCGCGCTGGTCGCCAACGTCCGCGACGCGACGCGGCGCGACGAGCTCTTCCTCGAGTACCAACCGCAGATCGACGTGATGGCCGAGCGTCTCGTCGGCGCCGAGGCACTGCTGCGCTGGATGCACCCCGAGCGCGGTCGGCTCGCTCCGAGCGAATTCCTCGGAATCGCCGAGGACACGGGCATGATCGAGGAGATCGGCGTCTACGTCATCCACGAGGCGTGTCGCACGGCGATGAACTGGGGCGACCACGACGACGCCCCCTACGTCTGCGTGAATGTCTCCGGGCGACAGCTGCGGGGCGATTTCGTCGGCGAGGTGCGGTCGGCGCTCGGGGAGACCCGCCTCACGCCGCGGCGCCTGGTCATCGAGATGGCCGAACGCAGCATGATCGACGCGTCGGGACGAATCCTCGCTCAGGTCGAAGAGCTCGCCGACACGGGCATCACCCTCTGCGTCGACCACTTCGGCGCCGGCGCGGGCTCGCTCGCGATCCTGCAGTGGGAGTCGATCCGATCGCTCAAGCTCGACCGCTCGCTGCTCGCCGACATCGGCCAAGGCCAGCGCGCCAACCGGATCGTCACCGCCATCCTCACCCTCGCCCGCCGCCTCGGCCTCGAAACCCTCGCCGAGGGCGTCGAGACGATCGCCCAGCTGCGCGCGATGCGTTTCCTCGGCTGCGCGCGCATGCAGGGGTTCCTGCTGGGCGGCCCGGTCGCAGGTGACCAGCTGGCACCCCAGATCGAGGAAGACCCGAAGGCGCCTTGGCGCGAGCTTCTCGACCGACCGGAGGTGAAGTCCACGTTGGGGTCGCTGACGGCGGAGGACTGAGCGGCGTCTCAGTCGTCGATCCGCGCGTCCAGCACCCGCTTCAAGCGCGCCTCTTCCCGCCGCAGGTGCAGGTTCCGCCCGCCGTGCACCTCCACCAGCCCGGGCTTGCTGCCCTTCGGCTTGCGCACGTTGGCGATCGGCACGACGTGCACGTCGACGCGCGAGGCCTTCTTCGCCTTCGAGTAGTGTGCAGCGAGCTCGGCGGCGTCGAGCAGGGCCTCGGACGGCGGGTCGCTGCGGCCCTCGGTGCGCAGGATGACGTGGCTGCCGGGCGTGGCGGCGACGTGGAAGAAGAGGTCCTTGCCGCGCGCCAGGCGCGTGGAGAGATAGTCGTTGGCGGCGTCGCTTCGGCCGACCCAGATCTCGAGATCGCCGGCGGTGCGGTAGCGGCGCGGGACGAACTTCGCCGGGACGACGCGTCCGCCGATCTTCATCTCGACGCGTTCGGGCTTTCCCGATGATGTGTTCGTCTGCGGAGAGGGCGCGTACTTCTTGAGCAGACGCGCGACGTCCTTGCGCGCGGCGAAGGCATCGAGCGCATCGCCGTCCTCGATGGCGGCGAGCTCG
>JAHEJV010000180.1:4851-9213 GCA_024638705.1 Deltaproteobacteria bacterium | reverse complement strand
TCGTGTTCTCCCAGACCGGCTGCCAGCTCGTGCCGTCGTCGCTCACGCGGAGATAGGCGTGGTCGTAGGCCGGTTGCTCGACGTTCAGCCAGCGCTTGAAAGCGACGTGCACGTCGGTGAGCTGCGACGCATCGATCCCGGTGGTGGTGAGATGTCTCTCGGGAAGATCGTTCGCATAGGCGCCGCCGAGCTCGTAGCCGTAGACGTCGCTTCCCGTGAAGCCGCTCGTCGGATCCGGTCCGCCGTGGGTGCCGCTGCCGCCCGTCGGTTGGCCGTGCGCCCAGCCCGGGTCGGTCGACCAGCCCGGATCGGTCGAAAGATCGAAGGCGTGATGCACCGTGGTCGGGACGGACGCCGTGACGAGCGTGTCGACGGTGAGCGCGCCCGTGTTGCCGGGATCGAGCCAGTCCGAAAGCCGCGTATCGGCGGTGCCCCCGCCCGTCCACGAGGTGGCGAAGCGGCCGTACCAGTCGGGGTCGTCGTTGCCGCACGCCGCGTCGCCCCCGTGCAGCTGCCCGATGACGCGGTGGTTCGGGTCGAAGAGCGGAGAGCCCGAAGACCCGGGCTCGGTGGTGCCGGTGTCCCAGTCGGCGACGCGGAGATGCGTGCCGTCCCCCGGCGACGACACGCCGTAGTAGCTCGTGATCGTGATCGGCTGGTTCTCGAAGCTGATGCGCTTCTCGTCTCCGCTGGGATGATGGATGGCGGTGGCAGAGCTGGCGTTCGCGCCGCTGCGATCCCATCCCGCATAACTCACTTCCCATGCCGGATCGGGCAGCTCGTCGAGCTCTACGAGGGTCATGTCGCTCGGCGTGAAGGCGGCTCGGAAGAAGGCGCCGGTCTGAAAGTCGCCGAGGGCTCCGTCGGGCGCGCCGCCGCAACAACTCGTCTCGAAGTTCCAGTAGACGACGAGCGACGCCGCATTGCCCGCGTCGACGCCGCAATGGTCCGCCGTCTGGAAGTAGGGCATCCCGTCACCCGCGGTGTTGTTCACGAGGAAGCCGGTGCAGAAGATGCTTCCTCCCGTCGAATAGCCGCCGACCGACGCGATCTCCGCCTCCCAGCCGACGCCGGCGGGACACACGACGTCGACGTTGCACGATCCCGACTTCTCCCCGCCCGCCTTGCCGAAGGGGCGATAGCCGACGTTGACCGAAGTCAACAGGAGCTCGAGATCGTCGCGACTCGCGAGCGGGAGCGAAACCTCCACGACGATCTCGTCCGTGCGCAGGATCGCCGTCCACAGCTCGCCGTGCGCAGCATTGTCGGCGGCCGTGAAGGGACGCATCACGTGCTCGAGATCGCCCGAATAGAGTTGGAGCCGGCCGCCTCCGGGCATCGCATAACGCCCGAAGCCCAGGTTGAGCGAGCGCGCGCCCGGCGCCGACACGACGAGGCGCCAGACCGCGGTGTCGCCGACCACCTCCCACACGCCGTCGCGCTCGGGCGTGAGCGCTACGGCCTGGGGCGATGCGAAGCGCCTCGGCAGGCCCGCCGCGTCGCGGGCGCGGTCGTCCGCCTCGAGCGCGGGAAGGTCGAGCGGGGCCGCTTCCAACGCGGGAAGCACGTCGAAGGGGAGCAGCGCCTCGGCGTGGGCGGACGCCGCGGGCAGCGACACGGGCGCGCGATCCGGCCGGGCCGAAACCGGAACCGCGACGAATCCGAGAAGAGCGGCAACGAGGAGCGAGGTGAGCGAGCGCATCGGGAAGTGCGCAGTGTACGCGGGATCCGAACGCCTCGGCTGCGAAGCCGCCGCGATCTTCCCGGACTCGCGAGACGAGAAAGGAGCGTTCAGCGCGTTGCCGGCGCGTCCGCGTGCACTCGTTCGAGATAGCTCTTCGTGAGCGCTGCGATTTCCGGCACCCCCAGCTCCCTCGCATACTCGAGCAGGTAACCCTTCAGATAGGGCTCGGGCGGAAGCTCGTCGAAGCGCTCGGCCTCGATCGCGGCGAGGCTGCGGATGCGGGTGCGTTCGACGAGCTCGTCGAGGGTCAGCGCCTGGGCTTCGCGGCAGCGGCGGAGGTAGGCGCCCGGTGTCGTCAAGTCGAGGGGCGGGAGCGCCGCCAGCGGCCCGGCGACCGGGGTGTGCGACGGCCGTTCCTGTGCCGACGCCTCCGTGCGCGGCGCGCGCTCGATCTCTCCGGCGAGCAGGCGACGCGCCAAGGCTTCCACCCGGTGGGAGAAGCGACAGAGCGGAAACGCCTGGAGGGTCGGCTGTCGTTTCGCGATGGCGGCCGCCACGCTGTCGTCGTGGTCGAGCGCCCCGACCAGCTCGGCGTGCACGCCGAGTCGCTCGCGACAGGTGCGCACCAGCTCCGGGCCGACGCGGCGATGGTCGGCGCTCTGGATCCGGTTGACGACGAGCATCGGGTTGAAGCGCGCGGCGCAGTCTTCGAGCGGCTTCGCCGCGGGCGGGTCGACCGCGCGGACGCGCTCGATCAGCTCGCGCGCGCAGCGGACGCCGCGGCGATCTTCGCGCACCCGCTCGATCGCGGAGCGCACGTCCGAGCGCCGGGTCGCGTCGCGCAGGGCGCGATAGAAGGCGGCGCGCAGGAAGTGCTCGGCGTTCTCGATCGACGTGGGCTCGGGCGTCACGACGACGAGGCGTCGGCTCGCGAGCAGGAAGAAGTCGAGCACGTTGAAGGCGCTGCCCGCACCGAGGTCGAGGATCACATCGTCGGCGTCCAGACCGCGCACGTGCTCGAAGAGCATCTCCCGCTGGCTGTGCTTCGGGTTCGCCATCTCGAGCAGGGCCTGGTTGCCGCTGACGAGGAAGAGGTTGGGGACGGGCGTCTGCACCATCAGCTCGGAGAGCGAGTCGACGTCGCCGGTCAACAGGTCTGAGAGCGTGCGGCGCGGACGCCGTACGCCGAGCAGCGTATGCAGGTTGGCGCCGCCGAGATCGCAGTCGACCAGCACGCAGCGACGGCCGGTGCCGGCGATCGCCGTCGCGAGGCTCGAGCTGACGACCGACTTCCCGACGCCGCCCTTCCCGCCTCCGATCGCCCAGATCCGCGCGGCGCCGGGGCCTTCGGGGTCGGCCAGGCCGCGGGCGTCAGCGGGCGCGAGCGCGCCCGGGCATTCTTCCGGCTTCGGGATCACTGCGGATGAAGCGGTCGAACACGCGTCCGGGCACGTGACCGCGCTCACCAACGAACCGGCAGCCGATGCGCAGCCCCGCGATCCGCTAGGCCGCTTCCTCCGCCAACAATCGCCCGAGACGAAGCAGCTGCGGCGTGCCGCCGCCGAGCGACAGCTCGAGGTGGCGCGCGTAGAGGAAGTAGCGGTGCAGCGGGTATTCCTTGTCGACGCCGACGCCACCGTGGAGGTGCGCCGCGGCGTGGACGACGCGCTTCGCGCCTTCCGCACACCAGAACTTCGCGACGGCCACCGCCTTGCCTGCGTCGAGACCCGCCGAGAGACGCCACGCCGCCTGCCAGGCCGTGAGCCGGATGCCCTCGGTGTCGATGAAGGCGTCCGCCGCGCGGTGTCCGACGGCCTGGAACATCGCGATCGGCTGGTCGAACTGTTTGCGCGTCTTGATGTACTCGGAGGTGAGGTCGAGCGCCGACTCGCATGCGCCGAGCGACACCATGCACAGGCCCGACGTCGCGCGCTCGGTGAGCCACGCGACGATCTTCTCGCCCGCACCGGCCGTGCCGAGCACCGCGTCGGCGCCGACCTTCACGGCCGCGAGCGTCAGCTTCGACTCGGGCGCACCGCTCGTCGTCGCGAGCGCCTCGAGCGTGACGCCCTGCGCCTTCGGATCGACGAGGAAGACGGTGCCGCCTCCGTCGGTGGCGGCGGGCACGAGCACGACGTCGGCCAGCTCGGCCGCGGGGACGCAGAGCTTCACGCCGTCGAGGACGAAGCCATCGCCAGATGCCGTCGCCTTCGTCGCGACGTCGTCGACGAGCGCCGCGGTCGCGATGGCCTCGCCGTTCGCGATCTTCGGCAGCCACGCCTCGCGCTGCGCGTCGCTCCCGTACTCGGCGATCGGCAGGGCGCCGAGCACCACCGTCTCGTAGAACGGAATGGGGGCGGTGTAGCGACCGACCTGTTCGAGGATCGCGGCCACCTCGAGGAAGCCCAGCCCCGCGCCCCCGTGCGGCTCGGGCACGGCGATGCCGAGCAGGCCGGCTTCGGAGACGGCGCTCCAGAGCTCCTTGTCGAAGCGCGGACCGCCGCTCGTCTCGACTTCGCGCTCGCGCTCGTTCGTCGCCTGGTCTTTGAGGATCTGTTCCGCGAGATCCGCGATCGCCTGCTGATCTTCGGTGAGGGAGAAGTCCATGGGGTGTTTCCTTGAATGAAGTGTGCGGAGTGTTTTCGGAGGCGGAGGCCGCTGTTCGACTTCGCTCGCCT
>JAHEJV010000180.1:0-4751 GCA_024638705.1 Deltaproteobacteria bacterium | reverse complement strand
TCCGCGAGATCCGCGATCGCCTGCTGATCTTCGGTGAGGGAGAAGTCCATGGGGTGTTTCCTTGAATGAAGTGTGCGGAGTGTTTTCGGAGGCGGAGGCCGCTGTTCGACTTCGCTCGCCTCCGGCTCGCTGCGCGCGGCTGGTGCCGCTTGCTGTTCGACTTCGCTCGCCTTCGGCTCGCTGCGCGCGGCTGGTGCCGCTTGCTAGACGCGCGGCACGCGCGGGAGACCGAGACCGAAGAGGCCGATCAGGTCGCGCTGGATCTCGTTGGTGCCGCCGCCGTAGGTGAGGATCACGAGGCCGCGGTAGAGCGCCTCGAGCTTGCCGTCGGAGACCGCCTCGGGCGAGCCGCGCTTGAGATAACCGCGCTGTCCCTGGATCTCCATCAGCAGGCGCAGGCCTTCGAGGTACCACTCGGTGCCGAACACCTTCGTCGTCGACGCGTCGGCGACGGACATGTTTCCCTTCGTCGCCGTCCACGCCACCTTCCAGTTGATCAGGCGCAGGAACTCGAGGTTCGCGTAGACGCGGCCGAGGTTGATCTGCACCCATTCCTGGTCGATGACGCGCGTGCCGTCGGGCAGCTCGGCGCGCTTCGCCCAGTCGAGGGTGATGTCGAGGGCGCTCTCGAACATGCCGGACGAGCAGATCGCCACGCGCTCGTGGTTGAGCTGGCCGGTGATCAGCTTCCAGCCCTTGTTCTCGCCGGCGACGATGTTCTTCGCCGGGACGCGCACGTCGTCGAAGAACACCGCGTTGATGTCGTGCTCGCCGAGCAGGTGCAGCGGGTCGATGCGGATGCCCGGCGTGTTCTTCATGTCGACGAGGATGATCGACAGGCCGCCGTGCTTCGGCGCGTCCTGGTCGGTGCGGACGGCGAGCCAGCACCAGTCGGCGTCGCTCGCGA
The DNA here is from genome assembly GCA_024638705.1 of Deltaproteobacteria bacterium. Lineage (GTDB taxonomy): Bacteria > Myxococcota_A > UBA9160 > UBA9160 > SMWR01 > JAHEJV01. Next base: position 3,844 of record JAHEJV010000180.1, on the reverse strand, counting down.
GGCTGGTCCACAGCTTCTGGCCGTTGATCACGTAGTCGTCACCGTCGCGGTCGGCGCGCGTGCTGAGCGCGGCGAGGTCGGTGCCGGCGCCGGGCTCGCTGTAGCCGATGCAGAAGTGGAGCTCGCCGGAGAGGATCTTCGGCAGGAAGAACTCCTTCTGCTCGTCGCTGCCGAACTTCGCGATCGTCGGGCCGACCGTGTTGATGCTGAGCATCGGCACCGGCGCGGTCGCGCGCATCGACTCGTCGAAGAAGATGAACTGCTCGATCTCCGATCGTCCCTGCCCGCCGTACTCCTTCGGCCAGCCGATGCCGAGCCAACCGTCCTTGCCCATCTGCTGGATCACCTTGCGGTGCGTGGGGCCGACGCCGTGCTCGTCGCCGAGCGCCTGACGGATCTCCGGGGTGAGGAGCTTGTCGTAGTAGGCGCGGAGCTCCTTGCGGAGCGCTTCCTGCTCTTCAGTGAGGCCGATGTACATGGGGGGTTCCCTTCTTGCCGTTTGCCGCGCACCGCCAGGTGGTTGGACCGCGGTGTGAAACGTGTTCTATTCTCGCGCGCCCGCACCACTTCGCCACTTCCCCGAGGGGCCATGCCGGCACGCGAGCCCTACCCCCCGAAGCACCACATGCTGGCCGACCTGCGGATCGCGATCCTGCGCGGCCCGGGCGACGACGTCCGCGTCGCCATGCCGGCCGCAGAGGAGTTGGGCAACCGCGCGGGCGACGTCGGCGCTGCGGTGATCGGCGTCGCCGTCGACGTGTTGGGCGGGAATCTCGCGCTGCGCGCCGTGCAACCCGATTGGTGCGTGACGTCGACGCTCGAGCTGCACGTGCTGCGACCGCTCACGCGCGACTTCGTGGTGACGGGCGCGCCGCTGCGCGCCGGGCGGACCAACGTCGTGCTCGACGTGGAGGTCGGCGATGGGGACGACGCGGTCGGTCCCGCGGCCGTCGCGAGCATGACCTTCACGCGCATCCCGCGTCGCGCGGAAACCATGCCCTACCGCGAGCCGGAGGAAGAGCGCTTCGGCTTCGGCGACGAGCACTCGGGCCTCAAGGTGCCTTTCTTCGAACAGATCGGGTGCCGCGTGCGCGACGCCGCGGCGGGCGTCGTCGAGATCGACGTCGGCGACTACGTGCGCAACAGCGTCGGCGCGCTGCAGGGCGGAGCGGTGGTGGCGCTGGTGGACGCCGCGGCGGAGGCCGTCGCTTCGTCCCGCATGGTGGCGGATGCCGTCACCCAGGACCTCCAGGTGCACTACCTGGCGCTCGGCCGCGTCGGTCCGATCCGCACGCGCACGGCCTGGCTCGCCGGCGACGAACGCGAAGCGCGCCTGCGGGTCGAGCTCGTCGACGCCGGCCAGGACGACCGGCTCGTGTCGATGGCGACGGTGCGATTGGCCGCGCCGCGCTGAACGGCGTCACGATGGCGAGGCGCGCGCCGAGGCGAACGACTAGAGATTCTCCCGGTAGTCCTCTTCCACCGCCGCGTCGAACTTCTCCGCCACCTCGTCACCGAGCTTCATGCGCTTCGCGGCCATCTTGCCAAACGACACCTTCAGGCGTTCGCCCCAGGTGTCGGGCTTCCAGAGCTTGCTGCGGATGAAGGCCTTCGCGCAGTGATGGAAGCACTCCTCGACGTGGATGCGGATGGCGATCGTGGCGGGCTTGCCGCGCGCGGCGAGCTTCTCGAGCAGCTCCCGGTCGGCGGTGAGCTCGGCGCGTCCGTTCACGCGCACCGTCTCGGGCGTGCCGGGCAGCAGGAAGATCACGCCCACCTGCGGTCGTTCGAGGATGTTCTCGAGGCCGTAGGCGAGCTTGTTGCCCGGGCGGTCGGGGATGACGAGCGTGCGCTCGTCTTCGATCAGGCAGAAGCCCGGGCCGTCTCCCTTCGGCGACGCATCGAGGTGCCCCTCGGCGTCGCTGGTGGCGAGGACGATGAAGGGCGAGCGCTCGATGTACTCGCGCGCCTCCTCGGTGATGCGCGCCTCGTTCTTCAGCGCGAGGCCGGGCAGCGGCTCGCCGATGATCGCGCGCAGGGCGCTCTTGTCCGTGATCGCGTGGGGATCTCCCATGGAGCCCTCCTTCGTGGGTGCGCCCCGCCACTCTACTCCGCTCTGCCTCGCCGCGTCCCGGTCCTCTGGCATCCAGGCCGCCTCGCCGCGCTTCCTCCCCTGTGCTTCCCTTGCCGCCCCATGCTGGACCCGCGAATCCTCGAAGAGCGCCGCGACGACATCGCCGAGAGCTGCAAGAAGCGCGGTGTCACGGCCGACGTCGACGCCGCGATCGAGGCCCAGCGTCGCGTCACCGCGCTCCAGAGCGAGCTGAACGAGACCAACCGCCAGCGCAACGAGCACCAGGCGGCGGGGAAGAAGAAGCTCGAGCCCGCCGAGCGCGAGGCGCACACGACGGAGGGTCGGCGCCTCAAGGAGGAGGTGGCCGGCGTCGAGGAGCAGCTCGCCCGGGCGCGCGAGACGCTCGACGATGCCCTCCGCGGCCTGCCGAACTTCGTGCATCCCGAATCGCCGAGCGGCGGCGAAGAGGATTTCCGCGAGCTGCACCGCGTCGGCGAGCCGCGCAAGTTCGACTTCACGCCCAAGGACCACCTCGAGCTCGGCGAGAAGCTCGGACTCTTGGACTTCGAGGGCGGCGCGAAGGTGTCGGGCCAGAAGTTCTACTTCCTCTCCGGCGAAGCGGTGATCCTCGAGCTGGCGCTGCAACGGTTCGCGCTCGACCTGCTCCTCGAAGAGGGCTTCCGCATCTACACCACGCCCGACCTGGCGCGCCGCCGCATCGTCGATGCGATGGCGTTCAGCCCGCGCGGTCCGGAGACCCAGATCTACTCCGTCGAAGGCACCGACCTCGACCTGATCGGCACCGCCGAGATCACGCTCGGCGGGCTCTACGAAGACACCGTCCTCGACGAGGACGACCTTCCGATCAAGATCGGCGGCGTCTCCCACTGCTATCGCACAGAAGCCGGTTCGGCGGGACGCGAGAGCAAGGGCCTCTACCGCGTGCACCAGTTCACGAAGGTGGAGATGTTCGCCTTCACGCGCCCCGAAGACTCGGACGCGATGCACGAGGAGCTGTTGCGCATCGAAGAGCGGATGTTCCAGGCGCTCGACGTGCCCTACCGCGTGATCGACATCGCCACCGGCGACCTCGGCGCCCCCGCGTATCGCAAGTTCGACATCGAAGCGTGGATACCCGGGCGCGGCGACGGCGGCGACTACGGCGAAGTGACGAGCACCAGCAACTGCACCGACTTCCAGGCGCGCCGCTTGAAGACGCGCTTCCGCCGCAAGGGCACGAAGAAGAACGAGCTCGTGCACACGCTCAACGGCACGGCCGTGGCGATCTCGCGCGCCCTCATCACGCTGCTCGAGAACCACCAGCAGGAAGACGGGTCGATCGCGATCCCGGAGAAGCTCCGGCCGTACACGGGCTTCGATCGCATTGGGCCCCGTTAGCCAGCCGGCGAAGCCGGCGCGAGCCGTAGGCGAGCGAAGTCGGATGGGTGCCTCCGCCGCCTTGAAGAGCCGAGTCGTCGGGCCTTGAGCCAGACCGTGGAAACGACGACTCGCCACCTGATCCTCGGGACCGCCGGGCACATCGATCACGGGAAGACTGCCCTGTGCCGCGCGCTCACCGGCGTCGAGACCGACCGCCTCCCCGAGGAGAAGGCGCGCGGCATCACCATCGAGCTGGGCTTCGCACCCCTCGATCTCCCGGACGGCACGCGCCTGGGCGTCGTCGACGTGCCGGGCCACGAGGGACTGGTGCGCACGATGGTGGCGGGCGCGGCGGGAATCGACCTGCTGCTGCTCGTCGTCGCGGCGGAC
>JAHEJV010000011.1 GCA_024638705.1 Deltaproteobacteria bacterium | reverse complement strand
TAGCTGCAGCCGCTCGTGCTCCCGCAGTTCGGGCACTTGTAGCAAGCCCCGTTGCGGATCATGATCGACCCGCAGTCGCTGCAGCTCGGCGCGTCGGCCTGGTTGATGATTCCGTACGGCGCCGGACCCTGGCCCGACCCGCCGGCCACCGCCGCGACCTTCGCCTCGAGCACCGGCAGCTCGGACTCCTCGCCGCCCTCCTGCTCGTCCGCGACTTCCGGCTCCTGCAGGAAACGATTGCCGAGGAAGCGGAAGACGTAGTCCATCACCGACTTTGCGATCGGGATGTCGCGGTTGTTGGTGAAGCCCGCCGGCTCGAAGCGCGTGTGGCTGAACTTGTCGACCAGCGTCTTGAGCGGCACGCCGTACTGGAGCGAGATGGACGTCATCGTCGCGATCGTGTCCATCAGGCCCGAGACGGTGCTGCCTTCCTTCGCCATGCGCAGGAAGATCTCGCCGGGCTGTCCGTCGTCGTAGAGGCCGACGGTGAGGTAGCCCTCGTGGCCCGCGATCGAGAACTTGTGCGTCCGCGCCGCGCGCTCGTCGGGGAGCTTGCGGCGGACGGGCCGCGCGGCGTCGATGCCCTCGACCTTCGCCTCCTCCTTGCCGGCGTTGAGCGGCTGGGTGCGTTTGCTGCCGTCCCGGTAGACCGCGAGCGCCTTGAGGCCGAGCCGCCAGCCCTCGGTGTAGGCGAGCACGATGTCCTCGACCGTGGCGTCCTCGGGGAGGTTCACCGTCTTGCTGATCGCACCGGAGAGGAAGGGCTGCACCGCGCCCATCATCCGCACGTGGCCCATCCAGTGGATGCTGCGGCTGCCCTTCGTCGCGCGGAAGGCGCAGTCGAAGACGGCCAGGTGCTCGTCGCCGAGGTCGGGCGACCCCTCGATCGTCTCGTGCTCGTCGATGTAGTCGACGATGCGCACGATCTGGTCGTCGGAGTAGCCGATCTTGCGCAGCGCCATCGGCACCGTGTTGTTCACGATCTTGAGGAAGCCGCCGCCGACGAGCTTCTTGTACTTCACCAGCGCGATGTCCGGCTCCACGCCCGTCGTGTCGCAGTCCATCATGAAGGCGATCGTGCCGGTCGGGGCGAGCACCGTGACCTGCGCGTTCTTGTAACCCGACTTCTTCCCCTTCTCGAGGGCCTCGGCCCAGGAGGCGTGCGCGCCACCGAGCAGGTGCTCGGGCACGCCGGCGCTCGGGATGGCCTCCGCCGCTGCCTTGTGCATGCCGATCACTTCGAGGAAGGGCTTGCGGTTCATGCGGTAGCGGGAGAACGGCCCCATCGCCTCGGCGACCTCGGCGCTGGTGGCGTAGGCCTGGCCACACATCACTGCAGTGATCGCCGCCGCCACGTTGCGACCCTCGTCGCTGTCGTAGGGCAGGCCCATCGACATGAGCAGGGCGCCTAGGTTGGCGTAGCCGAGACCGAGCGGGCGATAGAGGTGGCTGTTCTTCGCGATCGCCGGCGTCGGGTAGTCGGCGTTGTCGACGAGGATCTCCTGCGCCAGGATCGTGAGCGCCGAGGCGCGCCGGAACGCTTCCACCTCGAACTGCCCGTCGGCGTCGACGAACTTCATCAGGTTCAGGCTGGCGAGGTTGCACGCCGTGTCGTCGAGGAACATGTACTCGGAGCAGGGATTGCTCGAGTTGATGCGCCCGGACGCCTTCACCGGGTTCCAGCGGTTGATCGTCGTGTCGTACTGGATGCCCGGGTCGCCGCAGACGTGCGCGGCGTCGGCCATCTCGTTCAGCACTCCCTTCGCCTTGAGCGTGTCGACCACTTCGCCGGTGGTGACCGCGCGGGTGGGCCACGGGGCGTCGTTCATGGCCGACTGCATGAAGCCGTCGGTCACGCGCACCGAGTGGTTGGCGTTCTGGAAGTAGACCGAGTCGTAGGCGCCACCGGGGACGTTGAAGCCGCCGTCGTAGCCGGCGTCGATCAGCGACCAGGCCTTCTTCTCCTCGTCCGCCTTGCAGTGGACGAACTCCATGATGTCCGGGTGATCGACGTTGAGGATCACCATCTTCGCGGCGCGACGGGTCTTGCCGCCCGACTTCACCACGCCGGCGAAGGAGTCGAAGCCGCGCATGAACGAGACCGGGCCGGACGCGGTGCCGCCGCCCGCCAGCCGCTCCTTCGAGGAGCGGATCTGGGAGAGGTTCGAGCCCGTGCCCGAGCCGCCCTTGAAGAGCATGGCCTCGGTCTTCGCGAGGTCCATGATCGACTCCATCGTGTCGTCGACGGAGTTGATGAAGCACGCGCTCGCCTGCTGCGGGGTGTCCTTCACGCCCAGGTTGAACCAGACCGGGCTGTTGAAGGCCATGCGCTGGGTGACGAGGATGTGGGTGAGCTCGTCGGAGAAGGCCTGGGAGTCTTCGGGCGTGGCGAAGTAGCCCGACTTGTCGCCCCACTCGCGGATCCTGCCCACGACGCGCCCGATCAGCTGCTTCACGCTGCGCTCGCGCTCGTCCGAGTCGAGGTGGCCGCGGAAGTACTTCGAGACGACGACGTTGGTGGCGAGCTGTGACCAGGTCTTCGGGATCTCGACGTCGCTCTGCTCGAAGACGACGTCGCCCCCCTCACCGGTGATCTTCGCACTGCGCAGCTCCCACTCCACCGCATCGAAGGGGTCGGCGCCGGGCTCGGTGAAGGCGCGCTCGATCGCGAGCCCCTTTGCCTTGCGACGGCCCCTACCGGCTTTCGACTTCGCGCCCACGGCGTGAAGATGGCCCCGGTCGTCCGACGTCGTGGTGTGCGTGGTGGTCATGAGGCTGGGCATCCCTTCCTGTTCGTTGATGTTGCCATCGATGCTGGTGTCTGTGAAACGTGCGCGCGCGGCGTCGCCGGCCAACCGGTTCGTGCGATCCGCTCGCAGCCAGCCCGGTGTGGGCCGATGGTCCTGTTTCGATTCCGTTCGGGGCTGACGACCGCAGTCGGGCCGGATTCGCGTTCCGCCTGTGCACCCGGCTCAGCGGGAGCCGTGAATGGAGCGAGTGAGTGCTGGCGACTGGCGCGCGGGAATCGAGCTTTTCTTCGAGTGGGAATCGAGGAGCTTTTCGGCGGATTCTCGGGAGAGTGGTCCGTGACCCCTCCGACCCGCCCTCGACCGATCGCGCTCGCGACCTATCGACTCTGCCCCTGACCCTGCCGGCGATCCCGTTTTCGCATCTCCGGGCGCCGGCCCGAATGATCCTGCTGACGCTCCGTCTGCCGGTGTCCCACCGTGTCCACCGCTGAGATCGGGGCTGAAAATTCCCGGAGATGAGAGAGGCCCCAGAACGCCTGGGGCCCCCGAGCGAGCATCAGGTCCTCCATCCCGAAAACCCTCTCGCTTCCCTCTGCCGACCGCCTGTTATCGAACCCCCCCAGGCCGCCAGAAGGACATGTCTCATCCCCGTCTGGTTTTTCTACTCCCAGTGCCCGAACCCGTCAAGCGCGAATCCACAAAATGTGGTGGGTGTCCGCGGGTAGGAGCACAAGCCCTTGAGTAAAAACACCTTTTTCGGGTATCTCGATTCTGTGCACCGGACGCAGGACCGGCGTCGACCTGCGAGAACGCATCGTAACCCCTCGTAATCAAAGGGATGACGCCCCGTCAGGCCGAGGTCGGGAAAAGGCGCGTTTCGGGCTCGCCGAAGCGGCGCCCGGATCAGCTCTCGGCCATCCCGGTGAAGCGAATGCCGACCCCTTCCGGGACCTTGTATCGGATGTTCATTCCGATCAGCAGTGCCGTCATCGACTCGACGATCCGGGCGTTGGTGATGGGCCCGCCGTTCACGCCGCGGAGGCCCGGAACCAGCTCGCACAGCTCCATCACGCGAGCCCGGGGTTCCTTCTCACCGGAGACGACGACGTCGCATTCGACCGGCTCGTCGAGGGTGGAGAGCCGGTGGGCCGAGACGTTCTGGAAGGCGGAGATGACGTGGACGCCGTCCGGGACGAGCGAGGCGACGAGCTCGGCGCAGGACCCCTGCCACACGCCGACCATGTGCGCGGCGGATCCGCCGACCGCCGTGGCCAGCGGCACGCCCATCGACACGACGATCTGGCCGGGCGCCAGGCGGTCGCGGATCGACTTCACGGTGCTCGCGGTGTGCTCGAACGGGACCGACAGGATGACGATCCCGGCACCGTCGGTGGCGTCGCCGTTCTCGACCCCGGACACCTGCGCCCCGGAGACCTGTTTCCCGACCTCTTCGGCGGCCTCGACGGCGCGGTCGGCCTTGCGCGACCCGATGACGACTTCCCGGCCCGCGGCGCAGAAGCGCAGCGCGAGGCCCAGGCCCTGATCTCCGGTTCCACCGAGGATGGCGATGCTCTCTTTCGACATGCCGGGAGGTGTAGCGTCCGCTGCGGAAAGTGCCGCCCACGCCGGAGAACGGCCCGCTCCCTGTGCGATATTCCGCGGCTCGATGAGCGAAGCCGAAGGGGAGCCGACCCCGATCGAAATCGGCCAGAAGGGTCCGCGCACCCTCGCGATCCGCTGGTCGGACGGAGTCGAGAGTGCAATCGACGTCCGCGCGCTTCGCCTCGCCTGCGGGTGCGCCGTCTGCGTCGACGAGTGGACCGGCGAGGACCGCCTCGATCCGGCTTCGGTTCCGGACGACGTCCATCCTTTGAAGATCCAGTCTGTCGGCCGCTACGCGATCCAGATCGCCTGGAGCGACGGACACGACTCGGGGATCTATCCCTTCCGCCGCCTGCGCGAGCTCGGCCAGGCCTCTCGACGCTAGAGGGTCGCGAGGAACGCGCGCACCGCGCGGTCGAATGCAGCGGGCGCGGCGAGATTCACGACGTGCCCCGCGTCCGGGACGACGACGCTGCGCGCGTTCGGCAACGCGCCGGCGAGCGCTTCGTGGGAGGCGATCGAGCCGGCGTCCGCGCCGCCCGCCACGAGCAGGGTCGGGATCTCCAGTCGAGCGAGGGATCCGGCGATCTCCTCCGGCTCGGGCAGGACGGCGAGCACGCCGCGCAACGTGAGCGCCAGCGCATGGGGCGGGTGCTCGAGGAATCCCTGTCGCACGAACGCCGCGCCGCCTTCGTCGAGCCCGGACTCCGCACCCCAGACATAGCGCTCGCCGGCGGCTTCGAGACCGTCGTTCTCGATCGCGTCGGCGAAGGCGTGGGCGATGCGCGCGAAGCCGCCGCGTTGGGCGATGCGCCGCGATGCGGGATAGGACGCGAGGATCAGTCCGCGGACGCGTCCGGGCTCGGCTCGCGCGAAGGCGAGAGCCGCTGCAGCGCCGAGCGAGAGTCCGCCGACGACGGACGGCGCTTCGACGCGCTGCTCGTCGAGCACGCGACCGACGTCGGAGGCTAGAAGTTCGAGGGAGTAGGCCGCCGGATCGCGCGGGGCGTCGCTGCGCGCGTGACCCCGCGCGTCCCACGTGATCACCCGCCAGGCGTCGGAGAGCGAGCGCGCCTGGCCGCGGAAGTTGCGCGCGCTGCCGCCGAAGCCGTGGGCGAGCGCGACCACCGGGCCTTCGCCACGGGTTTCGATGTGCAGATGCGGGGCGGTCACGTGCGCGCTTCCTCCGGGGCGCACAGCGTACCGTCGCGGTACCTTGCGCCGCCGTGACCCTCTCCCTCGACGCCGCGCTCGAAGTCGCGTCCGCGGCCGCCGATCGCGCCCGCGAGGAAGTGCTCCCGCGGTTTCGCAACGTCGCCGTCGAGACGAAGGGCGACGGCTCGCCCGTGACGGAGGCCGATCGCGCGGCCGAACGGGCGATCCGTGCGACGCTGCGCGACGCCTATCCAGATCATCCGGTGCTGGGCGAGGAGTTCGGCGACGAAGGCGAATCGGCGGCCTCGCGCAGCGACGGGCTCTGCTGGGTGGTCGATCCGATCGACGGCACGATCGCGTTCTCGCGCGGGATCCCGCTCTTCTCCACGCTGATCGCACTGCTCGAGGACGGCGAGCCCGTCGTCGCGGTGCTCGATCTGCCCGCCCTCGGCGAGCGCTACACCGCCACGCGCGGCGGCGGCTGTCGCCGCAACGGCGCGCCGACGCGCGTATCGGACGAGAGCGACCTCTCGCGCGCGATCGTCTCCCACGGTGATCCCTTCTGCTTCGAGCGCTACGGGCGCGCGGACGTCTTCCAGCGCATGGCCCGCGAGATCCCGATGCTGCGCGGCTACACCGATGCGTTCGGACACGCGCTCGTGCTCGGGGGCGGAGTCGGCGCGATGGTCGATCCCGACCTCAACCTCTGGGACATCGCCGCCACGCGTCTGCTCGTCCCCGAGGCGGGCGGACGCTGCGAGGTGCTCCCCGAAGTGAAGGGCAAGTCGGGGCTCGTGTTAGGCAGCCCCCCGCTCGTGGAGCAGCTGCTCGCCTACTTCTCGTGATGTCCGTGGTGTCCGCCGCCCGGCTTGCCGGCGGGCAGCACGATCAGCGTCGCGGTGCGGTGCGTGGTGTGCAGCTGGCAGTTGATCTGGAGGAGCTGGTGCCCTTCCATCGCGGGCAGCTCGACCGCGTGCTCCTCGCCCGCCGGCAGAACTTCGGCGATGCCGAGCGCAGGGATGCTGAAGCCGTGCGGCTTGCCGGTGGTGTTGAAGATCGAGAGCGTCACCGGCGCGCCGGTCTTCACGGCGATCGTCGAGGGGATGAACACGTTCTTGCCGCCGACCTCGGCGCTGATGATCTGCACCGTGCCCGTGTCGCCGGTGAAGCCGTGGCGGGCGTGGTGACGCCCGTGCCGCGGCCCGAAGCAGCCGAGCGCGGCGACCGTCGTCGCGGCCAGGCCCAGCACGAGGAGCGTTCGCAAGCTTCGCTGCAAGCTGTACGGTCGAATCGCGCGGTGCATCGATCCCATGGTTCCCCTCCATCCGAGCCGCCGACACGTGACCGGTCGATCGGCGACGCCACGCTATCGTATGCGCCCGCTTGAGAACCACCCGACATCCGAGGACCCCGATGAGCACGACCCCCACCCTCGCCGACGCCCACCTCCTCCGCGACGCCGCGAATCAGCTCGTGGAGAAGACCCTCGATCGCGCCCGCGAGATCACCGACGGCGGCAAGCGCATCGACGACCACCAGGTGCTCACCGAACGCGTCGCCTACGCCGCCACCCAGGCGCGCGCCGCTTCCGAGCTGGTCGACGCGGTCGAGGAGGCCGGGCAGGGCGGGATGGCGGAGCTCACCTGCGCTGCCTCCGTCGCCGACCTCACGCGGAGCCTGATCGGACGCCTCGAGCCCGCGCTCGACGACCTCGGACTCGGCGACGCCATCCTCGAAGAGACGTTCCCCGCCGCGACCCGCGCGGTCTTGCGCAGCGCGGGGCACGAGTCGGTCTATCGCGAGATCGGCAAGCACACCTGCGATACGCGCGGGCGCAACGAGTGGCCGCTCGACGACCTGCACGAGCAGGTGCGCGACGCCGTGCGCGATTTCGGCGAGAAGGAGGTGGCGCCGGAGGCCGAGCGCATCCACCGAAACGACGACCTCGTTCCCGAGTCGTTCATCACCGAGATGGCCGAGCTCGGCTACTTCGGTCTCGCGATCCCCGAGGAGTACGGCGGATCCGAGATGGGCAACCTCGCGATGATCCTCACGACCGAGGAGCTTTCGCGCGCGTCGCTCGCCGCAGCGGGGTCGCTGATCACGCGCCCGGAGATCCTCACGAAGGCGCTCGTCATGGGCGGGACAGAGGAGCAGAAGCAGGAATGGCTGCCGAAGATCGCCGCGGGCGAGACGATGGTCGGCATCTCGGTGACCGAGCCCGACATCGGTAGCGACGTCTCCGCCGTGAAGTGCCGCGCCGAGAAGCGCGGCGACGACTGGGTGATCAACGGTCCGAAGGCGTGGTGCACGTTCGCCGGTCGCGCGAACGTCCTCGCGGTGCTGACGCGCACCGATCCCGATCCCGGCAAGGGGGCGAAAGGGCTCTCGCTCTTCATCGTGCCGAAGGACACCTTCGACGGGCACGACTTCGAGATGAAGCAGCCCGGCGGCGGCCGTCTCGTCGGCAAGGCGGACGCGACGCCGGGCTACCGCGGTATGCATTCGTTCACGCTCAACTTCGAGGACTACGTCGTCCCGGCGGCGAATCTCGTCGGCGGCGAGCAGGGGCTCGGCCGCGGCTTCTATCTCCAGATGGCCGGCTTCGCGGCAGGGCGTCTGCAGACGGGCGGTCGCGCGTGCGGCCTCGCCCAGGCGGCGCTCGAGAAGACGGCCGAGTACGTCGTGGACCGCATGCAGTTCGGCAAGCCGATCTCCGATTTCCAGCTCACCCGGTACACGCTCGGACGGATGGCCGCGATGCTCGCGTCCTCGCGGGCGATCACCTACGCGGCCGCCGTCGCGATGGACGGCGACGAGCGCGCCGCAGCGCCCCACGCCGCGCAGGCGAAGCTGCTCACCTGCGACATGGCCGTCGAGCTCACGCAACAGGGTCAGCTGATGCACGGAGGCTGGGGTTATGCCGAGGAGTACCCGATCAGCCGGTACGTGGTCGACGCCCAGGTGCTGCCGATCTTCGAGGGCGTGAAGCCGATCCTCGAGCTGAAGGTCGTCGGGCGAGCGCTCCTGGCGGGTTAGGCAGTAGCCCTGCCAGGCCTAACCTTTCTCGCGATCCTCGCGCATCTCGCGCACGGACTGGATCGTGAAATAGGCGCCGAGCACGACCAGGATGCCGAAGCCCCAACGGTTGAAGGCGACGTGCTCGAGCATGTCGGGATCCTGGTTGATCCAGCCGTCGTAGCCGAACCAGCCCGCCAGGCCCCATAACAGGACCGGCAGGAACGCGGGGTGGTCGAAGGGACTCGCCGCGTCGTCGTCGTCGTCATCATCGTCGGACGCCGCGTCTTCGTCGCGCGCCTTCGCCTCGATGCCCTGTTGCTCGCGATCCGGTTCGCTCATCGGCGCCAACCTAGCGTAGGCCCCCGTCGCCCGCCTCGGGTTCGGGCGCGCTGTAGACCGAAGAACTCCGGTAGGCGGTGACGAGGTCCTGCAGGAAGACCTGCACGACCGCCGCGAGCGGCACGGCGATCAGCAATCCGAGAAATCCGAGCAGGTCTCCGCCGATCAGCAGCGCGACGATCACCGTGACCGGGTGCATCCCGAGGCTGCCGCCGACAATCTTCGGTGTGAGGACGAATCCCTCGAGCCCCTGCACGAGGAAGTACCACCCCACGACCAGGGCGAGATGGATGTCGACACCGTATTGGAGCAGCGCCATCCCTGCGGCAGCGGTGAGCGCGACCGCGCCGCCGACGTACGGGATGATGGCGAGCAGTCCGCTGGCGACGCCGATGACGATGGCGAGATCGATCCCGATCACGGTGAATCCCACGGCGTAGAGGATTCCCAGCAGGAGGCAGACGGTGAGCTGCCCGCGGATGAACCCGGAGATCAGCACGTCCACGCGCGCTGCCTCCGTCGCCACCATCTCCTGGTAGTCGCGCGGTACGAGATCGAGCACGGCGAGCCGGATGCGATCGAACTCCACGAGCATGTAGTAGGCGAGCACCGGGATCAGAAGCAGCGAGACGAGCGCGCCGACGGTTCCCGTGACGCCGGTGACGACGCGCTCCAGGAGCCCGCGGATCGCATCGAGCGGAATCTCGAATTCTCCCGAGCGCAGCGTCTCGATCGCGTCGGCGATCGAGCGCGGCAGGGTGATGCCGAACTGCTCCTGGAGACGCGGGCCGAGCCCGCTCAGGCCGTCGCGCAACGCGGTGGGAAGGTTCTCGGCGAGCGCCGCGACGTCGCGCTGCATCGCGGGAATCAGGAAGAAGGCAACGCCGAAGAGCGCGATGCCGATCCCCGCGAGCAGGATCAAGATCGCGACACTCCGGGCGATGCCGCGCGCCTCGAAGCGATCGATCAGCGGGTCGAAGAGATAGGCGATCACCAGCGCCGCGACGAGCGGCGTGAGCGCTCCCTTGAGCACCCAGAGCGTTCCAAGGACGACCGCGAGCACGAGCGCGCCGACGATCCCGATGCGAACCGACCGCTCGATGAAGGCGCGGTCGGCGTTCGCGTGTCCGCTCACGCGGAGGCGTCCTCGAAGAACAGGCGAAACACGTCGATCATCGGCTCGACGTCGGCGGAGCCCGCCATCTCGCGACACGAGTGCATCGAGAGCATCGGATTGCCGACGTCGACCGTCGGGATGCCGACGCGGGCCGCGGTGATCGGTCCGATCGTCGATCCGCAGCCCATGTCGTTGCGCGCGACGAAATACTGCGGCGTCGCGCCGGCGCGTTCGCAGAGCTCGGCGAACGCACCGGCGGTGCGTGCGTTGCTCGCATACGACTGGTTCGCGTTCTGCTTGATCACCGGGCCGCGGCCGATCACCGGCGTGTGTCCCGGCTCGTGCTTGTCGGAGAAGTTCGGGTGCACGGCGTGGGCCATGTCGGCGGAGACGAGCAGGCTGCGTGCGAGCGCGCGGGGCAGGGCGTCGGTGCCGCCGTCCTTCGCGCCGGCAGCGACACGTTCCAGTATCTCGACGAGGAGCGGCCCGCCGGCTCCGCTGGTGCTGCGGCTTCCCACTTCTTCATGGTCGTAGAGTGCGACGCCGCGCGTCGCGCGCGCAGGACCCGCGGCGACGGCCCGGCAGAGCGCGGTCACGGCGGCGTGGCTGGAAGCGAGGTTGTCGAGGCGGGCCGCCTGCACGAACTCACCGCGCGCGCCGGCGACGGCGGCGGGCTGCGTGTCGTAGGCCATCAGGTCGAAGCCGACGATCTCCTCGGCGCGGACCTCGGCGCCCCCGGCCCGAAGCTCCTGCACGAGCAGCTCGACCAGGGGCGGTGTGTCCTCGAGTCCGAGGACGGGCACGGCCTGTGATTGCGGATTCAGCTTCAGGCCGTCGTTGCGGATCTCGGGCTGCAGATGGATGGCGAGATTCGGAACGCGCAGCAGTGGGCGTCCGAAATCGACGAGCGGCGTCTGCAGGCCGTGCTCGCCCCGCACGGCGACGCGTCCGGCGAGCGAGAGGTCGCGGTCGAACCAGGTGTGCAGCAGCACGCCGCCGTAGGTCTCGACGCGGAGCTGGCCGTAGCCGTGTGCTTCCTCGTCGGGCTGCGGCTTGATGCGCAGATTGGGGGAGTCGGTGTGCGCCCCGATCCAGCGGAAGCCGGCTTCGGCCGGACTCTGCAATCCCACCTCGAACGCCACGAGGCTGCCGTCGTCGCGCACGACGTAGCGACGGTCGCCGGCCGCGAGCGACCACGATTCCACGGCGTCGAGCGACTGGAACCCCGCGGCCTCCAGCCGTCGCACGCTCTCGGCGACGGCGTGGTAGGGGGTGGGCGAGCGGTCGAGATAGAGAAGCAGGTCGGCGACGGGGTCCAAGGTGCGTCCAGTCTAGGAGAATGCGCGCGCGCAGCGCTCCGGGTTCGCCGCACGTTTCGGCGAAACCGCGCCTTCGCTTGCGGTTAACGGACGGGGGGTCATGCTCCGAACCTTCCTGGCCGACAGGGCCATCCAACACGCCATGACCGCACCGGACACGACCGACGCAGCCGCCTCTTCCCGGCCGGCGGGTGGAAAATCCCGCCCGGCTGCAAGTCGTCGCAGCCAAAGCGGGCTCGCCGCGCTCGGATTGGCCGCGAGCGTCGTGGCCGCCGGAGCGGCGTGTCGCGAGCTGCTGCACTTCCAGCCCCTGACCAACATGCAGGTCTCGCTGACCGGCGAGGTCGAGGACTTCTTCTTCGAGCCCTCCGACTCGTCCCCTCTCGTCGTGCTCGGACTCTGCGCCTGGCTGCTGTGGCGTCGCCGCAAACGGCTGTCGGCGTGCTGGGGGCGCAGCGGGCCGGTGGCGTTGACCGCGGCGTGCTGGGCGTTCTCGCTCGCGCTGTTCACCTGGTCGGTCCGGGCCGCTGCGCCAGACCTCCAGGCGCTCGCCCTGATCCCCGCGCTCCTCGGCGCGGGCAACCTCCTCGGCGGGCTCGCGGCCGTCCGCTGGATGGCCTTTCCCGTCTCCGTGCTCGTCTTCGCGGTGCCCATCCCCGGAGCTCTCCTGAACCAGATCCTCTGGTTCCTCCAGATCCAGACCGCCGAATTCACGGGTCTTCTGCTCGGCCTGATCGGCGTTCCGAACCTCGTCTCGGGCGATCGCATCATCCTGAGCGACGGTCTCTTCGCGATCATCGAGACCTGCTCGGGGGTCCGCTCGATCGAGACGCTGCTCCTGCTCACCGTCCTGATGGTCGACCTCTTCGAGCGACGGGGCGTGCACGCCGTCCTCTTGTTCGTGTGTGCGCCGCTGGTCGCATTCCTGATCAACGGATTGCGGTGCCTGGGGCTGATCTTCAATCCCCACGCCGACGTCGCGAGCATCCACAGCCTCCAGGGCATCGCGATGCTCCTCGGCGGCGTCCTGATCCTCTACTTCATCGACGGGCTGCTCGAGCGGTTCTCCCTGCCCGGGGGATCGCCGCCGAAGGCCGTCGCGAGAGAGAAGCGCGGGGGGCGCGCCCCGATCGGGGGGCGCGTGGCCATGGTGCTGTCGTTCTCGCTCGTGCTCTTCGCGGCGTCCTGGCTCGGCGCGTTCGAGGCGGACCGACCGGAAGTCGCCCGGCCGGTCGACATGCTGGCCGAACGGCTCGAGGGTCTGGAGTCGCGCGACCAGAAGAACGACTGGCTCTTCCTGGGGACGGTCGATTTCGGTCACATTGCGCATCGCCGCTACGCGGTGGCGGGTGAGCCCGTCGACGTCTTCATCGGCCAGGCGGATACCGGGAGCCGGATCCGCTCCTACCTGTCTCCGAAGGTCGCGTTCCCCGGAAGCGGGTGGATCGTGGAGTCCGAACGACCGATCCGGATCGCCGGGCGGGACGCGACCGAGAGGATCCTCCGGAAAGGGGCGAGCCGGTTGCTCGTCGTCCACTGGTTCGAGGCATCGCCCGGGGTATGGCGCGAAACCCTACGAGGTCTATTCGGGCTCGACGCCTCACCGATCGCGCGATCCGCGGTCCCGGTGGCGGTTCGCCTCTCCACGCCGCTGTCGAGCGCGAAGCGCAAAGCCGTTGGAATCTCACGGGAAAGGCTCACGCGTCTGGCCGAAGGGTTCGCCCCTGGGATGCACGATCTGGTGGCCCCCAGGGGATCCCGACGGGCGATATGAAAGAATTTTCCTTTTTTCGGCGGGTGGGTAGGGCGGTTCCGCTCCGCTGCCGTTTCGCGAGATTTCAAGAATCCTTCGAAAACAGCTACTTAGGAAAAATCTGCCGTTGGGCACGACGATTGCAAATTATCCCGCCACAGGCCGCCATCGGGTACCACCCAACGGTGAGCCTTTCGCCGGAAAACCCAAGGATCTCGACTCCAATTCCGGCGGATCGAAGCAAGGATACGGGACAGCATTCAGACCGAGATGCGGAGGAGACCCCGGGGGTGCCGGGGCGCTGAGTGCAAGCCCAGACACGGAAATGCTGGACATGAGCCTGCGTATCAGGCCTAATGCGAAACACCCGTAAAACCGAGGAGAATCTTTGAAATGAAGATCGGCGTACTGACAGCGATGATTTTTGCACTCATGGTCGGATTCCCGATCGCCTCCATGGCGGGCCTCGCTCCCGACGCGGACGGCGACGGCGTCCCGGACGTGCTCGACAACTGTGATCAGGTCGCGAACGCGGGAGCCGCTTTCTGCGACACGGACTCCGACGGCTACGGCAACGCGTGCGATGGCGATCTGGACCAGAGCAACTCCATCAACCTCAAAGACCTCACCGCGTGGCGGGCCGAGAACGCTGGTGGTGGCAACCTGAAGGCGGACCTGGACTGCAGCGGAGGCATCAACCTCAAGGACCTCACCAAGTGGCGGTCCATCAACGCGAACCCGTCGGATTTCTCGTCCGGCTTGTCCTGCGCCGGCACGGTTCCCTGCAGCTAACCAACTGGTTCTCGGCCTACCGGGCCGGGTCTTGGCCGTGTGGCCTCGAACTCTGACTACTTGATTGAAAACCCTGACCAACAGAATTTCTTAGAGGAGAAATGAGAATGCGGACTCTGAATATCTTTATTGCAGCTGTAGCTACGATGTTCGTGGCATCCAGCGCCAGTGCTGGGCTCATCCTGGACGTCCTCGACTCCGGCGGTAACTCGAGCGGTACCGGTGGCGCCGGCATGCAGATCGTCCTCACTCTGTCGAATGCAGGGGGCGGCGGTCTCGGCGGTGTCAACGTCAACATCACCTCCGATGGCGTGATTTCCAACGCCACGGGGGTTGGCTTCTCCACCCTCGCGTACACCGGAAACGCCGATGGCACGAACCAGCTCTGGGATGACGGTGTGGGCGGCCCGTTGAACGTGCCCGCGACGACGATCGGGACCTTCGACGTCGCCGGAGCTTCGGCGGGGTCGCAGATCACGCTGTTCGGAAACTACAACCCGGCCGCCGTCCAGTACTACTACGCTCTGGACGACTTCAGCTTCGGCTACGACATCACGATCAACCCGTACACGATCGTCCCGGAGCCGACGACGGCTGCGCTCCTCGGCCTGGGCCTCTTCGGCCTCGCGCTGGGTGGCCGCCGCCGCAGCTAAAGGCATGATCTGAGTTCAGGCTCTCTTCGGAGGGCGTGAACGAAGTCGAAAGAAGGCCCCGAGGTGGAGACACCTCGGGGCCTTTTCTCGTGGTTCGCCCGGAGCCCGTCGAAGCCGATCCGGCCCACGCGTCACCTGCTGACGGCCCAACGTGACGCTCATCACCGGCTCTTGACCGTTCTCGGGTGATCCGTGTCACTCGACCCCGAAGCCGCCCCGCCGATGGAAATGCCAACGAACGCGAAGAGCGTCGGGGGTTTTTCATGGCAGGGACGAAGGCGTTGGGCTGGTTTGGCGAGCGGATTCTTCCGGCGCTTCTGTGTGTCGGGTTCGCGAGCGCGGCATCGTCAGTCGAAGTCGTGGGCTCGAACCAGGCCACACTCGAGTGGCAAGCGGCCGCGGGCGCCGTGTCCGGCTACTACGTGATCGTCTCACGCGACAGCCAGCCGGCTGCCGTCGAAGGCGTGTCGCTCTCGAACTCGGAGACCGTCGAGGGCGCGTTCGGCGAAACCGTCGTCATCCAGGTCGCCGCGTTCGGCGACGACGGCGTCGCGGGCCCGGTCTCGGAGGCCTCGGACCCCATCACCTTCGTGGAAGCCCCCAACCCGGACGATCCGGGCAGCGGCGATCCCGGGGACGGATCGGGCGGTGACTCGGGCGGAGGTTCGGATGGCGGTGACGGCGACCCCTCGGATGGCACGGATCCCGGACCCGGCTCGGGCCGCGCGCTCGTACGAGACTTCTCAGGGGACGGTCTCTCGGACCTGATCATTCGCGATGGCGACTCGCTTCGTGTCTGGGTGATGAGCGGTGCGCAGGTAGACGCCGAGATCGCTCTTCCCGACGCCCCGGCCGGTGCGGACCTCGTGGGCACCGGTGACTACGACGGGAACCAGAGCGCCGACCTTCTCTGGGAGAACCCCGAAGACGGCAAGCTCACCCTCTGGCGCCTCAACGGCGGCGTGATCGTCGACGCGCACGTCGTCCACCACGGGCTGCCCGACACCGAGCAGTGGCACGTCGGCGGATCGGCCGACTTCGACGGCAACGGCGCCGACGACGTGATGATGTTCAGCCGGGTCGCGGGGATGGCCGAGATCTGGAGCTTCGACGGAACGGGTCTCGACCCGACGAACCGGATCGACGGCCGAAGCGGCGCCTGGAGCGTCCAGGCCACCGAGGACACCGACGGGGACGGCCTCGCCGAGATCGTCTGGCTCGACGAGCACCAGCGCGTCCTCGAGCTGCAGGCTCCGGCACACGGCATCTCCGTGATGCTCGGCAACCTCGAGAAGGGCTGGCGCGGGCGAGGCGCTGCCGACGTCGATGCCGACGGGGCGGGCGACCTCGTGATGCACCACGTCGATAGCGGCGCCGTGCAATCGTGGGCGCTCTCGAGCAAGGGCGTCGACTCCGCCTCGGATCTCCCGGCGGCTTCGGGCCTGGGCGTCCATGCCGGCAGCGGCGACTTCGACGGCGACGGCAGCGAGGACCTCGCGTGGATGGACTCCGCCACCGGCGCGGTGACCCTGATGCTCGATCCCGCCGGCGCGGCGACGGTCGCTGTCGTGGACCGCCCGCTTCCCGCATCCGGCATCGTGATCAGCGGCGCCACCGGCTCCGACGACTCGCTCTTCGAGGAGCGCTTCTGCTCCGGAGACTTCGATGGCGACGGCAGAGTCGACAAGCGCGACTTCAACGTGTTCAAGCAGTGCTACCGGAAGGGCGCCTCGCTCGAGGTCTGTGCGGAGGCGGACATGGACAGCGACGGCGAACTCTCGGTCGCCGACTTCGAGATCTTCAAGATGCGCTTCCGCGGCCACGGCTGCGGCGGCTTCTAGCCGGGAGCAGCGCCGGGGAGGCCCGAGACCTCAGCGGCTCGATTCGAGCACGTCGATGAGGAAGGGCCGGATCCGCTCCGGAGCCACGATCTGCTCGAGTGACCCTACTTCGAGCGCGCGCTGCACGGTGTGGATCGCGTCGAACTCGGCGCCGAGCTCCGACTGCTTCTCGAGCAGCACCTGGCGGTACGCGGCGTCGAACCCGGCGCGCGCCTCACCGTCCCCGCGATGCTCGGCGGCTCGTCTCAGCGACAGGACGCGGGGATCCCGCATCGCGCGGGCGCGTGCCTCGCGGGCGAACACGACCGCGGCGGCGGGCCCGCCCCCGATCACTGACGCGAACGAACCCTCGATGGCCGAAGCGTTCAGGCCCTCGTTGAGCTCCTGGCTGAAGACGACATACGCTCCGCCGTGATATCGCGACACCACCAGGAACGCGATCGGCCCGTCGAAGCGGACGACGGCCCGAGCGATCTCGGCGCCGTACTCCAGCTGGAGCCGCCGCATCGATTCGGGAGATCCGTCGAAGCCGGACAGATTCGCGAGGATCACGACCGGCCGGACGCCACTCGCCGCGTTCAGCGCGCGCGCCACCTTCTTGCTGGAGAGCGGGAAGAGGGTGCCTCCCGTCCAGGCGGACGGACCGTCCGACGGGTGATCGCCACCGCGGTCGAGGTTGCGGCTCTCGATGCCGATCAGGCTGATCGGCCGTCCTCCGAGACAGGTGTCCCAGACGATCGCCGTCTCCGCACCGCGCCAGCCGCGCCATCGCTCGAGGTGTCCGAGGTCGGCGTCGATCACCGAGTTCATCAGCGCACGCATCGCGAAGGGTCGCTTCCGCTCGGCGTTGGTGGCGGGGTCGAAGATCTCGCCGATGCGATCGAAGTCGTGGCCGTGCGCTCGCCGGGTCGTGAAATCGACGATGTTCCGATCTCGCGGGTCTTCGGTCGGCATCGATCGCGGCGCGTCCTCGCCCGGCACGACGTACGCATAACGGTAGTGGTGGTAGAGGATCGAATAGGCCTCGGCGAGGTTGCGCGCGAGGAACTGCGCCTCGCCGTTGGGCCCCATCACGCGCTCGTATCCACCGATGGCGACTTCGTCCTCGGCCGACACCGATCCCGAGGCCGCGAGCGCGGCGCGCCCGGTGAGCACCATCGATGCGCCCGGCGTCATGATCAGCACACCGCGCGTGTGCAGCAGCATCGTCGCCAAGGCGTCGAAATAGCTCTGCGCGCCGACATTGACGCCCTGCACGATGACGTGGATCGAGCCGCCGCCCTCGGTGAACGTGACGATGCGCCGCACGACGCGCGCGGTCGCGTCCAGATTCTCGGTGCCGCTGTCCATCGCGATGCGCGCGCCCGAGGACACTGGCACCCATTCGACAGGCAGCCCCTGCGCTTCGGCGAGGTCGATCGCGGCGACGATCCGGTCGCATTCGGGCGCGGCGAGGGATCCCATCCCGAGCGTCGGATCCGACAGGATCAGCACGCGGCGCATGCCCTCGGGCACGGATTCGGTGGGCGTCTCGATCACGCCGAACACGATCGCGCTCTCGTTCTGCGCGGGCGGCCGCCCCGCGACGCTGACGGCGCGCGGCGTCTCGGCGGTCTCGTCGAGGTCGTACTCGTCGAAGCGGCCCGCGGGCAGCGCGTCCTCACCGCTGACGTCCACAGTGCCGGGCGCTCCCGTGAGAAGCCGGACGATCTCGTAGGGATAGACGAGACGCCGCCGACGCGCCTCGACGACCTTCCGCTCGTAGGCCTGCGCGGGTTCGAGCGGATCGTGGTGCGGCTCGCGCCACGACAGCTCGAGACGACTTCCCGTCGGGTCGGCGAAGACGATCTCCACCGGTCGGGCCGGCGCTTCGGGCTCGTCGCGGTCGAGGACGTTCAACCGGACGACCACCTTCTCGAGTCCGAGATGTCGCGTCGCCGGATAGAGCCGCTGTGCGAGCGAATCCACCAGCTCGCGCTCGAGATAGACCGATGGTGACGCGAAGAGCATCAACCGGTTCCACTGCAGACGCCGCCGCGGGTCGCGGAGCTGGAGGTGATTGCGGAGACAACGCGCGGCCTCGAAGAAATCGCGTTCGAAGGCGGCGACGTGCAGGCTCGCCTCGTGTCCGTTCTGCTCGTCGGGCGACCTTCCGCGGACGTCCGCGAACACGAAAATCCGCTCGTCCTCCGGGATCTCCGGGCTGTGCGCGTGGAAGCAGTAGATGTCCTCGGGCGAGTCGAGGCGCTCGACGTCGAACTTGCGGAGCCGGGCGAGGTCGATGCGCGCTGCGGTTTCCGGGTGGATGCCGTGGAGGTCGCGATCCTCGCGCATCGCGCCGCGCGGCGGGCCGAAGCCGTGCTCGAAGGTGAGATGCCGCGAGCTGCCTGACGCCGGGAGCAGCGTCAGCGTCAGACGCTGCGTCGCGAGCGACGCGCCGAGCAGCGGGGCGATGCCCTCGACCACGCTCGGGGCGTCCTCCTCGTCTGCGATCGGAACGAGCAGCTCGATGGCGTCGACGCGCTTGCTCGGCGCATGCACGCCCGCGGCGCTCGCGGCGCGTCCAAGGCGTTCGAGAGTAGGAGCGAGCGCGGCGGGATTCGCCAGGCTGCCGAGCACGATGCGGTCGCCCGGCAGGTCGAGCCGCTCGACGTGCACCGGGCCTACGACTCCCGACGTGTGCGCTTGCGGACGCTGATGGGCGTAGAGCCTGCGCACGTGCGCGGCGACCGCGATCGCGCGGCGACGGGGGTCGGGGTCGGTGAGCCATCGTCCGACACGGTCGAAGACCGCGCGTGGGGCGCCGGCGAGATGGGCGAGCACCGACTCGGGCGGATGCGTCACCGCGGCCTCGGCGGCGGCGAGCCAGCTCTCGACCTCCTTCGTCGTCCGCTCGGCCTGCGACTCGAGACGCGGCCCCTCGAAGATCGCATAACGCGCTTCGATCGAGAGGTCGGCGACGGCGTCGTTCACCAGGCCGCGCATGCCGGCGATCCGTTCGAGCACCTCGTCGAGACCGCGGTCGTCGCCGAGATGGATGCCGCTGCCGGCCAGCGCATGGACGCGCGAGAGACAGCCGAGAACGAGGCGGCGTCGAAGATCCGGCGCTGCCTGCGACGCCAGCAGGCGCAACAGCGCGCGCTCGAGCGCATCGGTGGGTTCGAGCCGGTCGACACCGTAATGCGACAACGCACGCAGCAGGTTCGCGCGGAAGGCGTCGGGCAACCAGCCACCGCCCTCGCGGTAGCGCCGCACCGAGTCGAGCAGGATCGAGCGACTCGACGGTCCCGCCTCCCCGGTCGGACGCGGCAGCGGCGCGCGACTGAAGAGCTGATCGATGTCGGCGAAGAGCAGGAGGTCGCGACGCACCTCGGCCAGCTCCCAGCGGAAGCTCTCGCTCAAGCCCTCGGGAAGCGGCGCCTCGAGGAAGGCCGCGAGCTTCTCGCCGCGGTCGGGGTTGACGTCGTACCCCATCAGGACGCGGCGGATCTCCCCGCGGACCGATTGCATCGCCGCATGCCGCGCGGTTTCCGCCGCCGCTTCGGTGCGCAACAGGTCGGGCGAGCCGTCCTCGCCGCTGAAGAGGAGGTCGAGCGGGTCGGGCTCGGGATGCAGCGCGAGGCGCGGCGTCGCGGAAACGACCGCCTCGCCGTCGGGCTCGATCGCCAGCAGCAGCGCGCCGGCGTTCACCTGCTCGCCCGGACCGACGAACACCTCCTTCACCACGCCGGAGATCGGCGCCTCGAAGCCGAGCTCCATCTTCATCGCCTCGAGCCGCCCGAGCGGATCGCCTGCGTCGACGCGGTCGCCCTCCTCGACGGCGATCGACACGACCATCGCCGGCGTCCCCGCGCGCACCTGACCGGCGGCGCCGGTCCCGAAGCGGTAGGGATGTCCGTCCACCTCGACGCGCAGTCCCTGCTCGCCGACGTCGAAGAGCAGGCGGAGGCTGCGTCCGCCGGTTTCGAGCGTGCCGCGATTCGGACCGTCGCTGCGCAGCGCGATGGGCACGACGCGACCGTCGAGATGCACGCGGTAGCGCCATGCGCCGATCGCGTAGACGTGCAGCTCGTAGGACTCCCCGCGGTGCGTGAGGTCGACGCGCTGTCCCGTCGAGGCGGGCACCGAAGCCGGCGTGAGCTGGGACGGGTCGGTCAGCAGCTTGCGCCGCGCGCCGTCGCGATGGCGTTGATACGACAGCACGGCGGCGGCGCACAGCGCGGCGACCGAGAACTCGGACGAGCCCGCTCGCAGCGCCACCTCCGAGTCGAGCCACTCGGTGTCGAAATCGGCGCGTCGGTAGCGTTCGTGGTCGATCAGGTGGAGCAGATAGCCCTTGTTCGAGGCGCCGCTCTCGACCACCAGCTCGAAGTCTTCGAGCGCCGACGCCAAGCGCGCGCGCGCTTCTTCGCGGCTGTCCCCGATCCCGATCACCTTGGCGATCAGCGAGTCGAAATCGGGCGGCACGGAGGATCCGCTGCCGACGCCGGTGTCGATGCGGACGCCCGGACCGAGGGACGGCTCGAAGCGGACGATGCGTCCGGGAGAGGGCAGGAAGTCCGCCTCCGGATCCTCGGCGCACACGCGCGCCTCGATCGCTGCGCCAACGCTCGGCGGCGGCTCGCCCTCGAGGGCTTCCCCGCGCCCGATGCGGATCTGCAGCTCCACGAGATCTGTGCCGGTCAGCTCTTCGGTGAGCCCGTGCTCCACCTGGAGGCGCGGGTTCACTTCGAGGAATGCGGTCGTGTCGCCGGAAACGAGATACTCGACGGTGCCGACGCCGACATAACCCACGCTCTTCACGAGACGCACCGCCGCGTCCTTCAACTCGCGCTGCTTCTCCTCGGACATCCCCGGCGGCGGCGCCTCCTCGAGGATCTTCTGATGGCGCCGCTGCACGGAGCAGTCGCGGCATCCGAGTGCCCAGGCGTTGCCGTGGGTGTCGGCGGCGACTTGCACTTCGATGTGTCGGCCGTGCCGCAGCCGTTGCTCGATGAAGAGGCGTTCGTCCCCGAAGGCGGTGCGCGCTTCGACGCGCGCGCTCTCGAAGGCGGCGGCGATGCCCGACTCGCTGTCGACCACACGGATGCCGCGTCCGCCGCCGCCCGCGCTCGCTTTGAGCACGACCGGGTAGCCGATGCGCGCCGCGTGCTCCTGCGCGGCCGCCACGTCGGCGACTTCGCCGCCGCTCCAGGCAATGACGGGCACGCCGGCTTCCTCGGCGACGAGCTTCGCGCCGATCTTGTCCCCTAGCGCGCGCATCACGTCCCCGGAAGGCCCGAGGAAGACGAGGCCGGCCTCGGCGACGCGATCGGCGAACTCCGCGTCCTCGGCGACGAATCCCCATCCCGGCCACACGGCGTCGGCGCCGCCGCGCTGCAGCGCTTCGATCAGGCCGTCGACGTCGAGGTAGGCGCTGACGGCGCTCGGACCCGTCGGCTGGAGGCGGACCGCCGCGTCGGCCTGGCGCACGAAGGGAGCGTCGCGATCCGGGTCGGTGTAGAGCGCGAGGCTGCGCAGGTCGATGCCGTCCCGCGCGCGCATCGCCTTCACGGTGCGGATGCAGCGCACGGCGGCCTCGCCGCGATTGACGATGCCGACACAGCGGAGGTCGCGCAGGGAAACCGGATCAGGCGTCGGCATGGAAGTGCTCCCGCTCCAGGTCGGCGATTCGCGACAGGATCTGCCGTGAGATGTCCAGGGAGGCGCGCAGTCCGCGCGCTTCGGTCTTCGGCTCGAGCCATGCGATCCGCGCGCGGATCGTGTCGCCGCGGGTCGGGAGAGCGGAGTAATCGTCCTGTGCGTCGCCGCGCAGGTAGATGCAGAGGACGCGACAGCCGGGGATGCTCTTCACGATCCGGCCCACTCCGTAGGCGGCGTTCTCGACGTCGACGCGCCCGCTGCGGCTACGACCCCCCTCCGGAAAGATCAAGCCGACGTCGCCCTTTCCGAGCCGATAGGTGAAGCGTTCGAGTGCGCTCGCCACCTGTTCACGCGAGCCACCCCGCGCGATCGGCAGGCACTTGTAGATGTAGACGAGTGCCCGGCGCAGGCGCGTGGACGCGAAGTTGATCTGGTCGGGGATGTTCCAGGGCAACGTGGAATAGTGCGTGACGTACCAGAGCGGCGACCCGAGCGCGTAGGCGATCAACGCGGAGTCGACCATCGTCAGATGATTTCCGCACACCAGCAGCGGCGACCCGCTCGACCTGCGATCGCGCCGATAGGCCCGCCGCAGCTCGGACAGGCCTTCGAAGCGCAGCCGCAGCCAGATGCGCAGCAGCACCGCCACGGCGACGGTCGTGAGCGGGGAGAGCGCGTGTCCCACAGCTCTTTGCACGTCGAGCGCGAGGCGCGCACGGCGCGACAGCTCGGAAGCCACTATCCGAGCTTCGAGGCGATCAGCTCCACGGCGTTGCCGACCGTTTCGACGGAATCGACGTCTTCGTCGGCGATCTCGATGTCGAAGGCGTCCTCGAACTCGAGCACGACGTCCACGAGCCGCGCCGAGTTCACCTTGAGCTCGTCGAGGATATGGGTCGACATCGAAACCGAGTCGAGCGCTTCCTGGTTCTTCACGTACGGCGTCAGGATCTTGACCACCTGCTCGAAAATCTCATCCTTGGACATCTGCGTCTCCTCCTGTTGCGATTTCTTGCGCTTGCCCGACGCGTCGCCGGACGGTTCGCTCTCATCCCTGCCAGCGACGGAACACCAGACAGGCGTTGACGTCGCCGAATCCGAACCCGGCCTTCACGACGACGTCGAGGTCGGGCTTCTCGAGCACCGAGTGGGGAATCGAATCGGCGTGGGCTTCGATCTCGGGATGCACATCCTCGCAATTGATCGAGGGATGGACGAAGCCCCCGGTGAGCATCAGCACGCAGGCGATCGATTCGATCGCGCCGGCGGCGCCGAGGGTGTGGCCGATCATCGATTTCGTCGAGGTGATCGGCGGGAGCGCCCCGGGCGCGGCGCCGAGCGCGGCGGCCCACGATGCGACTTCCTTCGGATCGGCGCCCGTCGCGGTGAGATGACCGTTGATGGCGCCGACGTCGGACGGGCCGATGCCGGCGTCGTCGAGGGCGCTGCCGATGCAGCGGCGCACGCCGTCCGGGTTCGGCGCCGTCATGCTGCCGCCGCCGCGATGGCCGCCGCAGTTGATGCCCGCGCCGGCGACTTCGGCGTGGATCGTCGCTCCGCGTTCGAGCGCGCTCTCCTCGCTTTCGAGCAGCAGCACCCCGGCGCCGGCAGCGGGGACGAACCCGGCGGCCGACGCGGAGAGCGGACGCGACGCCAGCTCGGGCGTTTCGTTGTGCGTCCGGCAGAGCACGCGCATCGAGTCGAAGCCGGCCCAGATGTAGTGGCTCTCGCCCTCGACGCCGCCGCATAGCATGCGCTTCGCCTTGCCGGCGCGGATGCGATCGAGGCCCATCGCGATCGCCTCGGCGCCGGTGCTGCACGCGCTCGAATTCGTGGTGACCTGGTTGCCCAGCGCGAGCAGCCCGGACACCCGGGCCGAGACGCCGCTCGCCATCACCTGCTCGACGGCCGTGCTGCCGATCCGGCGCACCTTCTTCGCGTCGGTGAAGGGGACGACGCGTTCGCCGGTGGTGTCCATGCCGCCGATGCCGGTCCCGATCACGGCGCCCGCGTCCCAATCCACCTCGTCGCCGTCGGGTTCGGGGCGGGTGAGGCCCGCGCTGCGCCACGCGTCGAGCGCCGCGACCGCCGCAAAGCGGTGCGAGGAGTTCATCGCGCGCAGCAGGTCTTCGTCGAACTGCTTCTCGACCAGGTCGTCGATGCCCTGCGGGACGCCCGCGACGTGACTGCCGAAGCCGTGCTCGACCATCTTCTCGTTGCGCCGGATGCCCGAGGTACCGCTGCGCAGCGCCGCCTCGAAATCCTGGGCGCCGTTGCCGTTGGGCGCGATCACCCCCAGCCCGGTCACGACCACCCGTTTCGTCACTTCGGTACCCCTATCCCCGAGAGTGTCCCGGAGCATACGAGGGTACCGTCTTCGCGCTTCATCTCGACGCTGGCGCGCAGCTTCATCCGACGGAAGAAGACCACGCGGCCGGTGGTGATGACGCGTGTGCCGGGATCCACCACACCGCTGAACTCGACTTCGGCATCCGAGAACAGGGTCGTGTACTTCGCCGATTCCTCGGCGCCGACCTTTTCCTGGAGCAGGTAGATCCCGAGCGCGACGACACCGGCCTGGGCCATCGCCTCGATCAGGATCACCCCAGGGGTGATCGGCTTCCCGGGAAAGTGGCCGCGGTAGAAGTCGGCCTTCGGGTCGAAGGTGTGGGCGGCGACGATGTGCTCGGAGTCGAGCTCGAGGATCTCGTCGATGAAGCGGAACGGCTCCTGCTGGGGCACCGCCGCGAGCACGGCTTCGGGGGTCATCGTCAGCGCTCCATCCGCCCGCCGCGCGCGTTCGCGGAGAGGTTCGGGTAGTCGGAGTAGGTGATGCCCTGGAAGGTGCCGACGCGGGCGTGCTTCACCGTGTAGATCGGTACGTCGTCGACGAAGAGCACCGCGTCGCCGATCACCATCGACGCGCCCTGCTTCTCGAGGACGGTGAACCGGCGCACGTCGATCTCGGTGCGCACGCACGTGTCGTGGGGGCGGATCTGGCCCTCGAACTCGACCTCGCCGCAGCCGAGTGCGCGTCCCGTGCCGGGACCGCCGGACCAGGCGCAGAAGAAGCCGAGCAGCTGCCAGATGCCGTCGACGCCGAGGCAGCCCGGCTGCACCGGGTCGCCGAGGAAGTGGCACTGGAAGAACCAGTCGTCGAGGCGGACGTCGCGCTCGGCGACGATGCGTCCGCGCGCTCCCTTGCTCTCGATCGTGGTGATCCTGTCGAGCATCAGCATCGGCGGCAACGGCAGGCGTGCGCCGAACGTGTCGGGCGCGTCCTCGATCAGCCGCCCGTGCGCAAACGCCATCAGCTCCTCGTGGTCGAACGAAGAGCGCTCTCGGAACTCGGCGTACTTCACGCGGCGGGATCCCCCGGTTGATCAGCATCCACAGGGCGATCGGCGGGACCGAACCGGACCAGATAGCTCGACCAGGTGAGCCCGGCCCCGACCCCCGCGACGGCGATGTCGTCGGTGTCGCGCCACTTCTCCCAACCCATCGAGAGTACGCTGGCGGCGCTGGCCGCGCCGGTGTTTCCGTACCACTCGACGTTGGTGTGATGCCGCTCCGGGGCGATGCGAGCCGTGCTCTGCACGGTCTCGAGCATCCGCAGGTTCGCCTGGTGTCCGACGAAGTGGAAGCGGCGGTCGGGATGCTCGTAGAGGTCGCGCAGCCGCGTGACGCCGGCGACCATGCGCTTGATGCCGAACATCTGCACCGTCCGGCCTTCCTGGCGGAAGTGGCCGCCGCGCGGCACCACCACCTTGTCGCGCGCGGCGGGACTGCTCTCGATGTCGTTGCCGACGATCCGCGCGCGCGCCGGATGGCGCGTCGACACGACGGCAGCGGCGCCGGCGTCCCCCCAGAGGACCGCCGAGGCGCGGTCGTTGTAGTCGACCGTCGTCGAGAGCGATTCGGGCGCCGCGAGGAGCACCCAGTCGGGCAGCTTCGCCGGGTCCATCAGCGAGAGCAGGTAGAGCTGGGTGTAGAGGCTCGTGCAGGCGGAGCTCACATCGAAGGAAGGCGCCTCGATCCCCAGCTCAGCCGCCACGTTGCAGGCCTCCGCGGGAGCGCTCGTGTCGGTGGCCGAATTGCCCGCGATCACCATGCCGACGTCGTGGGGCGCGATTCCGGCCCTCTCGAGCGCCATCCGGCCTGCCTGCGCCCCCAGCTCCGCGTTGTTCGTCGTGGCGGCCGCCAGACCCTCCCGAGGGTCGCGATTTCGCGTCTCGCGGATGTAGTCGAGGGGAAGGACGCTCCGACGGCTGCGGATGCCGACGCGCTCGAGGATCCACGCGTCGTCCGTGCCGATGTCCAGCTCTTCGAGGAACCGGTTGGTGATCTCGGGCTCCGGATGGGCGTGTCCCAATCCGTGCAGATGAACCGCCAAGCTGGCTCCTTCTCTCCCCTAGGGGGCTCCCCGGCCGCCGCCTTGCGCGACTGGCCGATCCGGCCTCTCCGAGGTCCTGATCCTCGTCCGAATCCCCGTCTGGAATCCGTAGCCCGGATCCGGGCGCGGATCCGAGGTGACTGCTGGCTGGGGAGGACCCGAGGTCCGCGCGACTCGGGGCGACTCCCAGGATGGACGAGTCCGCGCGTTGCAGGCCGGTGCGCGGAATTATGACCGGGAGTCACATTCTGTCAACGGTTCCGGAAGCCTCGCGAGGGCCGGCCCGGCCGCACCGCGCGAGCCAGCAAGGCACTAGAATGGCGCGCCATGGGCGGACGCGTGCGCATCGAGAAGGACGAAGACGACCCCCGTCTGGCCTGGATCGTCTTCGACCACCCCGAGCGGCGCAACGCGATCAGCGTCGAGATGTGGCGGCAGATCCCCGAGGCCACCGCCGAGCTCGCGGCCGACCCGGAGGTGCGGGTCGTCGTGATGCGCGGGGAGGGCGAGGCGGCCTTCGTCGCGGGCGCCGACATCTCCGAGTTCGGCGAGAAGCGCACCGGCGACTCGGCCCAGGAGTACGACGTCGACGGCGCCCGGGCCTTCGGCGCGCTGGCGGCCTTCGAGAAGCCGCTGATCGCGATGATCCGCGGCTATTGCATCGGCGGCGGCGTCGCGATCGCCCTTTGCGCCGACCTGCGTTATGCGGCCGAGGGCTCGGTGTTCGCGGTTCCCGCCGCGCGGCTGGGCGTCGGCTATCACATGTCCGGCATCGAGATGCTCCAGGGCCTCGTCGGTCCGTCGCGCGCGAAGGAGATCTTCTTCACGGCGCGTCGCTACGACGCCGCCGAGGCCTGCGACATGGGACTCGTGAACGCGGTGATCCCCGCGTCCGACCTGCTCGAACAGGTGCGCGGAACCGCGCTGCGCATCGCCGAGAATGCGCCGCTCACGATCGGCAGCGTGAAGCGCATCGTCGGCGAGCTCTCGAAGCCCGACTCGCGGCGCGATCTCGACGCGGTGAACGCCTCGATCGCCGCGTGCTTCGAGTCGGAGGACTACCGCGAGGGAGTCCGCGCCTTCCTGGAGAAGCGCAAGCCCCGATTCGCAGGCCGTTAGGCGATGGCCGGGCCGCTCACCGGCATCCGCGTCCTCGACTTCACCCGCTTCCTCGCCGGGCCTTTCTGCACGATGTCGCTCGCCGACTACGGCGCCGACGTCGTGAAGCTCGAATCGCCCGAAGGACGCGAGTTCCGCCCGCCGGGGGCGAAGCGCGACTCCTACTTCTTCCTCTCGGCGAATCGCGGCAAGCGCTCGTTGACGCTCGACCTGCGCAGTCCGCTCGCGCGCGACGTCGTGCTGCGCATGCTTCCCCACTTCGACGTGCTCGTGGAGAACTACCGCCCCGACGTGATGGAGCGCTTCGGGCTGCCGGCGGAAAGCCTCGTAGAGCGCTTCCCGCGCCTCGTCTACTGCGGCATCTCCGGCTTCGGCGCCGACGGTCCGTACCGCGATCGCCCCGGGCTCGACCAGATCGCCCAGGGGATGAGCGGCTTCATGAGCCTCACCGGCACCGAAGACTCGGGGCCGACGCGGGCGGGCATCGCGATCGGCGACGTGCTCGCCGGGATGTGCGCGGCCCAGGGCATCCAGCTCGCGCTGCTCGAGCGCGAGCGCACCGGCCGCGGGCAGATCGTCCACACGTCGCTCCTCGAGGCGATGCTCGGGACGATGACGTGGGGCGCGGGGATGTACTTCGAGTCGGGGGAAGCGCCCGGTCCGGCCGGGCAACACCATCCGCTGTCGTCACCCTACGGACGCTTCCGCGCCCGCGACGGCTACCTGAACATCGCCGCGCCGAGCGACACGATCTGGCGTCGCTTCGCGGAAGCGCTCGACCGGAAGTCCTGGCTCACCGACGACCGCTTCGCCGGTCCGCTCGAGCGGCTGCGCCACCGGACCGAGCTCAGCGAGGCGATCGAGGAGGTGCTCGCCCGCGCCGACGTCGTCCACTGGGTCGATCTCCTCAACGACGCCGGCGTTCCGTGCGGTCCCGTCCTCGATATGGCGCAGGTGTTCGCCGACCCGCAGGTCGCGGCCCGGGAGATGCACGTCGCGCTGCCGCACGCCGAGGTGGGCACGTTCCAGACGACGGGGCTTCCGGTCAAGCTCTCGCGGACGCCGGGAGCGATCGAGCGTCCGCCGCCGCTGCACGGCGAGCACACCGACGAGGTGTTGCGCGAGTGCGGCCTCAGCGACGACGAGATCGCTACGCTGCGCGCGGCCGACGCACTCTAGACGCGAGGAAGCCGATGTCCGAGGAGAGCCGGGGCGCTTCGCGTCTGGTCGCGATCGACTGGTTGCGCGGCTTCGTGATGATGGTGATGGCCGTCGACCACGCGTCGGTGATGTTCAACTCCGGGCGTCTCGCCGTCGACTCGATGTACCCCGTCGACGGCTTCTTCGTCCCGGGCTGGACGCCCGGCACCGACCTCCCGACGGCGCAGTTCTTCACGCGCTGGATCACCCATCTGTGTGCGCCGACGTTCCTGTTCCTGTCCGGGACGTCGCTCGCGCTCTCGACGGCCGGCCGGGTGGCGCGCGGTCAGGCGGCGTCGGCAATCGACCGCCATCTCGTCACGCGCGGCGTCATCCTGATCGCGCTCGAAGCGGTGTGGCTCTCGGTCGGGCCGTCGCTCGGCGCGGGTCGCTACATCCTCGTGCTCCAGGTGCTCTACGCGATCGGCCTCTCGCTGATCGCGATGGCCCTCCTGCGACGGCTGCCGACGACCTGGCTCTTCGCCTTCGCACTGGCCTGGTTCGTCGTTGGGGAGGTCGTGACCCAGGCGCTCGCGCCCGTCGGAGACGTCGGCGCCTTCGACGCCTTCGTGTTCGCGCCGGGCAGCGTCGGCATCGCGGAGGTCGGCTATCCGATGCTGCCGTG
This sequence comes from Deltaproteobacteria bacterium, assembly GCA_024638705.1. Lineage (GTDB taxonomy): Bacteria > Myxococcota_A > UBA9160 > UBA9160 > SMWR01 > JAHEJV01. Next base: position 2,593 of record JAHEJV010000011.1, on the reverse strand, counting down.
GCTCGCGATGATGATGCTCGGCTGGGCGTTCGGCGACTTCCTGCTGAAGCTGCGCGCGCAGAACCGTCCGATGAACGTCGCGACCCAGCGTTGTGCGCTCGCGGGCGTCGCGTCGCTCGCCGTGTTCGCCGTCGTCCGCGGCGCCAACGCCTACGGAAACCTCGGCCTGCTGCGCGACGACGGCAGCCTCGTTCAGTGGCTGCACGTCAGCAAATACCCGCCCAGCCTCGCCTTCGCGTCGCTCGAGCTCGGCCTGATGGCGCTCGCGCTCGCCGGCCTGCTCTGGTTCGAGAGCCAGCTCGATCGCGAGCCCCGACCCCGCAACCCCTTCCGTGTGCTCGGGCAGACGGCGCTCTTCTTCTATCTGCTCCACTTCCCGCTCTTGATGGTGCTCGCCGTCGCGACGGGTCTGCTCGGAGAGGGAGGGCTCGTCGAAACCTGGCTGGCCGCCGCCGCCGCCTGCCTCCTCCTCTACCCCGCCTGCCTCGCCTACGGGCGCTACAAGGCGGCCCATCCGGGAGGGTGGACTCAATACATCTAGTGTCCCTTGTGTCATACGCTAACTAGCCGGCCCCTACTGCACGATGCTGCTCGCCGACGACGGCGCCGACGTCGTGAAGATCGAGCGTGCTTCGCAGTAGAGCGATGCCTTCCGATCGGGGAGGGACAGTGGACGGGCGCGCGGTTGCGAGAGCCACGCGCCGCCGCCGTTCGCCCGCGCGGAGCGGATCGAGGCGCAGCCGCGCTCGGCTACATCGAGAGAACCCGGGGAGCGGGTATGCTCCGCGAGCGTGCCTGCGCGCAGAGCAGGGCGAGGAGGGATTTTGAGCGAAGAGCACCCCTGGAAGGCCAGCGCCGCGGCGCTGGCGGTCTGCATCGCGACGGCCCAGGCCTTCGACGTGGCCCGCGCCTGGATCCGCGGGGAGCACGCCGAGCCGTGGCACATCCTCCTGGTGCTCGGGCTGTCCGCCCTCGTGGCGCTGCCGGTGATCGCCATCGCCGGCCGCCGCGGGCCGAGCATGGTGCTTGCGTTCTGGATGGTGCTCGAATCCGTGGCGTTCACGATGAACCCTCCGCCCTTCCAGAAGCCGCTCTGGGGCCTGGCGTTGGGACTCGCGTGCGCTGGCGGGGTGCTCTTCCTGCTGCGCCGGCTCGAGGGGCGGCTGCGTCCGGGCTGGCTCGGGGTGTGCGTCGGCGCCGGGATCTTCCTGGGCTTCGTGTTCGTCCCAGCGGCGACGCGGACCGAGGTTCTCCGGGCGGACGAGGAGCTTCGCGCCCTCGCCGCGACGTGCGGCGCCTTCCTCGCGACCGTGGGCGCGTTTTCGGGGCTGCTTCGGACGAGGAGGCCCGCGGCCGCGCCCCTCGCGGGGCTGCTGGCATGCGGCCTGGCGGTGGCCTGGACGAGCGTGGACGCGGCGGCGCGGGTGCCGCCCCGCCACTTCGCAGCGCCGCCGACGGCGACGGGTCCGAACATCCTGTTGCTGGTACTGGACACCGTGCGGGCCGACCACCTCTCGCTCTACGGCTACGAACGGAAGACGACCCCACAGCTGGAGAAGTGGCTGGCCTTCGAGCACGGAGTCGTGGTCTATAGCCGCGCCTACTCGACGTCGAACTGGACGCGTCCCGCCCACGCATCGCTCTTCTCGGGCCAGCTGCCCAGCGAGCACGGCTGCCGCGAGGACAACTGCGCAGCGATCCAGGCCGAGCCGGACGGCCCCGGGGGCTCTGAGATCGTCCTGGACGACACCCTCGCCGGCCGTCTCTCCGCGGCGGGCTATCGCAGCGCGGGGGTGATCGCGAACCTCTTCCTCGTGGCGCTGCACGGCGTGGGGGAGGGCTTCGACGTCTGGAAGCGGGCCCGGCCGCCGATGACCCTCTCCGGGGTCGGCGAGTTCGCGCGCTGCCTGGCGCTGCCCCGGGTCTTCTCGCAGCAGCGAGCGTCGCTGCCGTCGGCAGCCTCGGTCAACCTGGACGTGCTCGAGCTGCTCGAGGACTGCACGGGGGGTGGCTGCTTCATCGTCGCCAACTACATCGACGCCCACGAGCCCTACTTCGCCAGCCATCCCTACAGCGGGACGTTCGGGGGCGACCGCGCTCCGATGGTTCCATCGCGCGAGCACCCGAGCGAGGTGCAGCAGCGGATCGCCGCGGCCTACGACGAGGAGATTCTCGAGCTCGACGCCCACATCGGCAGGCTACTCGGCGATCTCGAGCGTCGCGGGCTGCTCGACGACATGTGGTTGTTCGTCATGTCGGACCACGGCGAGTCGTTCGGGGAGCACCAATCGGTGCGCCACGGCACCAACGTGTACGACGACCAGGTGAGGATCCTGCTCGCGGTCCGGCCTCCGCGCGGAGTGACGCTCCCGACTCCGCTGACGCCGGTCGGGCTGCTCGACGTCACCGCGACGATCAGCGCGATCGCGACGGGCAGCCCGATGGGGCAGGGCCGCGACTTGCGCGACCCCGACGCCACGTCCCTCGTGCAGGTCGAGTTCTTCGGCTGGCCCACGCCCGACGCCCGCCTCGGTGGCTACGATCTGCTCCCGTCGCGGGTGGTGGTGCGTGATAGTTACAAGCTGCTGGAGAT
>JAHEJV010000505.1 GCA_024638705.1 Deltaproteobacteria bacterium | reverse complement strand
GAGGCGATCGACATCGAAGTGAGCTGCGGGTCGAGGTCGGCGCGCAGCCGACCGGCCGCGATCTCGCCCTCGATCCAGACCCGGATCGCGCGCATCGGACCCTCGGTGACGCGCTTCGCGAACACGTCGCGCATGCGCGTCGGTTTCGCGAGCACTTCACGGGCGATCAGCTGGGGAATCCAAGGGTCCTTCGAGAGCGCCGTCACGTGCAGGTGCGTGAGCTCCTCGAGATCGGTTTCGGTGGCGTCGGTGCGCGTGAGCAGCGCTTCGACCTGCTCGGCCATCTTCTCGAAGGCGCGTTCGAAGAGCGCTTCGTAGAGACCGTCCCGATCGCCGAAGTAGTACGAGATCATCGCCGGGCTTGCGCCGGCCCGCTGGGCGATCTCACGCAGACCCACCGTGTCGAATCCGCGCTCGATCGCCAGGCTCGTGGCCGCGTCGAGGAGGTCCTCGCGGAGGGCGGCGCCCCCGCCCTCGCCGCGCGGGCGGCCGGGCTTGCGGGGTTTCCTGGGGCTTCGGGAGGGGCGGGACGGGGGCACCCCCGAATATTAATCGAACGTTCGATTAATTCAATTCGAGGGTCGAGCGACCCGGTTTCGTTCGGGAAATCCGTCCCGCCCCCTCAGAGCTCGGCGAGCGGGACGACCCGGGCCTCGGGCTTCTCGATCTCGCCCACCGGGAGCATGAAGCGCCAGAACACCAGCCCGAAGGGCCGACCCTCGGTGTCGATCCAGTTCGGATGCCCCGGATCCCGGTGGGCGAGCACCATGCGGAAGCGGCCGTCCGCTTCGAGCTTCGTCTGGGCGCGGTTCAGCGAAACGCGGCGATTCGCGTAGTCGTAGGTCTGCATGTGCCGGTTCCACAGCGAGACGTTCGCGCAGCGGCAGGTGGGCCAGCGCCCGGTCATCACCAGCGCATCGTCCGGGCCGATCACGTACGGCGCCATCGAGTAGGCGGCGTCGAAGGCGGCGAGGCCGAAGTCGCCCGGCGTCACCGGCTGCGGGAACGCGTTCGGCACGATCGAGACGAAGGGCGGCTGCTCGGCCTGCGCCATCGGGGGCTGGTCGAGGGTGCGCGTCCTCACGAAGCGCAGCGCGCGTCGGATGCCGGCAGCGACGGTGGCGTCGTCCGGGGCCGGCGGCGGCGGACCCGGATCGAGCGCTTGGATCTCGAGGGCGGCGTGGCGCGTCGGATCGGCGGCGGCGCAGCGTTCGTTCTCGTAGTAGTGGCGCGTGGTGACCCGCGAAGCGCCGTCTTCGAGGGGAAGCCAGCTGCGTTCCTGCGGGTCGCCGCCGAGCCGGATCTCGAAGCGTCCTTCCTCGTCGACATCGAACTGGGTGTCGTTGAGGACGCCGGCGGTGCGCGTCGCCATGTCGCCCTCGGCGGTGTCGCACTCGATCGTGAACGAGACGTAGACGGCGCCGTCCATCCGACCGCGCACGACGTAGCGCCGGTCGGACGAGATCGCGGCGTCGTAGTAGATGGCGTCGGCATTGTCGCCGGTGAACTTCCGCGTCGGCGAGACGATGCGCCGGAAGCGCGGCCGGGAAGCGTCCGATTCGAAGAAGGTGAGCAGCCCGCCCTCGAGCATGTGCATCAGCGCGCGGTGCGCGCCGGTGACGTCGGCTTCGCCCTGGAGATTCCACTCCGGGCCGGCCCAGCGATCGTCGACTTCGCGAAGCAGGTCGAGGAGTTCGTGGAGGGCCTTGCGGGATTCGGTCTGGATGGCGCTCATCGGGAAGTCCTGGTGTGGCGGGCGGCGCGTCCAGCGACGCTAGCGCAACGTCTCACGCGCCCGATCACGAGAGCGTGACGCGCAGCGGAAGGTGATCGGACGCGAGCCGCGCCGTCGCATCCCGGATCGCCTCGACGCGGGCGCGCCGCGAGAAAGCCCGCACCGCGACGCGGTCGAGCGCCAGCACCGGACGTCGGCTGGGGAACGTGACGTTGCGGGAGAAGGGGCCCACGCACTGGGCGAGCGGGGCGAGGTGCCGGGCCCAGGGCGTCCAGTCGTTGAAGTCGCCGAGGACGAGAGTGGGCAGTTCCGACGCCTCGGATTCGACGTGACGGCACAGTCGCGCCGCCTGTTCGCGCCGCTCGTACGCTCGCAGACCGAGGTGGGTCGTCACCACGCGCAGCGCGTCCTGTCTCGCGGTGACGACCGCATCGATCGCACCGCGGCGTTCGCGCCCCGGCACCGAGAGATCGACGAGGTCGTAGCGCTCCGCCGGAGCTCGCGAGAGCAGGGCGTTGCCGAAGGGGTTCTCTCCCGGGTGCTGCACGACCACGTGGTACCCGGCCTCGCGGGCGGCGATCTCCCAGTCGACGCCTTCCACCTCCTGGAGGACGATCACCTCCGCGTCGAGGCCGCGAATCACGTCGAGACTCCGGTCCGGGTCGCGGACGCCGTCCAGGCCCACCCAGCCGTGCACGTTCCAGGTGACGATCGCGGTCATCTGCGGTGCGCCGATGCGAGCGGGGAGGGGCGGAGCGGCGTTGCGGCGGGGG
>JAHEJV010000504.1 GCA_024638705.1 Deltaproteobacteria bacterium | reverse complement strand
TGAATTTCGATTTCTCCGAGGACCAGAAGCTCCTCCAGAAGACCGCCCGCGACTATCTCGACGAGCACTGCGGGCTCGACGTCTGCCGCAGCGTGCTCGAGGGCGGCGGCACCCACAGCGATGCTCTCTGGAAGGGCGTCGCGGAGATGGGTTGGCTCGGCGCCGCGGTGTCCGAAGAACACGGCGGCGCGGGCTTCGGTCGGCTCGAGCTGGCGCTGATCGCCCTCGAGCTCGGGCGCTCGCTCGCCCCGATCCCCTTCGGACCGAGTGTCTACGCCGTGACCGAGGCGCTGATGGAGTTCGGCAGCGACGCACAGAAGAAGGCCTGGCTCCCGCGCCTCGCGTCGGGGGAGCTGATCGGCACGCTCGCGTTGAGTGAACGGCCCGGTCGCACCGGCACCAGCCAGCTCGAGACGACGCTCTCGGGCGGGAAGCTCTCCGGGACGAAGTTTCCGGTGCCCGACGGGCAGGTCGCCGGGCTCGCCGTCGTCGTCGCGAAGGGCGATGGCGGACCGACCCTCGCGCTCGTCGAGCTGGACAAGTCGGGCGTCACCACCACGCCGATCGAGTCGATCGACCCGTCCCGCCCGCAGAGTCGCATCGTCTTCGACGGCGCGTCCGCCGAGCCGCTCGAGGGCGGCGTCGGTGAAGAAGCCGTGTCGCATCTCCTCGATCGTGCGGCGGTGCTCACCGCCTTCGAGCAGATCGGCGGCGCCGAGCGCGCCCTCGACGTCACGCGTGAGTTCACCCTCGGGCGCTATGCGTTCGGTCGGCCGGTGGCGTCGTTCCAGGCGATCAAGCACCGCCTCGCCGATCTCTACGCGGCGATCCAGCTCGCGACGTCGAACGCCTACTACGGCGCCTGGGCGCTCTCGACTGGCGACGACGAGCTCGGCACCGCGGCTTGCGGCGCGCGCGTCTCGGCCAGCGAGGCCTTCGACCTCGCCGGCGAGGAGATCATCCAGATGCACGGCGGCGTCGGCTACACGTGGGAGTACGATTGCCACCTCTTCTACCGCCGCGCGAAGCTGCTCTCGCTCACACTCGGGTCGCCCGGCGAATGGCGCGACCGATTGATCGACCGCCTCGAGTCGTAGGCCCAGGAGACTGACACCATGGATTTCAATGACACTCCCGAAGAAGCCGCCTTCCGCAAGGAAGCCGCCGAATGGCTCGACGCGAACGCCGAGCGCCTGCCGCCGGGCAAGCGCCGCCAGGGCGGTCTCGATCGCGACGACCTGCTGCCCGCCGCGAAGGCCTGGCAGGCGAAGAAGGCCGATTCCGGCTGGGCCTGCATCACCTGGCCGAAGGAATACGGCGGACGCGGCGCGCCGAGCATCCACAGCGTGATCTTCGGCCAGGAAGAGGCGAAGTACGACGTGCCGCCGTACATGTTCGGCATCGGCCAGGGCATGCTCGGGCCCACGATCATGGCCCACGGCACCGACGAGCAGAAAGAGCGCTACATCGAGCCGCTGCTGCGCGCCGACGAGGTGTGGTGCCAGCTGTTCAGCGAGCCCGCCGCCGGGTCCGACCTCGCCGGTCTGCGCACGACGGCGGTGAAGGACGGCGACGACTGGATCGTGAACGGCCAGAAGATCTGGACGACGGGCGCGCACTATTCCGACTTCGGGATGATCGTGACGCGCACCGATCCCACGGCGAAGAAGCACGCGGGCATCACCTACTTCATCGTCGACATGAAGTCGCCGGGCATCGAGGTGAAGCCGATCATCCAGATCAACGGCGCGAAGGACTTCAACGAGGTCTTCTTCACCGACGTGCGCATTCCCGACAGCCTCCGGGTCGGCGCCGTGAACGACGGCTGGCGCGGCGCGATCACGACGCTGATGAACGAGCGCGCCTCGATCGGCAGCGGCGGCGGCATGGGCGTCGGAATCAGCGATCTCCTGCGCATCGCGCGCGAGACCGAGTGGCGTGGGCGGCCTGCGATCGAGGAGTCCGCGGTGCGCGACCGCATCGCCGATTTCTACTGGAAGCTCAAGGGACTCGAGTACACCGGCTACCGCGCGCAGACCTCGCTCTCGCGCGGCCAGACGCCCGGACCCGAGAACTCGATCGGGAAGATGGTCGGCGCGCCGCTGCGTCAGGAGATGGCGGCCTTCGCGATGGAGCTGCTCGGCGTCGCCGGGGCGGCCACCGGCGCGGACGCACCGCTCTCCGGCGCCTTCCAGGCTTCCTGGCTCGGTTCGCCGGGGCTGCGCCTCGCGGGCGGCACCGACGAGATCCTGCGCAACATCGTGGCCGAGCGCGTGCTCGGTCTGCCGGGCGAGATCCGCGTCGACAAGGACCAGGCGTTCCAGGACATCCCGACGGGCAGCGGGCGTTAGTCGGCGACGCGACGGAGGGGCGCATGGAATACCAGAACCTCCGGGTGCGGACGCGAGACGCGTACACCCACGTCACCCTCGCTCGTCCTGAAAAGCGCAACACGCTCTCGATCGACACGATCGCCGAGCTCGACACGGCCTTCGCCGAGATCGGCGCGGGGAAGAGT
>JAHEJV010000503.1 GCA_024638705.1 Deltaproteobacteria bacterium | reverse complement strand
CCTGGAACGCGCGGCGGGACGCCGTATCTACCTCGTGCACGGCGCGCTCGATTGGATGTTCCCCGTCGACCTCGCGCGCGCCGCCGCCGCGGAGCTGGAGAAGGCCGGCGCCGATCTCACCTACCGCGAGATCGCCGACCTCTCCCACGCCTACCCGCGCGACGAGAACCCGGCGATCCTGACCTGGTTCGACCCCTCCCTGGCGCTGCCACCGGCGCCGAGCGAGGAGGCAGGCGGCCCCGCACCGGGTTAGGATCTGCGGCCATTCCACAGGAGAGAGGTCCATGCGTACACGAACCCGCTCCCGTTCCGCCCTCCCGATCGCTTTCATCGCCGTCCTCTCGCTGGCGTGGATCCACTGCAGTGGCGAGGAGAGCACCGCGCCGGAGCCCGAGCCCGCTGCGGAGTCTCCCGTGGCCGAGGAGCGTGCGTCGGACGAAGAGGGGCTTTCGGCAGACGAGGAGCTGATCTTCAGCGACGACGCGCTCCCGCCCGGCTTCCCCGCGGATGTTCCCACCTATCCGGGCGCCCAGAACGGACCTTCGTTTCAGTCCCCGGGACTGGGCGTGTTCGCCACCTTCATCTCCGACGACGAGGTCGCCGACATCGTCGATCACTATCGCGACCAGCTCGCCGAGCGGGGTTGGTCGGTCGATGTGGTCTACGAGTACGGCGTGGATGCGAGCAAGAACGGTCGCCTGTCCGAGATCCGCGCGAAAGCGAACGAGGAGTCCGGCCAGACCGAGATCGCGATCTCCGTCGAGGAGAAGTGAGTCTGGCGGCGACGCCGGCCGCCTAGACGTGGATGGCGCGCCCGAAGGCGGCGAGCACCGACTCGTGCATCGCCTCCGAGATCGTCGGGTGCGGGAAGATCGTCGCCATCAGCTCGGCTTCGGTCGTCTCGAGCGTCCGCGCGATCGTGAAGCCCTGGATCAGCTCGGTCACTTCCGGGCCGATCAGGTGGGCGCCGAGCAGCTCGCCGGTCGCCTCGTCGAAGACCGTCTTCACCAGACCGTCGGCCTCGCCGATCGCGATCGCCTTGCCGTTTCCCTTTAGCGGGAAGCGACCGACGCGCACGCGGTAGCCCGCCTCCTGCGCCGCGGCTTCCGTGTATCCGACGCTCGCGATCTGGGGCCGCGAGTAGGTGCAGCCCGGGATGTGCGTCGGGTCGAGCGGATGCGCGCCCGGGTGCTGCGCGATGCGCTCGGCGACGAGAATCCCCTCGTGATTCGCCTTGTGCGCGAGATAGGGCGGACCGGCGAGATCGCCGATCGCATGGACGCCCGGCTCGTCGGTGCGACACCACTCGTCCACCACGACGTGCCCGCGCTCGACCCGCACTGCAGTCGTGTCGAGGCCGAGGTCTTCCGTGTTGCCGGTGATGCCGACCGCGAGGATCACGCGCTCGGCTTCGATCTGGGCCGATCCGCCGTCGGCGAGCTCGACGTCCGCCACGACGCCGTGGGCGTCCGGGGTCACCTTCTCGAGCTTCGCGCCCGTGTGGATCGTCATGCCGCGACGCTCGAACGCCTTGCGCGCCATGACCGAGATCTCGCGGTCCTCGGCGGGAAGGATGTGCGGCAGCACTTCGAGCACGGTGACGTCGACGCCGAGGTCGCGATAGAAGCTCGCGAACTCGATGCCGATCGCGCCCGAGCCGACGATCAGGAGCGAGCGCGGCACGGCCCTCGGCACCATCGCCTCGCGATAGCTCCAGATGCGATCGCCATCCGGCTCGAGGCCGGGAAGCGCGCGCGCGCGGGCGCCGGTCGCCAGCACGATGTGGCGCGCGTGCAGGGCGACCGTCCCCTCCGAAGTCGCGACCTCGACCCGCCCCGCCCCGGCGAGGCGCGCGTGCCCCTCGATCACCTCGACGCCGTTCTTCTTCAGGAGGTGTTTCACGCCCGCATTCAGGCGCTTCGCCACCCGGCGCGAACGTTCGACCAGCTTCGTGAAGTCGACGCGAACCGGCCCGACTTCCAAGCCGAAATCCGCCGCGTGCTCGATCGCGTGCTTCAGCTCCGCGGCGCGCAGCAGCGCCTTCGTCGGGATGCAGCCCCAGTTCAGGCAGATCCCGCCGAGGTGTTCGCGCTCGACCACGACGGCGCGCAGCCCGAGCTGGCTGGCGCGGATCGCGGCGTGGTAACCGCCGGGCCCGCCCCCGACGACGAGGCACTCCACGGGTTCATGGTCGCGGGTCATGACTTCTCCTCGGATTCCCCTTCCTCATCGGCCGGTGCGCGCGACGGCGTGAGCGTTCCCGCGCAGAGTGCGGGACCGACGATCTCGAGGCCGCGCTGCACTGCTGCCTCGTCGACGGCGAGCGAGACCCGGCTCGCGCCGCAGCGCAACGCGTAGGCCGCGGCAATGCGCACGCCGGAGGGCGCACCGCGCGTCGCGTAGGGGAGCCGCAGGTGGTAGGAGCCGGCTGCGCTCGCGACGGTCCGCACGGTGAACGGGACGACGCGTCCGCGCGCCGTGCGCACCTCGACGCGGGCCTCGATCTCGGCGCCCGGCGCGGCCG
>JAHEJV010000179.1 GCA_024638705.1 Deltaproteobacteria bacterium | reverse complement strand
TCGGCTCGGGCGCGGGGTAGAGCTTCGCAACGCGCGGCTCGATCGCCTCGGGCAGGCCGATCCAGAAGTCGAGTCCGAGCGGGGCGGCGGCCACCTCCGCGAAGTGCGCACCGAACGACTGGCCCGTCACGCGGCGCACCACCTCGCCGAGGATCCAGCCGAAGGTGCGCGCGTGATAGCCGTGTTTCGTGCCGGGCTCCCAGTTCGGCGGCTGGGCGGCGATCGCGTCGCACACCGGTTCCCAGGCCAGCACTTCGTCGAGGGTGAGGTCGCCGTCGACGGCGGCGAGTCCCGCCCGATGCGTCATCACATCGCGGACGGAGATGGCGTCCTTCCCGTTCGCGGCGAACTCGGGCCAGTAGCGCGCGACCGGCGCGTCGAGATCGAGATCGCCGCGTTCGGCGAGACGATGGACGAGCGCGGCGGTGAGCCCCTTCGTCGAGGAGAAGACGAGCGCCGGCGTATCGCGCTGCCACGGGCGTTCGCTCTCGCGGTCGGCCCAGCCGCCGAAGAGTTCGACGACCTTCTTCCCGTCCTGATAGACGACGCAGCCCGCGCCCATTTCCTCTTCGACGAGGTTGCGCGCGAACGCCTCACGCACCGGCTCGAAGCCATGCGCCCAGGTGCCGTGGACGGTTCTCATCGAGGCCGTTCTACCAGATTCGGGTCCGCCGCGTGCCAAGGCGCGGTCTGGACGGGCATCGGCCCTACGGAGCGACGGGCAGGATCCGCGCCAGCTCGCTGCTCATCGTATCGAGAACAGTCGGCTCCGAACATGGCGCCATCGGGCCGCGCGCCTTCATGGCGACGAGCTTGCGGCCCTTCTCCCGAAGGTCGAAGTGGACGTTGCGGACGTAGCACCGACCACTGAGCCGACGAGAACCGACTTTCACCCGGAGAACGCCATCTGCCGAAGCCAGATCGGGGGCGACGGCGAACCCGGCCTCGCGAAGCGCTGCCTCCACTTCCCGGCGACTCTCGTTCGCGGTCACGAACACACGGAACGGGACCGCATCGGACTCGGGGGCCGAATAGACCCGCGTCCGCGGTTCGACGGTGGCGCAGCCGACCGAAGCGGCCAGCAACAGGCCGACGAGAGCCGTTCGCATCGGGGAATCATGGCAGAAACCCCGGCGCACCAGCCAGATCGTCTTCGCGGACACCACGCAAGATCCTCCGCGGTTTCCCCCGCGCGTCTCGGACGGTTGCGCGCTCAGCGCGCCCCGTGCTCGCGCGGCAGATCGGCCTCCGCGAGCCGCTCGATCGCCTGACGGATGTTCTCGCGCGCGGCTTCCTCGGCCGCGTTGCGGATGCGCCACGCGCCGAAGAAGTTCGTGCTGTGCCCGGTCGACGCGACGAGCTCCTGCCAGACGGTCTCCCCGGTCTCGAGACTCGAGAGACTCCAAAGGACGGTCATCTGCGTCGGCTCGTTGAGTCCGCCGATGGGCTGTCGCAGATCGCCGAGCACGACGTCGAGCCGATAGCCGGTGTCGCCCTGCTTCACGACCGAGCTGAATGCCTTCGCGCTTACGAGCGACTGCGCGACGGCGAGCTGGAAGGGGTAGTCGTGCACCTGCCAATCGGCCCGTCCACCACCTTCGACGTGCACCAGCAGCGGGTGCGGATGGGTGCGCGGAAGGCTCACCGCGACGCGCATCTCCTTCGATCGCGGCGTGGTGCTGCAACCGGCGAGCAGCAACGTCGCCACGAGCGCGACGGGCAGGCGAACTCCCCTCACCGCGACGGGCAGCCGCACGCCCCTCACCGCGGCGACCCGAACCATTCGGAGACGATCACGCGCGCATGGCCGGCGGCCGTCTTGCGCGCGATCGACGGACGGTAGGACCAACCGGTCGCGGTGATGAAGCCGGTGCGCGTGTCGCGCACGTAGAGCGTGAGCTGGCTGCAGTAGGTCGAGAGATCCCAGGACCAGCGGTCGGCGTAGGTGATGACGGCGTCGTAGCTTCCCTTCGGCTCGCCCTCCCCCGCGTCGGCGCGGAGCCCGATCCGTCGGAGCTCGTCGCGGATCATCACGTGGATGCCGCGCTCGTCTTGGGGCGCCTTCTGCACGTAGAAGCGCTGCATCTCGAAGAAGCGCGAGTTCGGGAGCGTGCCGGCATAACGCCCGGCGCCGGTGGAGCACGCGGAACCGAACCCGACGAAGACGACGAGAAAGGCGAGCAGGAGGTTGAGGCGGCTTCGCGACATGCTTGCGGACGTCCTTCGAGGCCCGGGAATCCTACACGCGGCCGCCTGGATCTGTCAGCGGTGGCACGTGTCTCCGACGCCGCCGAGTCGCGCCATCCGCCGCGAGACGAGGCCGCCGACGGGGAGCGCCCCCCCGGTTCGCCGACATCGGCTCGCCCTGATTCGCCGATGCGATGCAGTCGGCGCACGACGCCATGAGGTTCCTCCCTCGCCTCCCTGGCAGGCCGCAGGCGATCGCGATTACATTGCAACTGTTATGTAAATGGCGTAGGCTGCCTGGCTGTGAGCGACACCCCCCGGATCGCCCTCGTCACCGGCGCCTCCTCCGGCATCGGCGCCGCCACGGCGGTGCTGCTAGGCCGCCAGGGCGCTCGCGTCGCGCTCGGCGCGCGCCGCGTCGCGCGCCTCGAAGAGGTGGCGAAGCAGGTGGAGGCCGAGGGCGGCCGGGTGTTCGCCCACGCGCTCGACGTCGCCGACCCCGAATCGTGCGCGGCGTTCTGCGCGGAGGCGGAGCGGGCGCTCGGCCCGCCGAACCTGCTCGTGAACAACGCGGGCCACAACCTCTCGGCGCGCGTCGACCAGGCGACCGCCGAGGAGCTGCGCCGCGACGTCGAGGTGAACCTGCTCGGCGCGATGTACATGACGCGCGAAGTCGTGCCCGGGATGATCGCGCGCCGTGTCGGCGACGTGATCTTCGTCGGAAGCGACGCCGCCCAGCGTCCGCGCACCTACCAGGGCGCCTACGGCGCGGCGAAGAACGGCCTCGAGACCTTCGCCCGCGTGCTCGAGATGGAGACCGAGGGCACCGGCGTGCGCTCGATCCTCGTCCGCGTCGGGCCGACGTGGAGCGAATTCGGCGCGAGCATGCCGAAGGACCGCCTCCCCGCGATCCTCGAGAGCTGGAAGTATTGGGGCGTGCTGCGTCACCTGAACGCAATGCCCTCGGAGCACTGCGCGCGCGCGATCCTGCGCGCCGTCGAGGCCCCGGTCGAAGAGTCGTACACCACCGTCGTCGAGGTACAGCCCGGCGGACGCAGCAAGGAGTTCTCGGAATGAAGCTCGATGGCATCGAAGGGAAGGTCGCGATCGTCACCGGTTCGGGAGGCGGCATCGGCGAGGGTTATGCGAAGGGCCTCGCCGCCCAGGGCGCGAAGGTCGTGGTCGCCGAGATCCAGAAGGAGAACGGCGAGCGCGTCGCCGACGAGATCCGCCAGAGCGGCGCCGAAGCGAAGTTCATCGAGGTGGACGTCGGCTCGCCCGAGTCGACGAAGGCGATGGCCGACGCGGCGATCGACGCCTTCGGCGGCATCGACTTCCTCGTGAACAACGCCGCGATCTTCGGCGACATGAAGCTCGACTCGCTCGTGAACGTCGACTGGGACTACTACCGGCGCTTCATGAACGTGAACATGGACGGCGCCCTGCTCTGCGCGCGCGCCTGCTTCCCCTCGATGAAGCAGCGCCCGGGCGCCGCGATCGTCAACCAGTCGTCGACGGCGGCGTGGATGGGCGTCGGCTTCTACGGCCTCGCGAAGCTCGCGATGAACGGCATCACCCAGTGCCTCGCCCGCGAGATGGGCCACGCCGGCGTGCGCGTGAACGCGATCGCACCCGGGCCGACCGATACCCAGGCGCTGAAGAACACCGCCGGCGAGTACGCCGGGCAGCTCGTCGCGCAGCTTCCGCTGTCGCGCCTGGGGCAACCCGAAGACATGGTGAACGCCTGCCTCTTCCTCCTCTCCGACGCGTCGTCGTGGATCACCGGTCAGGTGCTCAACGTGGACGGCGGACAGATTTCCCGTCTCTAGTCGGCTTTGGCGATCTCCGCGATCGACGGCCAGATTTCCCGTCTCTAGGACCCAAGGAGCCGCACATGGCACTCGAAACACTCGCGCCCGAAACCCGCAACCTGATCGACGGGAAGCTCGTCCCGGCGAGCAACGGCAACACGTTCGAGAACGTGAACCCGGCCACCGAGGAGGTGATCGGCACCGTCGCCGACGGGACGAAGGACGACATGCTCGCCGGGGTCGCCGCGGCGCGCCGCGCCTTCGACGAGAGCGACTGGTCGACCGACGCCGCGTTCCGCGCGAAGTGCATCCAGCAGCTCTACGAAGGGATGCTCGCCGAGAAGGAGCAGCTGCGCGCGATCGTCGTGGCCGAGGCCGGCGCTTCGGTGTCGCTCACCGGCTTCATGCACGTCGACAACCCGATCGAGATGATGAAGTACTGGGCCGACCTCGCCGCTTCCTACGAGTACGAGACGCGGATGAGCGACATCGAGTTCACCGGCGCGATGCACGGACGGATCCTGCGGCGCGAGGCCGTCGGCGTCGTCGGCGCGATCACGCCGTGGAACGTGCCGCTCTATCTCAACATCGCGAAGATCGGGCCGGCGCTCGCGGCGGGCTGCACGATCGTGCTCAAGCCCGCGCCGGACACCCCGTGGTCGGCCACGCATCTCGGAAAGATCATCGCCGAGCGCACCGACATCCCGCCGGGCGTGATCAACATCGTCGCGTCGGCGGACCACCTGACCGGCGAGATCCTGTCGAGTGACCCGCGCATCGACCTCGTCACCTTCACCGGCAGCACCGCGACCGGACGCCGCATCATGGAGTGCGCGGCGCCCACCTTGAAGAAGGTGTTCCTCGAGCTCGGCGGGAAGAGCGCGAACATCCTGCTCGACGACGCCGACATCGCGAAGATCGTGCCGAGCGGCGCCATGACCTGCGTCCACGGCGGACAGGGCTGCGCGATCACCACGCGCATGCTGCTGCCGCGGTCGCGCTACGACGAGGGCGTGGCACTCTTGAAGACCGCCTTCGAGAGCTGGAACTACGGCGACCCGACCGAGCCGCAGAATCTCCAGGGTCCGCAGGTGTCGAAGCGCCAGCAGGAGCGCGTGCTCGAGTACATCGAGAAGGGGAAGCAGGAGGGCGCGAAGCTGCTCGTCGGCGGCGGCAAGCCCGACCGCAAGGGCTGGTTCGTCGAGCCCACGCTCTTCGTCGACGTCGATCCGAAGAGCACCATCGCCCAGGAGGAGATCTTCGGGCCGGTGCTCTGTGTCATCCCCTTCGACGACGACGACGACGCGGTGCGCATCGCCAACGACTCGATGTACGGTCTCTCCGGCGCCGTGCACTCGGCGAGCCTCGACCGCGCACTCTCGGTCGCGCGGCGCGTCCGCACCGGCACGATCTCGGTGAACGGCCACATGTGGTTCCACGCCGACACGCCCTTCGGCGGCTACAAGCAGAGCGGCGTCGGCCGCGAGAACGGCGTGATGGGCTTCGAGGAGTACCTGGAGACGAAGATCATCGCAGTCCCGCCGCAGGGCTGAGGAGATGGCGGACGCCGCGGTCACCTACGACCCCTACTCCTACGAGATCGACGAGGACCCCTACCCCACCTACGCGCGCATGCGCGACGAGGCGCCGCTCTACTACAACGAGGCGCTCGACTTCTACGCGCTGACGCGCTTCGCCGACAACCTCGCCGCCTTCGTCGACAGGGACGCCTACACCAGCACCTGGGCGACGAGCCTCGAGTTCATGGACCAGCCCCATCCGGATTCCGGCCTGATGATCTGGATGGACCCGCCCGCGCACAACCGCTATCGCGGTCTCGTCAGCAAGGCGTTCACGCCGCGGCGCATCTCGGAGCTCGAATCGCGCATCCGCGCGATCGCCGCCGGACATCTCGACCCGCTCGTCGGGCGCGATCGCTTCGACGTCGTGAAGGAGTTCACCGCGCGGCTGCCGATGGACGTGATCAGCGAGATGCTCGGCATCCCCGAAGCCGACCGGCGCTGGGTGCAGGAGGGCAGCAACGCGATGCTCCACCGCGACCCGGGCAGCCCGCTGCCGCCTCCCGAGACGATCGCGAAGCAGCAGGAAGTGCTCGCCTACTTCGACGAGCAGGTCGCCCTGCGTCGCGCGAGGCCGCGCGACGACATGATGACGCTGCTCACCCAGGTGGAATGGGCAGACGAGGACGGCACGGTGTCGCGGCTGTCGGACGCGGACATCCGTCAGTTCCTGATCCTGCTCGCCACGGCGGGCAACGAGACGGTGACGAAGCTCCTGGCCACCGCCTACTACGAGCTGTGGCGCAACCCGGACGAGCGCGCGCTGCTGAACGCCGACCCCGCGCTCGCGCGCAACGCCGTCGAAGAGCTGCTGCGCTTCGACCCGCCCTCGCAATACCAGGGCCGCGTCACGACGCGCGACGTCGAGCTGCACGGCCAGGTGGTGCCGAAACACTCCCGCGTGTTGCTGATCAACGGAGCGTCCGGCCGCGACGAGCGCAAGTATGCCTCTCCCGATCGCTTCGACGTGCGCCGCGAGATCGACGTCCACCTCGGCCTCGGCTACGGACGCCACCTCTGCCTCGGCGCCTCGCTCGCCCGCCTCGAGAGCCGCATCGCGATCGAAGAGCTGCTCGCCCGCTTCCCCGACTACGAGATCCCCGCCGACGGCATCGAGCGGATGCACTCGAGCAACGTGCGCGGGCTCTCGGGACTGGTACTCGAGCCGGCGCAACCCTGATCGTCCCGACCAGATCCGATTCGACGCGATTCGCGGCTCTTCCCTGCCTTCGCGAGGCGAGAGCAACCGGACGCGGGCGAAGCTCGGGACCGGCGCTCGCAGCGTGGCCAGAAGAAGCCCCGGGGGACCCGGCTTCCCGAGCATCGGAGGCGCGATGGGCGCTCGCGGGGCAACCCCTCGACGGGATTCGCTATTCGTAGTGAGAATGGGCTCTGAACCCGAAACCGCGGTTTCTGCAGGCAAGGACGAAGCGCGCCCTGTCGCTGGGCGATGGCTCTTCGGTCCTGTCCCTGATCTGTTGTTCGGCGGAGGCCTGATCTATCTGCCGCTCTTCGCGCTGCTGCTGACGGCAGGCCAGCAGGTGGAGAGCTGGATCCCGATGAGCTTGATGCCGCTCGTGGTCCTCGCCTTCAACACACCACACGTGGGCGCCACGCTGCTTCGAGTCTATGAGCGACCGGAAGATCGACGCGCCTACCGTGTCTTCGCGCTCTACATCACTGCGGTGATCGGAGCCGCGTACTTCGCAGGGCTCTATCTCCCGATCATCGGATCGGTGATGATCACGATCTACCTCACGGTCGTTCCCTGGCACTTCACGGGTCAGAACTACGGAATCGCGATCGTCTTCCTGCGGCGCAGCGGCATCGCGATCGATCCGTTCACCAAGCGCTTGATCCACGGCAGTTTCATCTCGAGCTACCTCATCACGCTGGTCGCGCTCCACGGCGAGGTGCTGTCGGAGTACTACGCGCCCCTCGAGATCGCGGGCGCCTATGGCTTCCTCTCTCTTGGCATCCCGAGACGGTTCGTCTGGACGATCATCGCCCTGCTCGGCATCGCCTACGTGTTCTGCACGACCGAGGCCGTATCTCGGCTTCGCCGCGTCGCCGGCTGGCGGGAGATCGCTCCCGCCCTGGCACTGATGCTGGTCCAGGCGCTCTGGTACGCGGTCCCCATCCTGATCTACTTCCTGCTCGACCCCACCGGGATCTTCCCGTTCGACCCCGCGCACTACACCTACACGTT
The DNA here is from genome assembly GCA_024638705.1 of Deltaproteobacteria bacterium. Classification (GTDB taxonomy): domain Bacteria; phylum Myxococcota_A; class UBA9160; order UBA9160; family SMWR01; genus JAHEJV01. The sequence goes on along the minus strand of JAHEJV010000179.1, from coordinate 1,554 downwards.
CGTCTGGATCACCCAGGTGCATGCAGTTCAATACCTGTGGATCACGAACTACTACGCGCAGCGGCGCGAGGCGTCGCTCGGAACACCCCGCTTCCTCGGCAAGGCGCTCCTCGCGGGAACTGCCGTCTACGGATTTCCCGCGCTCCTGCTCGCCCCGAGCGCACTGGGCACGGTCCCCTTCGATGCGGGCCTCTTCCTCATGCTCGCCGGCGCGCTCAATCTCCATCACGTGCTTCTCGACAGCGCCATCTGGAAGCTGCGCAGTGGGCCGGTCGCGAAGATCCTCCTGCGACCGGCCGAGCCGGAGGATCGCGCGCCGGCACCATCGCGATCGTGGCTGCGGACCGGCATCTGGGCATCCGGCACCGTCGGCGTCGCGGTCATGGCGTTCGGCACGCTCGCGAATCATTTCGGCGTCGAACGCTCGATCGCGAACGGCGACCTCCCACGGCTCGAACGCTCCGCAGCGCTCCTCGCCTGGATCGGAAGGGACAGCGCAGACATCCACACGGAAATCGCATCGCTGCATGCGCGCGAGGGAGATTTCGATAGCGCACTCGCCTCGTTGGAGCGCAGCATCGCGCTCCATCCCAACAGCTCCGCCTGGCTCAACATCGGTTCGATTCGCGAACGGCTCGGTGACGGAAGGGGAGCGCTCGACGCCTACCGGCAGGCGGCGGAGATCGACCCGGACGACGAAGAAGTGCGTGCGCGCCTCGAGGGGACGAAGCCGTCCCAGGGCGTCGAGGGGTCCTGAACGGACTTTCGTCCGTGCGCGATCCACGTCGTCCGGGGTGCCGCGGCGGACGTCCCGGCAGTCTTCGTTCTGCGGCTTTGCGACTGACGAGCCCGCGCGCCTTCTCCCGTCGCAGGCCTACTTCGTGAAATAGGCGCTCAGCGCCGGGACCTTCCCTGCAGCGGTCCAATCGCCGAGTTCGTCGGTCCACACGAAGGTGTCGGCGCCGACCTCGCCGCTCGCGATCATCTGCGCGAGCTCGTTCTGGGCGACCGTGCGCGTCTCGCCGCCCCCGAGGTCGATCTGCCAGGTGCGCGCACTCGGCGGCGGCGGGGCCTTCGCACTCGGCGGCGGTGGCGGGCCCGACTTCGCTTCGCTCTCGGGCACGGCGGAGCCGATGTCCTCGGAGGTCTCCTCGGCGATGCCCTTGGCGTCCCCGACGGCCTCCTTCGCCTCGTCTTGCGTCGCGCCGACGTCGTCGACGATCTCGCGCGCCGATTGCACACCGGCCTTCACGTCGTCCCAGAGTCCGGCGAAGGCGGGCAGGGCAAGGGAAACGATCGAGGCCAGTGCCAGGAAGAATCGGATTCTCGTCATCGGGGTCCCCTCGGAGGCAGGCGTTTCGCTGCCGTCCATTCTAGACCCAAGCCGTCCGATCGTGGAGGGTTGGGCCGTTCGGTGGTAGAACCCGGTCGGTGGCGCCTTTCGGGGCGGCGCCCAAGGGGGGAAGAGCGCCGTGATGAGCCGACTCGACGGCTGGCTCGCGGTGCGACTCGCGCGCTGGGTCGACGCGATTCGCGTCCGTGCGCTTCCGGTGG
>JAHEJV010000010.1:14698-32462 GCA_024638705.1 Deltaproteobacteria bacterium | reverse complement strand
CCGCGAGCCACGCGGTGAGCAGCATCGTGCCGATCATGATGCCCTGGCCGAAGAGCAGCCAGATCACCGGTTCCAGCTTGAGCAGCAGGTGCTTCATCAGAAGATCCCCCCGGCGAGGACGAGCGCGAGCCCGCCCGCGACACCGATCCACGCGGCGTAGAGCATCGCCGTCAGCACGGGCGCCGGCGGCGGCTTCGCCGGACCGATCTTCGCCGGCTGCGCCTTCGGGAAGAGGCTGAAGAAGCGCACGCCCACGAAGATCACCGCCGCCAGGCAGACGAGGTGGAAGAGCACGTAGGCCGGATGGGCGAGTTGCTGCTGGATGCCCTGCCAGGCCACCGGGCCGTCGCCGAGCGCCCAGACGACGCGCAGCGCGACGAAGCCGGCGGCCAGGTAGAGGATGCCGGTGAGGCCGAAGAGCGTGTAGGAGAGATAGCGGCCCGAGGTCGGGAACTGGGGCGGCATCGACGGCGGCGCCGTCCGGGTGCGACCCGGCTGGCTCGGCGACATCGCTCCGGGGTGTGCAGCTCGCGCCATTACTTCGCTCCCGTCTTTTGGTCTTGGCTCGCCTGCGGCTCGCTGAGCGAAGCTTGCCCTCGCGGCACGACGAAGCTGGTCGCCCAGTCGATCACCGCGTTGATCTTGCTCTGGTTGACCGCTGCCGCCGGGTCGACGTGCTTCGGGCAGACCTCGGAGCACTCGTTGGCGTAGGAGCAGGCGAACACCGTGCCCTCGCCGCGGAAGATCTCGTTGCGCTCCGCCTGGCCCTCGTCGCGCGAGTCCATGTTGTAGCGGTGGCCCAGCGCGATGGCGGCCGGCCCGAGGAATTCGGGCTCGTTGCCGACGACGGGGCAGGCCGAATAACAGAGCATGCAGTTGATGCACAGGCTGAACTGCTTGAAGTACTCGAGCTCTTCGGGCGACTGGCGGTTCGTGCCCTCTTCGACCGCCTTCTCCTTCGCGGTCATGATCCAGGGCTTCACCGCCTTGAACTTCTCCATGAAGCCGTCCATCTCGATCACGAGGTCGCGGACGACGGGGAAGTTCGAGAGCGGCGCCACTTCGACGGTGTCGCCGTAGCTCGACAGCGGGTCCTTGCAGGTGAGCGAGGGCTTGCCGTTCACCATCATCCCGCAGCTGCCGCAGACGGCCATCCGGCACGACCAGCGGTGCGAGAGCGTGCCGTCGATCTCGTCCTTGATGTAGTTGAGGCCGTCGAGGACCTTCCAGTCGGGCTGGACCGGCACCTCGTAACTCTCCTGTCGCGGCGCCTCGTCCTTGTCGGGATCGAAGCGGGTGACGACGAAGGTCTTCTTCTCTTCGCTCAAAGGGGGAACCTCTTCTCTTCTCGGCCTAGTACTTCCGCTCTTCCGGAATCCACGTTCCGAGCGTCACGTCCTTCTTGTCGAGGCGGGGCGCGGCGGCGTCGTGGTAGCAGAGCGTGTGATACAGGAAGTTCTGGTCGTCGCGGGTCTTCGCGTCGCGTCGCGTGTGCGCCCCGCGGCTCTCCTTGCGATGCGCCGCCGAGACCGCGAGCGACTCGGCGACCATCAGCATGTTGTCGAGCTCGAGCGCCGAGGTGAGCTCGGTGTTGAACACCTTGCTGTCGTCCTCGAGCTTCACGTCGCTCATGCGCTGGCGTAGCTGAGCGAGTGCGCCGACCGTCGCGTCCATCGTGTCCTGCTGGCGATACACGCCGCAGCCCGACTCCATCGTGTCGTGCATCTCGCGCCGGATCTGCGCGATCTTCTCGCTGCCGCCGGTGGCGGCGCGCGCGGCTTCGATGCGCGCGGCCTCTTCCTCGGCCTGGGCGACGTAGGCGGCCTCGTTGCCGTCGTCGCTGCCCTTCGCGAACGCGACCGCCTGCTGGCCGGCGCGCGCGCCGAACACCAGGCACTCGGTGAGCGAGTTCGAGCCGAGCCGGTTCGCGCCGTTGAGCGACACGCAGGCCACCTCCCCGGCGGCGTAGAGGCCAGGCAGCGTGGTGGCGCCGTCGATGTCGGTGTCGACGCCGCCCATCATGTAGTGCAGCACCGGGCGGATCGGGATCGGCTCGAAGACCGGGTCGACGCCGACGTAGATCTTCGACAGCTCGCGCACCATCGGCAGCTTCTTGTTGATCGCCTCTTCGCCGAGATGGGTGAGGTCGAGATGGACGTACTGCCCGTACGGGCCCTCGAGCCCGCGACCGGCCTCGATCTCCTGCACGATCGCGCGCGAGATCATGTCGCGCGGACCGAGCTCGGCCTTGGTGCCGACGCCGTAGTCGCGCTCCACCAGGAAGCGCTCGCCTTCGGAGTTCTTCAGGTGACCGCCCTCGCCGCGCGTCGCCTCGGTGATCAGGATGCCGGTGCCCGGCAGGCCCGTCGGGTGGTACTGGACGAACTCCATGTCCTTGAGCGCGACGCCTTCCTTGTAGGCGAGCGCCATGCCGTCGGCGGTCTTGATGTTGCCGTTCGTGGTGAAGGGGAAGATCTTGCCGCCGCCGCCGGTGGCGAGGATCACCGCGCGTCCGAGGATCGCGCGCATCGTGCCCTCGCGGATGTCGAGCGACGCGACGCCGCGCACGGCGCCGCCGTCGACGATCAGCTTCGTCACGAACTGCTCGTCGTAGCGGACGATGTTGTCGAAACGCATCGAGTGCTGGAAGAGCGAGTGGAGCATGTGGAAGCCGACCTTGTCGGTGGCGTACCACGTGCGCTTCGTCGTCATGCCGCCGAAGGCGCGCGTCGCGACGGTGCCGTCGTCGTTGCGGCTCCACGGGCAGCCCCAGTGCTCGAGGCGCGTCAGCTCCTTCGGCGCCTCCTCGACGAAGTACTGGATGACGTCCTGGTCGCCGAGGAAGTCGGAGCCCTTGACCGTGTCGAAGCCGTGCGACTCGAGCGAGTCGTCGTCGCGCGCGACGGCGGCCGCGCCGCCCTCGGCGGACACGGTGTGGCTCCGCATCGGATAGACCTTCGAGACCATGGCGACCGACGCGTCGGGGTTCGCCTCCACCGCAGCGATGGCGGCGCGGATACCCGCGGCGCCGCCGCCGACGATGACGATGTCGTGACGGATGACTTCCACCAGAAAGCAACCTCGGAAGATGGGCGGCTCGCCACCGCATCAGAATTGGCGGTGGAGGAGACGTCAGGGGTTGGGGCCTTCACAGGCCCGCGGGGCGCATCGGTAATAACGAATTACGTGGGGTTTCGAAAGCGATCAGCGTGTGGAACCGAGCGGTGGCGAGCAGACTTCAGCGCGGATCGCCGTCGAGCGCCGGCTCCTGCTGCGAGAGGCAGTGGATCGCGCCGAGACCGAGGACGAGGGTCCGGCACGCCACCGGGACCACCTCGCGTTCGGGCAGGAGATCGCGCAGCACATCGAGCGCGCGGGCATCCGTCGCCGCGCCGAACACGGGGACCAGCACAACGCCGTTTGCCAGGTAGAAGTTCGCGTAGCTGGCCGGACACCACTGGCCGTCGATCCGGTGGGGCGGCGGCATCGGCAGGTCGTGGACCTCGAGCCCGGCCTCCTCGAGTCGGCTGCGATTCTCGGCGAGGAGCGCCGCGTCCGGGCCGGTTTCGGCACGCGCCGCCACCACGACGCCGGGCGCGACGAAGCGGGCGCAGTCGTCGATGTGGCCGTCCGTATCGTCGCCCGCGATCCCCTCGGCGAGCCAGACCACGCTTCGCGCCCCGAGCCACTCGGCGAGCCGCGCCTCCATCTGGTCGCGCGTGCGCGGGGGACGCTCGCGGTTCGGGTTCAGCAGGCACGACTCGGTCGTGAGGATCGTCCCGTCCCCGTCGCCATCGATGCCACCGCCCTCGAGGACGAAGCCCGGCTCGCGCGTCGGGGCGCCCGCGGCTGCGGAGATCCGCGCGCCGAGCGCGGCGTCGAGGTCCCAGGGCGGGTACTTCCCACCCCAGGAGTCGAAGCCGAAGTCGAGCGCGACGAGCTTCCCGGCGTCCTCGACGAAGATCGGACCCGAGTCGCGCAGCCAGACGTCGTTGGTGGGGAAGGCGTGGAAGCGGATGCCCGCGTCGGAGTCGACGCCGGCGCCCGCGAGCGTCGCCCGCACCGACGCCTCGGCCGCTTCGTCCGCCACGACGAGCTCGATCGCTTCGCGTCCCTGGAGCGCGCGGACGATCTCGACGTACTCGGAGCGCGCGGCTTCGAGATGTCCCGGCCAGGTGTCCGGGTTGTGGGGCCAGGCGAGCCAGGTGGCGCGGTGGGGTTCCCATTCTGCGGGCCAGCGCATGTCCTGCCTTTCGACTTCGCTCGGCTTCGCCTCGCTGCGCGCCGGCCTCCTGCAGAGGCCGGCCTGCTAGTCCCGGAACCGCTTCGTGATCTCGTCGTAGGAGTCGATGCGACGATCGCGCAGGAAGGGCCAGTTGCGGCGCGTCTCTTCGATGACGCCGAGGTCGCAGTCGACGACGAGCGTCTCCTCGTCGTCCGACGACGCGCGCGCCAGCACGCGGCCGAAGGGGTCGGCGAGGAACGAGCGGCCCCAGAAGCGGATTTCGCCCTCGCGCCCGACGCGGTTCACCGCGGCGACGAACACGCCGTTGGCGATCGCGTGGCCGCGCTGCACCGTCTCCCAGGCGTCGTGTTGGGCGGCGTCCATGTCCTCGCCCTCGTCGAACTGCCAGCCGATCGCCGTCGGGTAGAAGAGGATCTGCGCGCCGGCGAGCGCGGTGAGGCGCGCGGCTTCGGGGAACCACTGGTCCCAGCACACCAGCGCGCCGAGCTTCGCCGGCCGCGCGGCGAACGCGGAGAAGCCGCGATCGCCCGGCGTGAAGTAGAACTTCTCGTAGTAGAGCGGGTCGTCGGGGATGTGCATCTTGCGATACACGCCGAGCGATTGGCCGTCGGCGTCGATCACCACGGCGCTGTTGTGGTAGACGCCCTCGGCGCGCTTCTCGAAGAGCGGCGCGACGATCGCCATCTCGCGCTCGGCGGCGAGCTTCGCGAGCGCCTCCGTGCTCTCGCCCGGGATCGGCTCGGCGAGGTCGAAGTGGGCGGGATCCTCGCTCTGGCAGAAATAGCGGGAGCGGAAGAGCTCGGGCAGGCAGGCGACGCGCGCGCCGCGCTCGGCGGCGGCGTCGAGGCGTTCGAGCGCCCGGGCGAGATTCGTCGCCGGATCTTCGGCGATCTGCATCTGGACGAGCGCAACCTTGACCGGGGACCGGGTCATGTCGGGTCAGGTAGGGCAGTGACCCGGTCGCGGCAAGGACCGGGCGCCCGGCGCCGTGACCGGATCGGTCACGCGGCCCTGCGAGCCTTCCTCCCGTCGCCAGCTGGCGGCTGCGAAGGAGGCGTCCGATGGGTCTTGCGAGTCGTGCGAAGGGTCGGGAGCAGGGTCGTGCGAGGGGTCCGAAGGGTTTCTGGCGGGGGATGGTCGAGGCGTTGGCGACGATCGCCCTGTTCATGGGAGGCGGGCTCGGCGTCGCCGCCACGCTCACCGAGCCGGCATCCGGGCCGAACGTCGGCCCGGCTCTGTACCCTCCGCCCGTGGAGTCCGACCGTCCCGCGCCGCGCATCTTCCTCGTCGACGGCTACAACGTGCTCAACGTCGGCCTGCTGGCCGGTCGCGAGCGCGAGGGCTGGTGGAGCTCGCGCTTCCGCACCGAGCTGCTCGGGCGCATCGAGGCCTTCGAGGAGAGCGACGCGGAGATCTGGGTCGTCTTCGACGGCGCCACCCCGCATGGCGATGCGCCGTCCGGCCGCGTGAAGTCGGTCTTCGCGCCGAGCGCCGACGACTGGCTGATCCGGCGCCTCCGCGAGCGTGGCGCCGAGCAGGTCACCGTCGTCACCGCCGATCGCAAGCTCGCCAACCGCGCGCGACACCGCGGCGCCGAGGTCGTGGCGCCGGCGTCGTTCCTGGCGCGCTGTCCCGAGATGGGGTGAGGCCCGCTCCGGCTCAGTCTGCCTCGACGAGGCGCAGGATCCGCGCGGCGTTCTCCTCGGCGGCGCGTCCGCTGATGTCGATCACCTGCCAGCCCCGCTCGCGATAGATCCGGCGCGCGCGGCGGATCTCCTCGATCAGCGCTTCCGGGTCGGCGTAGGTCGTGTAGGGCGGCGCGCCGAGTCCGCGCACCCTGGCCTGGCGGATCGTGAGCAGCATCGAAGGGTCGACCGTCAGCGCGAAGACCTTCTTCGGGTCCATCTCGAGCAGAGCCGCGGGCGGCTCGATACCCGGCACGATCGGGACGTTCCCCGTCTTGTAGCCGCGCTGGGCGAGGTACATCGAGAGCGGGGTCTTCGATGTGCGCGACACGCCGGTGAGGACGATGTCGGCGCGGTGCAGCGTGTGGAGGTTGGCGCCGTCGTCGTGACGCACGGCGAATTCGACGGCCTCGATGCGCCGGAAGTAGTCGTCGGAGAAGCCGTGCAGCAGGCCCGGCTGGGCCCGCGACTCGGCCTTCAGGTGCTCCGAGAGCTTCGCGATCATGCCGCCCAACACGTCGTAGGCGGGCACGCCGCGCGTGCCGGCTTCCTCGAGCAGGGCGCGCGCCACGCCGTGATCCACGAGCGTGAAGAGCACCAGGGCGTCGACCCGCTCGGCCTCGGCGACGACGCGCCGCGCCAGCGAGGGCTGACGGATCCCGCCGAAGCGGCGCAGCTTCGTCTCCACCTGGAACTGTGCGAGTGCCGCCTTCGCGACGGCCGCACCGGTGTCGCCGGTGCCGTCGGACACGACGAAGATCGGCGGTGGCGACAGCGCTTCCTCGGTCACGGCCCGAGCTTGCCGCACTTCCGGGAGTCCCACCGCGGCGCGCGCGAGACGCCCCCTTCCACTAGATTCCCGCACCCATGCCCTACGACCCCGCAGAAATCGAGGCGAAGTGGCAGGCCTGGTGGCAGGAGCACGAGGTCTTCCGCGCAGAGCTCGATCCGAGCAAGCCGAAGTACTACGTGCTCGACATGTTCCCGTATCCGTCGGGCGCCGGTCTCCACGTCGGACATCCGAAGGGCTACATCGCGACGGACGTCGTCTCGCGGTACAAGCGGATGCGCGGCTTCAACGTGCTGCACCCGATGGGCTGGGACGCCTTCGGCCTTCCCGCCGAGCAGTATGCGATCGAGACGGGCACCCATCCGCGCGAGACGACCGAACGCAACATCCAGACCTTCAAGCGTCAGCTCTCTTCGCTCGGGCTCGACTACGACTGGTCGCGCGAGATCGACACGACCGATCCCGGCTACGTGAAGTGGACGCAGTGGATCTTCCGCCGCCTCTACGAGATGGACCTCGCCTATCTCGCCGAAGTTCCGGTCAACTGGTGCTCGGCCCTCGGCACCGTCCTCGCGAACGAGGAGGTGATCGACGGGAAGAGCGAGCGCGGCGGCCATCCGGTGGTGCGCATCCCGATGCGTCAGTGGATGCTCAAGATCACCGCCTACGCCGACCGGTTGGTCGAAGACCTCGATCTCGTCGACTGGCCCGAGCCGATCAAGAAGATGCAGCGCGACTGGGTCGGCCGATCGGTCGGCGCGAGCATCGTGTTCGCGATCGACGGCTCGGACGAGAAGATCGAGGTCTTCACGACGCGACCGGACACGCTCTTCGGCGCCACCTACATGGTGCTCGCGCCCGAGCATCCGCTCGTCGCACAGCTCACGGCCGACGCCCAGCGCGAGGCGGTCGAGGCGTACGTCGAAGCGGCCGCGCGGCGCAGCGAGCGCGCGCGCATGGCGGATGCGAAGGAGAAGAGCGGCGTCGCGCTCGGCGCGCACGCGCTCCATCCCATCACCGGCGAACGCATCCCGATCTGGATCGCCGACTACGTCCTCGCCACCTACGGCACCGGCGCGATCATGGCGGTCCCCGGACACGATGCCCGCGACTGGGAGTTCGCGCGCACCTTCGACCTGCCGATCGTCGAGGTGGTCTCGGGCGGCGACGTCTCCGAGCGCGCCTACGAGGGTGAGGGCACGGGCGTGAACTCGGATTTCCTCGACGGCCTCGCGACGCCCGAGGCGAAGGAGCGCATGTGCGCCTGGCTCGACGAGCACGGCTGCGGCGAGAAGGCCGTCTCCTACAAGCTGCGCGACTGGCTGTTCAGTCGTCAGCGCTATTGGGGCGAGCCCTTCCCCGTCGTACATCGCAAGGACGGCTCCACCGTGCTGCTGCCCGAGTCGGAGCTGCCGGTGCTGCTGCCCGAGCTCGACGACTTCCGGCCGTCGGGCGAGTTCGAGCCGCCGCTCGCGCGCAGCCGCGAGTGGCTCGAGACGACCGACCCGGAGACCGGCGAGCCGGTACTGCGCGATGCGAACACGATGCCGCAGTGGGCCGGCAGCTGCTGGTACTACCTGCGCTTCACCGACCCGCACAACGACGAGGCGCCGTTCTCACCCGAGGCCGAGCGTTACTGGATGCCCGTCGACCTCTACGTCGGCGGCGCGGAGCACGCGGTGCTCCATCTGCTCTACGCGCGCTTCTGGCACAAGGTGCTCTTCGATCTCGGTCTCGTGCACACCAAGGAGCCGTTCCAGAAGCTGCTCAATCCGGGCATGGTCCTCGGCTACAGCTATCGCTACTACGACGACGATCTCGAGGACGCCGACACCGACCCGAAGCGTGTTCCCGCGTCCGAGGTCGAGTTCGACGGCGAGACGCCGCGCCACAAGGCGTCCGGCGCCGAGGTCAAGGAGCGCTGGCTGCTCGCCACCGAGGTGCGCTGGGTCGACGACGAGCCCTTCCACCCGGACGAGGATCTGCGGCTCGAGACCGTCACGGAGAAGATGTCGAAGAGCCGCGGCAACGTGGTGAACCCGGACGACGTGATCGAGAAGTTCGGCACCGACGCGATGCGTCTCTACGAGATGTTCATGGGGCCGGTCGAGAAGGGCGCCCCGTGGTCGGACGAGGCGATCCCCGGTCTGCACCGCTTCCTGCAACGCGCGCATCGGCTCGTCGTCGGTGACGAGAGCGTGGGGCAGCCAAGGGCGGAGAGCACGCCGGAGCAGGCGCGCCTCGTCGCCGAGACGGTGGCCGGCGTGACCGACGACGTCGACGACATGCGGTTCAACACCGCGATCTCGAAGCTGATGGTGTTCGTGCGCGACGTCGCCCGCGACGGGGCCGCGCTTCCCGCCGCTGCCGCGGATGCCTTCGTCCGGCTCCTGTCGCCCTTCGCGCCGCACCTGGCCGAGGAGCTCTGGCGTCATCTCGGCAACGACACGTCGGTGGCGCTCGCCGAGTGGCCCGAGGCCGATGCGTCCCTGCTGGTGCGCGAGGTCGTGCGCCTCGCGGTGCAGGTGAACGGCAAGCGCCGCGACGAGATCGAGGTGGCGGCGGACGCCGACCAGGACGCGATCCGCGCTGCCGCGCTGGCGTCCGAGGCGGTCCAGCGTCACCTGGACGGCCGCGATCCGAAGAAGGTGATCGTGGTGCCCGGCCGGCTGGTGAACATCGTCGGCTGACCCGGTCGCCCGGGCCTCGTCGCGCCCGCGGAACCCTGGCAGCGAGCAGTCCTTTGCGGCGTACCCCGAGGTGCGAAACACCTCGAAGAGGGCGTGGCGGAGAAGGTCCGTCAGAACCCGGTTTTGGAGCCCTTCGGGGCGGATTCCGTCCCGGTCCGGCCGCTTTTTCGCGAGTTCGAGCGGAAAATCCGGACCCCCCTTGCGGGATCAGGAATCCGTGCTATAATCTTCACATCATCACGTCAATCAAAAAGCCCGCCCAGAGCGGGTTTCATTTTTCCCCAGACTTTCGCTTTTTTTTCGTCTATTTTCCCGCCCAGGGGCTGAAACCCTCACGCCGGTCGGCCGATCCAAGACAACGGATTCCATTGCGGAGGACGTCGCCGATGGGTCGATCGACCAAGGCCGCCGCGGCCAAGGCTGAGAAGACGAAGAACAGCAAACCCGCCAAGCGCAACGCGGTCTCGGCAGGCAGATCGGCGAAAGCCAAAGGCAAGGCAGCCGCGAAGCCGGGCTCCGACGCCCCCCGACGCCTCGGCGAGATCGAGAGCGAAGAGCTCGAGCCGATCGAGGTGGTCCGCCGCGAGCTGACCCGACCGGACGGCTCGGTCGTCGTCGTCGAGGTTCCGGTCTACCCGCCTTTCCGCCTCTCGGAAGCGTCGGGCACCCGCAAGGCGCCGCTGCGCAATCGCTCCACGCCCACCCTCAAGGGCAAGCGACGCCGGAAGACGGGCTCGGACGAGGGCTGATCCGCCGGAGCGGTCCGGCTCGCCGGTGCCTCTCTAGAGCGCGCAGTCGACCAGCATCGCCAGGAAGAGGGCGAAGAGGTAGACGAGCGAGACGTGGAAGGTGCGTCGCGCCGCCTCGTCGGTGCGCTCGCGCATCACCCGGACGACGTGCCAGAGGAACCACCCGTCGAGGGCGACGGCGCAGGCCAGGTAGAAGGATCCGAGCAGTCCGAGCGGTGTCGGCGCCAGGGTGAACGGCACCAGTGCGAGCGAGTAGGCCAGCATCCGCCGCCGCGTGGGCTCGTCGCCGATCACGTTCGGGAGCATCGGGATGCCGGCCCGCGCGTAGTCGTCCTTGCGGAACAGGGCGATCGCCCAGACATGGGGCGGCTGCCAGAAGAAGATGATCGCGAACAGCAGCCAGCCGGCCGCGCCCACGGTGCCGTTCACCGCCGCGTCGGCGATCAGCGGCGCGGCGGCGCCGGCTGCGCCTCCGATCACTGCGTTCCACGACGACCGGGGCTTCAGCCAGACGGTGTAGACGAAGACGTAGAAGAGGATGCTCGCCACCCCGAGGGCCGCCGCGACGGGCCCGGCGATGGCCTGCAGCAGCGCCGTCGAGAGCACGGACAAGGTGAGCCCGAAGGCCAGCGCGGCCGCCGGCGAGATCGCCTCGGCCGGCAGCGGCCGATCCCGGGTGCGATCCATCAGGGCATCGAGGTCGCGCTCGATGTAGCAGTTGAAGGTGTTCGCGGCGCCGGCGGCCATGGCGATGCCGAGAAGCGTCAGCGCCACGAAGCCCGGCTCGGGCCATCCGCCCGCCGCCATCCCCATCACCGGCAGGCCGGTGAAGATCACCAGCACCAGGATGCGCGGTTTGGTCAGCGCCAGATAGCCGCGAAGGGTTTGGAGGGCCGCGTCGGCCATGGGTGGGGCTCCGAGGTTCGGCGCGATCGCTCCCGAGCGCGGTTCGGATCGAAACCGGGATCGGGAACGGGGACCAGAATCAGACAATGGGGACGGTGGGCTGCGTGGGAGTCGGGCGCGCGGGTCTGCCGTCGGCCGCGGCCGCGCGCACGCCCTCGCACGGGTAGCACGCGGCTCGGAGACGGTCGACCGGGCCCGAGCCCGGTACCTTGCGGCCTTGTCCGCCACCGCGCTCGCGCTCGTCCTCGTCTCCGCCTTCCTCCACGCGGTCTGGAGCGTCGCCATCAAGCAGAGCGGCGACCCGCTCTGCTTCAACCTGCTCCAGACCTGGGCGGCGTGCGTCGGACTGGCGGTCGTCTCGTTCTGGATCCCCTGGTCGGCGATCCCGCGCGAGGTGTGGCTGCTGCTGCTCGTCACCGGGCCCACCCACGCGCTCTACATCTACTGGATGAGCCGAGCCTACGAGCTCGGCGACCTCTCGATGGTCTACCCGATCGCGCGGTCGACGCCCGCTTTCATGCCCTTCGTCGCGGTGCCGCTTCTCGGGGAGACGCTCCAGCCGGCCGGCGTCGTCGGGATCGCCATCGTCGTCGCCGGCATCTGGCTCGTCCACGCGGGACAGGGCTGGCGTTGGCTGACCTTCGCGGAACCCGCGTCGCGCTTCGCCTTCCTGACCCTCGGCGCGACCGTCGCCTACTCCCTGATCGACAAGGCGGCGATGGCCGGCCTCGCCGACGCCGAGTGGCCGAGCCGGCTCCCGCGCTCGATCGCCTACTCCCTCCTGCTGACTGCAGCGCATGCCCTCTCGCTCGCGCCGATGGTGCTGCGTGCCCGCGGTGTCCGCGCGCTGCGCGACACCGCGCGCAGCGAGATCGGGCGCGCGACCCTCGCTGCGGCGATCTCCTTCGTCGGCTACACGCTGATCCTGCGCGCGCTCGAGACATCACTCGTGAGCTACGTCGTCGCCGTGCGCCAGATGAGCGTGCTCTTTGCCGTGGCGCTCGGCGTGTTCTGGCTGCGCGAAGAGCCGACACGCGCGCGCGTCCTGGGCGCGATCGCGACCGTGGTGGGCGTCGCCCTGATCGCGCGTTTCGGCTGACGCGACCGCGTCGTCAGGCGTCGAGCTCGCGCCTGACGATCTTCTCGAGCCAGGAGCCGATGTCGGGGTGGCTGAGGAGTCCCGCCTCTACGAGGCGCTCGGCGCCGATCCGACGCACTTCTCTCGCCGTCGCGGCCTCGCGAGCGGCTCGCGCGTCCTCCGCCGCGTCGCCGCTGTCGAGCGCGTGGACGATCTCCTTCACGACGGGCACGGCGCTCGGCGTGCTCGAGAGCTCGCCGATCCGCAGCCCCACGAGGATCGGGACGGCCAGCGGGTTGCTCGCGATCTCGCCGCAGATGGAGATCGGGATCCCGGCGCGGGACGCCGCGCGGACGCTCGTGTCGATCAGCGCGAGCACCGCGGGGTGCAACGGCTCGAAGAGATGTCCGATGTGCTCGTTGCCGCGGTCGACGGCGAGCGTGTACTGCGTGAGGTCGTTCGTGCCGACGCTGAAGAAATCGCACTCGGCGGCGAGGGCGTCGGCGATCAACGCCGCGGACGGCACCTCGATCATGATGCCGATCGGAATGTCGGGGTCGAAGGGCGTCCCGCTCCGACGCATCTCCTCCTGGGTCTCGGAGATGATCTCCTTCGCCTGGTGCAGCTCGTCGACGGAAGAGATCATCGGCAGCAGCAGCCGCACGTTCCCCTTCGCGCTCGCGCGCAGGATCGCGCGCAGCTGGGCGCGGAAGGTCTCCGGACGTCGGAACGACAGCCGGATCGAGCGACAGCCCAGCTGCGGGTTGTCCTCGGACGGGAGCCCGAGGTTGGCCATGTCCTTGTCGCCGCCGAGGTCCAGGGTGCGGATCGTCACCGGGCGTGGCGCCATGAACGTCGCGACCTTCTCGTAGAGCTGCTCCTGCTCCTCCTCCTCGGGGAAGCCGCGATGCGCGAACGCGAGCATCTCGGTGCGGAAGAGGCCGACGCCTTCCGCGCCGTGTTGCTCGACGAGCCGCAGATCGCTGACGAGTCCGCAGTTGGCGGTAAGGGAGATGCGCAACCCGTCGCGCGTCTCGGCGGGCATCTCGCGCATCGCGTCGAGATGCTCGGCGGCGATCTCGAAGCGCTCGCGTGCGCGTTCGTACTCCGCGACGAGACGCTCGTCGGGCGAGAGGAAGATCGTTCCCTCGCCGCCGTCGACGATCGCGAGCTCGCCGGGACGCAGCGCTTCCGACACACCGGGCACACCCGTCACCGCGGGGATCTCCAGCGTGCGCGCGAAGATCGAGCCGTGCGACGTCGGTCCGCCGTGCTCCGACACGATCGCCGCGACGCGATCGATGTCGAGCCGGGAGAAGTGGCTCGGCAGGAGGTTGTCGCTCACGACGATCGAGCCGGCCTCCATCGTGGGTCGCGCGTGCCGGTCGCCGAGCAGCTGCTCCATCACGCGACGACCGACGTCCTCGATGTCCATGATGCGATCCTGGAAGTAGGCGTCCTGGATGCGTCCGAACGTCTTGCGGTAGGCGGCGAGAACCTGCTGCAACGCGACGCAGGCGTTGCCGGTCTCGCGCACCGACTGGCGCAGCTTGGCGACGAAGCCCTTGTCCTCGAGGATCTGGATGTGGGTGTGGAAGACGGCCGAGAAATCGGGGCCGTACTTGTCGCCGAGCTCTTCGCGGTTGTCGTCGAGGTCGCGCCGTACCATGGAGAGGGCTTGGACGAGGTCGGCCTCCTCGGCGTCCGCGGAGCCCCGCGGTTCGTACTCGAGCTCGGCGAGGTCGAGGGGATTCTCGAGGCGGTAGACCCTTCCGATCGCGATACCCCGCGACGTCCCGACGCCGCGGAACTCGACGTTGCGCTCGCCGCGCGGCTCGGAGACGCTGGCGACGGGGATCCCGTGCGACGCCAGCTCGTCGGAGCTGCGCTGTATCACCTCGTCGGATTCGTCGACCAGCGAGAGCAGTCGCGCGTTCATCACGACCGGGGACAGGAGCTGGGCGCAGGTCTGGAAGATCTCCACCTCGAAGGGCTCGAAGCCGCGGCGCTCGATCGTCTGGATCACGAGCACGCCGATCGTCACGCCCTTCATCAGCAGCGGCGCCGCGACCAGGGAAGCGAAGCGCTCCTCGCCGGTCTCGGGGAAATACTTGTAGTGGGGATGATTCTGGGCGTCGTCGCTGACGACCGGCGAGCGTTGCTTCGCGGCAAGGCCCACCAGACCCTCGCCGACGGGCAGCTGCACGACGCCCACGGCGTCCCGGTTGAGGCCGTTGGTGGCGGACAGCGTCAGGCGGGTGAGGTCGGCTTCGACCAGGTAGATCGAGCAGGCGTCCGCATCGAGACGCTTGCCCACGAGGTCGACCACGTTGTCGAGCGTCTCGTGCAGATCGTGCGAACGCGCGACGATCTCGGCGACGTCCGCCAGGAGTGTGACCCGATCCGGAATGGGAAGCCCCTCACCGAGCCGTCGTCACGAAAGCGGTGGCATTCGAGCGATCGGCTCGCGCAGTGGAACCGGCCTGCGCAAGGCCGCAGGCATGGTACCGAAACCACCGAGCGGACTGGGTCGATCGGGTGGGTGCACCGTCGGATGCGAACACGCCTCCGGAGCGCGAGGCCCGGAGGCGGGAGGCCGGAGAGCTAGAAGCTCGGCGGCGAGAAGGGCGACGGATCGGACGGGAGCTCGTCGGAGAAGGAACGGATCGGCGGGAACACGTGGTCTTTGTCTTCGAATCGCAGACCGAGCGCGAGAAGGATCTTGCGCTTCGTATCCATCCGGCAGTTCATTCCCTTTTCGACGCTGTGGATCGTTCGGAGGGCGACCTTGGCCTTGCGAGCGAGCTGCGCCTGGGTCATCAGACGGTTCTCGCGAAGCTCGCGGACCCGATTCTTCCGAATCTCCTTCGATCGATTACTCTCCATCACCCACCACTCCCCTACGGTCGACTCGACACGGCAGACGTGAAGCCGACTGGGTTCCACACTCCACTTGGCAGGCGTTTCGTCCTGGCGTGGAAATTCTTTAGGGAAAATGCGGCGTTGGCCGCGGACTGGGGGGAGTGCCCCGCGATGCAAAGCGCAGGCAGTGGTTCGGGATCCGAAGCCCCGTCGCACATCGGTGATGGGTTCCTGGAAGGTCCCGAACGAGCGTGGGAAACGGCCCGGGAGGCTCCCCGAAGGGCCCA
The DNA here is from genome assembly GCA_024638705.1 of Deltaproteobacteria bacterium. Classification (GTDB taxonomy): domain Bacteria; phylum Myxococcota_A; class UBA9160; order UBA9160; family SMWR01; genus JAHEJV01. The sequence goes on along the minus strand of JAHEJV010000010.1, from coordinate 17,169 downwards.
TGGCTGACGCGCCGCGCCGACTTCCGTCCGCGATCCGCTGGGGCCTCGGCCTGGCGGTGTTCCTGGCTTCCGCCGCGGCGGGCGTCTGGTTCGCCTCCGCGCTGGCGCCCGAACGCCTGCGCCAGGAGGTCGAGCGCCAGGTGGCGGCGGCGATCGGCGGACCCTGCCAGATCGTCTCGCTCCGGGTCGCGCCGGGACTGCCGATCGAGTTCGAAGCCGACCACATCGCGCTCTGGGACGGCGCGCTGACGGTCGAGCGGGCGAGCGCCCGGGTCAGCATCGCCGCCGCACTCGTGGGCGAGCTGCGGCTCTCCCGGCTCGAGCTCGAGCGCCCGGTGCTCTCGATCTGGGACGGCGGGCCCTTCCGCGATCACGAGTCGGAGTCCGAGGTCGTCGCCTCGGACGCGCCCGAAGATCTCCTGGTCGCCCTGCACGACGCCACCGGGCGCGTGCTCGGCGCGCTCGCGCTCGCGGACACGCTCCTCATCAGCGAGGGACGCGTCGACTTCGCCCTGAAGGCCGAGCACGACGACATCGTATTCTCGCTGCGGGACGTGCAGGCGCGCATCGCCCATCGCCGCCTGCTCGGCGACACCACGCTAGTCGCCCAGGCGCGCATCCGCTCCGACGACACCCATCGCGGTCTCGTCGAATGGAACGGGTCGCGCCGCGAGGGCGAGCCGCAACGGCTCTCGATCGCCGTCACCGAACTCGATCTCTCCTGGGTCGGGAGCCTCGCCCCGGCGGCACCTTCCCACCCGCGCGGCTGGATCAGTGGCGTGGCGGACTTCGAGCTGAGCGATGCGGAGCACGCGACGATCGCGCTCGATCTGGTCGGCCGGGAGTTCGGTTGGAAGCTCGCCGAAGACAGGCGGCCGCTGTTCACCATGCCGCGCGTCAGTGCGCTGGTCGATCTCGGCATCGAGCCCGGACGCGTGTCGCTGCACGCCGCGCGCATCCGGGGCGGTCCGATCGATGCCGTGATCGACGGTCGCGCCACGCGCCCGCTGCGCGCCGACTCGACCCTCGACTACAGCGTCCGCGTCGACGACGTCGCGGTCGAGGAGCTGGTGTCGGCGCTGATGTCGACGCCCGCGCCCTGGGTGCAGGACGCCAGCGGGGTGCTCGAAGCGCTGGACGGCGGTCGCGTGGCGACGTTCCGGGCGAGGTCGCGCGGCCCGCTCTCCGACCTCGGCGGCGACGCGTCGAAGGCGAAGCGCGGCCTCCCGCCGGGCCTCGAGCTGATGGCCTCGCTCGAAGACCTGCGCGTGGCGATCGGCGAGGACGACGCCATCGAAGGCATCGCCCTGCGCGCGCGTTGGGCGGGCGACCGCGTCGCGCTGAACGACGTCGTCGGACGCCGCGCCGGTCTCGACCTCCCGCGTCTCGATCTCGACATCGCCGGCGTCTCGCGTCTGCTCGAAGCCGACCTCGGGACCCGCGTTCCCGACTCCGAGGAGGTGCTCCTCTCCGGCCTCCCGCTCTTGCTGAAGCTCCTCGAGCCCGACCCGGACAAGGACCTCGACGCGCCCGTCGTCGACCTCACGTTCTCTCGGCTCGACCACCCCTACCTGCTGTGGCCCGTGCGTTCGCTCGATCTGAACGTGCACGAGGCGGACGACGTGCTGGTCGGCGAGATCCGCAACGGCACCTGGGCCGGCGTCCCCCTGCGCGGCACGCTCACCTGGCAGGACGAGCCGATGCACATCACCGCGAAGATCGTCGCGAAGAGCGCGCGGCACGCACCCGACCCGGTGGAGGTGCCGGCCGCGGTTCCCACCGACGGACTGCCCCTCGACGGCATCGTGTGGGCCGAGGGGTTCGTCACGGTCGGCGTGCTGAGGACCAACGTCTGGTCGCACGAAACCCTCCGCGCCCATGTGCGCGCAGCGAAATCGCAAGTGGCCTTCGACGGCGTCGTGTCCGAGACCTTGCCGTCGGGCCACGTCGAAGGGAACGCGCTGCTCGACCTCAGCCTCGCGGACGCGCTGCCCTATCGAGCCGTGTTCACCGCGAAGGACCTCGACGCCGACGCCCTCTTCATCCAGACCAAGCTCGGTGCGGGGCTCGTCGCGGGCAAGGTGGATGGCGAAGGCGATCTGCGCGGTCGCTACGAGCCCGGCACGCATCCCACGGCGGCGCTCAACGGCCACCTTCACCTGATCGCGCGGGACGGTCACGTGCGGCACGACCTCCCGGCCGTGCTCGCCCTCACGCTCGCCGGCGAGGGCATCGACTTCCGCAGTGACCGCGGGGTCGTGCGCTATACGACCTGCGAGAGCCGGCTCGAACTCACCGACGGGGTCGCGCGCACGGACGCACTCGAGTTCGAGGGGCCCGACCTGCGGATGTTCGGCTCGGGGAGTCTCGATCTCGGTCATCCGCCGCACGCGCTCGACTCGGAGGTGGTGGTGTTCCTGTTCCGACCGGTCGACCGCGTGCTCGGAGCGATGCCGATCGTCGGCAACCTG
>JAHEJV010000010.1:0-14688 GCA_024638705.1 Deltaproteobacteria bacterium | reverse complement strand
GGGCGGCGCCGACAACCTGCTCGCCGCCTACTTCGAGCTCGACGGCCCATGGGACGCGCCGACCGCCACCTACCGTCCGCTGCGCAGCCTGAACGCCGGTCCGCTGCGGCTCGTCACCGGGCTGCCGAGCGTCGTGATGCGCGGCATCGAATCGCTGGGTGGCAGCGCGGAGGTCGAACCGGTGCCGGAGAACGGCGTGCCCCAACCGCCGGGCAAGGGCGTGATCCAGTGAGCGCGAAGGTCGACCGCGCGCGCGATCTCGTGCTCTCCCGCACTGCTGCGCGCAGCGCGGTGCGGCGCGCGCAGCGACGCGGCGAGCGCGTCGTCTTCACCAACGGTTGTTTCGACCTGCTCCACGTGGGCCACGTGCGCAGCTTCGAGGAGGCGCGCAGCCTCGGGGACCGCCTCGTCGTCGCCGTGAATCGCGATGCCTCGGTGCGACGGCTCAAGGGCCCGACCCGTCCGATCGTCGCCGAGCGCCAACGCGCCGAGATGGTCGCCGCGCTCGCCTCCGTCGACTGGGTGGTGCTCTTCGGCGAGGAGACCCCGCTGCGCGTGATCCGCGCGCTGCGCCCCGACGTGCTGGCGAAGGGCGGCGACTGGAAGCTCGACGAGATCGTCGGTCGCGAGGACGTCGAGAGCTGGGGTGGACGCGTCGAGCGTCTGCGCGTCGTTCCGGGCGTGCGCAGCACGATCCTCGTCGACCGCGTGAAGGGCGGCGCATGAGCGTGCGCGGTGAGTTCCGGCGGCTCGGAGCCGACCTCGTGGCCACGTTGCGCGAGACGGGAGAACCGACCCGCGTCGCGTCCGCCGACGCACTCGATCCGCTGCTCGAACGCGCGGTGGAAGATCTGCCCGGCGCCGCGGAAGCCGCGTTGCCGATGCTGCCGAAGATCGCCGCCGCGCCGCCCGCCGACCCGGCGCTGTGCGAGCGCTTCGACGACGCCTTCGAACGTTTCGAAGCGGTCTGCCGGATCGTGCTCGGGAGTTAGTCGCCGCCCGCGTCGGCGGGCTCGCTGCGCTCCGCCGTCGCGAGATCTTCCGGGGTGTTCAGGTTGCGCAGCGCGCTCCCGTCCGGATCGACGGCCGCGAGATCGGCGCCCTCGAGATAGCGCGTCTCGACCGCCTCGAGCAGCGCGCGCATCGCGAGGCGCTCCTCCGCGAGCAGGCGGCGCGCCACCGCGAGCACCGGTTCGCGTCGGTAGATCGCGCACAGCGAGTGGGTGCCCGCGCCGTCGCGCGGAACCACGGCATCCGCTTCGGGCCAGGCGATCAGCGCGAGCAGGAGCGCGTCGCCGGCAAAGGGAATGTCGGTGGCGACGACGAGCACCCGCTCGGTCGTGCAGGCTTCGAGCGCGCCGACGAGCCCGCGCAGTGCGCAGCGCGGTCCGTCCACGTCGGCGACGCGGCGTCCCGGAGCGTCCGCCGGCGGTTCGCCCCCGACGAGCACCACGTCTTCGCAATGGGCCGCGAGTCGCCGCGCCACGCGCGTCGCGCAGGAGACACCGTCTACTTCGAGCGAGGCCTTGTCGCGACCCATGCGCGAGCTCGCGCCGCCGGTGAGCACGGCGCCGGCCACGTTCGCAAAGCGACTCTCTTCAGTGTCGGTCGACAAGGGGCTCAGAAGCCCGGCGCGTCGGCAGCGAGGAAGTCGGGGTCGATCACCTGGACGTCGGCAACGCTTCCGGCCGGGAGCTCTTCCGCGTCCGCCGCGAAGAGCAGGATGCCCTGGGCACGGATCATGCTCTTGAGGACGCCCGAGCTCTGGTTGCCGGTGCTGCGCGCCACGACCGTCGACCCGTCCCGCTCGAGCGTGACGCGCACGAAGTGCATGCGCCCCGGCTTCTTGCGCAGGGTCTCGTCGAGACGCGCGCGCACGATCGGTCGGTACAGATCGCGACGGCCGCCCATGCGCAACAGTGCCGGCCGTACGAACTGCTCGAAGGTCATCATCGCCGACACCGGGTTGCCGGGCAGGCCGAATACGAGCGGGCCGCGCTCATCGTCGCCGACGCGGCCGAAGGCGAGCGGGTATCCGGGCTTCATCTTCACGCCCCAGAAGTGCAGCCGGCAGCCGATCTTCTCGAGCACGTCGCGCACGTAGTCGCGGTCGCCGACGGAGACGCCGGCCGAGCTGACGATCACGTCGGCCGCCAGGCCGGCGCGGAAGCGGGCTTCGAGATCGGACGGGGTGTCGCGCGCGATGCCGAGATAGACGGGCACCGCGCCGAGCTCGCGACACTGGGCGGCGATCGACCAGGAGTTCGACGATACGATGCGTCCGCCGGCGACGTCGCCGTCGGGCTCGACGAGCTCGTCGCCTCCGGAGAGGATCGCGACGCGCGGACGCTGGTGGACCGCGACGATCGAGCGACCGAGCGAGGAGAGCATGCCGATGTGGGCCGGCCCGAGACGCGTGCCGGCGGTGAGCACCGTCTCGCCGCGCTGCACGTCCTCGCCCGCTCGGCGGATGTGCTCGCCGGGATCCGGCACGACGTGGATCGCGACGCGATCGCCTGTGCGCTTCGTGTCCTCCTGACGCACGACGGCGTCGGCGCCCGACGGCACCGGCGCGCCAGTGAGGATGCGCGCGGCCTGGCCCGGCGCGAGGTCCGACACGTCGCTGGCGCCGGCCGGCACCTCGAAGGCGACCGGAAGGACGACCGGGGCTTCGGGGCCCGCGCCCGCACAGTCCGCGCGGCGCACCGCGAAGCCGTCCATCGCCGAGTTGTCGAGCGGCGGCAGGGTGCGATCGGAGGCGACGGCCTCGGCGAGAACGCGCCCGAGCGCATCGGAGAGCGCCAGCGTCTCGGACCCGAGCACTGGCGTGGCTTCCAGCACGGCCGCCAACGCTTCGGACGCCGAGATCCCGCTCCGCACGTCCCAACCTTACTGCGAAGAGCCCGGGAGCCGCTAACCTGCCCAACAATTGGGCACCGGCGTTCCGGCGATTCCTCGCCCTGCCGGTCGTCCGGACCGGGCCGCCCGATCCCCACCCATCCCGAGAGTTCATGTGAGCCGCGACCTCAACGACGTGTTCGAGGCGGTGCTCGATGGCGTCGTGGTCGTCGACCGCGACGGACGCATCGAGTTCCTCAACGGCGAGGCCTGCCGCATGCTCGAGACCTCGGCCGAGGCGGCGCGCGGCGCCCCACTCGCCGAAGTCGTCGCGGATCCCGTCTTCGAGAACCTCCTGGGCTCCGTCCTGGAGACCGGGCGCCCCGCCGTGCAGGACGACCGCAGTCTCCCGCGTCGTTCCGCGCCGGATCTGCTCGTCGACGTCGCGGCGTCGCCGCTGTGGAGCGAGAAGCGGGTCCCCAACGGCGTGGTGCTGACCCTGAGCGACCGCACGATCCAGCGCTCGCTCGCCGAGCGCGTCGCCGAACGCCAGCGCCTTTCCGCCTACGGCACGATCGCCGCCGGCATCGCCCACGAGGTCCGCAACCCGCTCGGGGGTATCCGCGGCGCCGCGGAGATCCTCGCGTCGCGCACCGAGGAGCCGAAGCTGCGCGACGCCGCGCAGCTGATCGTCCGCGAGGTCGATCGCATCCGCAGCCTGGTCGACGACCTGATGGTCTTCCACCAGGGAGAGGTCTTGAATCTCGAGCCGACCAACATCCACCGCGTGCTCGACGACGTGCTCGAACTGCTCTCGATGGATCCGCTCGCCTCGGGCGTCGAGCTCGCGCGCAGCTTCGATCCATCGATCCCCGATCTGCGCGCCGACCCCGACCGCCTAACCCAGGTGTTCCTCAACCTCGGACGCAACGCGCTCCAGGCGCTCGAGGGGAAGGGCACGCTCACCGTGGAGACGCGCGTCGCACTGGATCAGCGACTTCCCTCGTCCGAGGGGACGAGTCTCCTGACCGTTCAGGTCTGTCTGATCGACGACGGGCCGGGCATCCAGCCCGACGTGCTCGAACAGCTGAGCACGCCCTTCTACACGACGCGTCGCGGCGGCACCGGTCTCGGCCTCGCGCTCTCGCGACACTGGGTCGCCCTACACGGAGGAGCGTTGCACCTGGAGAGTCAGCCCGGCGAGGGCACCCGCGCCCGCGTCCTCCTTCCCTTCGACGGACCGCCCGAGGAGACCGCATGACCGAGCCCGAACTCAACGTGCTCGTCGCCGACGACGAGCCCTCGATCCGCTTCGTCCTGCGCGAAACCCTCGAGGAGCAGGGTTGCGTCGTCACCGACGTCGACGACGGCGACGCCGCGCTCGACGCTCTCGCCACCGGCGAACACTCCCTCGCGTTCCTCGACATCCGCATGCCCGGACCGTCCGGGCTCGAGCTCCTCGAACGCATCCAGGGGCTCGGGCTCGATTGCAGCATCGTGATCATGACGGCGCAGAACACCTACGAGAACGCGGTGGAGGCGATGAAGCGAGGCGCCCTCGACTATCTCGTGAAGCCCTTCGGCATGGACGAGGTGAAGGCGCTCGCCGCGAAGGTACTGCGCACGCGCGAGCTCGAACGCGAAGTGCGCCAGCTGCGTCGCGAGGTGGGGAAGCAGGTGCGGCCCGGCGAGCGGCTCGTCGGCAAGAGCGCGGTGATGCTCGAGCTCTTCAAGACGATCGGCCGCGTCGCCCCACGCGACGTGCCGGTGCTCGTGACGGGAGAGAGCGGCACGGGCAAGGAGCTGGTGGCGCGGGCGATCCACGCGGCGAGCCCGCGCTCCGAGCGCGCCTTCGTCGCGGTGAACACGGCGGCGATCCCGCGCGATCTGCTCGAGAGCGAGCTCTTCGGCCACGAGCGCGGGGCGTTCACCGGCGCGGTCGCGGCGCGCTCGGGGCGCTTCCGCGAGGCTTCGGGCGGCACGCTCTTCCTCGACGAGATCGGCGACATGTCGAGCGATCTCCAGGCGAAGCTCCTGCGCGTCCTCCAGGACCAGGTCGTGACGCCGGTTGGCAGCAACGCGAGCCAGAAGGTGGACGTGCGCATCCTCGCCGCCACCCATCGCGACCTCGACGAGGCCGTCAGCAGCGGCGACTTCCGCGAAGATCTGCTCTACCGACTGCGCGTCGTCCCGATGCACCTCCCGCCGCTGCGCGACCGACGCGACGACGTCCGCGTCCTCGCCGACCACTTCATCGCGCGTTATGCGGAAGACCTCGCCGGCGGGCCGCGCTCGCTCGCCGACGAGACCATATCGGTGCTGCTGCGTCACTCCTGGCCCGGCAACGTTCGCGAGCTCGAGAACGCGGTGAAGCGCGCGCTCGTGCTCGGCAGCGGCGCCGTACTCACGCCCGAGGACTTCGCCTTCATCCAGGAGCCGGAAGCGGAGCGGAGCGCGACGACGCTCGACGAGCTCGTGCGTCGCGAAGCGGACACCGAGCTCGACCGCGAGAGCGACGAGATCTACCGCTCGATCATCGAGCGTGTCGAGCGTCCGATGATCGAGGCGGCGCTCGCGCGCACCGAGGGCAACCAGATCAAGGCGGCGGCGCTGCTCGGGATCAATCGCAACACGCTGCGCAAGAAGATCGTCGACCTCGACATCGCGCTGCCGGGGCGGGAGTGAGCGCAACCGGCCGCAGGCCGCGCGCAGCGAGGCCCCCCGAGCCTCCGGCTCGGCCGAGCCGAGCGAAGACCCATCAGGATGGGGACTTCGCGAAGACTCATGAGAATGGGTCTCACGAGGCGGAGTCCGACCCTGGTGGGGTTTACGGAACGAAGACGCCCTGGCACGGCCTCCACGTACTCGCCGACGACGACCCGCGCTGGAAACACGACCCGGTCGAGCAGGCGCACGCTGCGTGCGCAGGTGGCGCGTCGGTCGTGCAGCTGCGCGCCAAACACGCGACCGATCGCGAAGTGCTCGCCTGGGGACGGACGATCCGCGACCTCACGCGCGCTCACGACGTGCGCTTCACCGTGAACGACCGCTTCGACCTCGCGCTCGCCTGCGGAGCCGACGGCGTGCACCTCGGCCAGAACGATCTTCCGCCCGCGCGGATCCCGCGCGAGGTGCGCGCGCGGCTGGCCGTCGGACGGTCCACGCACGACGACGCGCAGCTCCGCACGGCCTGCGGGGAGGCGGTCGACTACCTCGCCTTCGGACCCGTCTTCGCGACGCACTCGAAGCGCGACCCCGATCCGGTGCGCGGTCTCGAGCGGCTCGAGGCGGCGGCGCGCTTCGCGGCGCCGCGTCCGCTGATCGCGATCGGCGGCATCGAAGTCGCGCGTGTCGCGGCGGTGCGCGCGGCGGGCGCGTCGGGGTTCGCCGTCATCGGCGCGGTGGCCGGCGCCGACGACCCGACCGCCGCGGTCCGCGCGCTCGCCCGCGCCTGGGATGACGCATGACCGATCTGGCTTCGCGCGCCGCGTCGGGGCTCGGCCTCGTCGTGATCCTCGCCGTGGCGTTCGCCCTCTCCGAACGACGCGGCGCCATCAGCTGGCGCACCGTCGCCTGGGGCCTCGGACTCCAGTTCGCGCTCGGCATCGTGCTGCTCAAGACGCCCATTGGCGACGGCTTCTTCGCCCTGATGAACGGCGTCGTCGCCGTGCTGCTCGCCAGCACCGACGTCGGCGTGCGCTTCGTCTTCGGCAGCCTCGTAGACACGGGCTTCTCGTTCGTCGTGAACGTGCTCCCGATCATCGTCTTCATGGGGAGCTTCTTCGCCGTGCTCTACCACCTCGGCGTGCTGCAGCGCGTGGTGAACGTGCTGTCGAAGGCGCTCGGTCGCAGCATGCGCCTTTCGGGTGCGGAGAGCCTGGCGGCGATGGCGAATCTCTTCGTCGGCATGACGGAATCGGCGTTGATCGTGAAGCCCTATCTCGAACGCATGACGCGCTCCGAGCTGTTCTCGCTGATGACGCTCGGCATGGCGACCGTCGCGGGCTCGGTGATGCTCGCCTACGTGGGCATGTTGGGCGGGGGCGACTACGCCGGCCATCTCGCGACGGCGAGTCTGCTCTCGGCGCCGGCGGGCATCGCGATCGCGAAGCTGATGCTTCCCGAGACCGGAACACCGCACACGGCGGTCGGCGGCGAGGTGGCGCTCGAACGCACCGCGGTGAATCCGATCGATGCGGCGGCGCAGGGCGCGGTCGCCGGCATGCGCCTCGCCGCCTACGTCGGCGCGATGCTGCTCGCCTTCGTCGCGCTGATCGCGCTGGCGAACGACGCGCTCGGGACGATCGGGGGGCTCTTCGGCACGCCCGACCTCACCCTCGAACGGCTGCTCGGCGTCGCGATGGCGCCGGCGGCCTGGTTGCTGGGAGTGCCGTGGGCCGACGCGACCACCGTGGGCTCGATGCTCGGCGTGAAGACCGTGCTCAACGAGTTTCTCGCCTACCAGCAGCTCGCCGAGCACGTCGCGGCCGGCACGCTCGCGCCGCGGTCGGCGGTGATCGCCTCCTACGCCCTGTGCGGCTTCGCGAATTTCGGCTCGCTGGCGATCCTGCTGGGCGGCCTCGGCGGCCTCGCGCCGAGCCGTCAGGAGGACGTCGCGCGCCTCGGATTGCGCAGCATCGTCTCGGGGACGCTCGCGAGCTTCTCGACGGCGTGCGTCGCCGGATTGTTGCTATAGCTCTCGGCCGCGCACGCCGACCCGTGCGTTACCCCCTTTCTTCCGAAACAGACGTGGCTAAAAACACACGACCATCGAGGGGGGTTCGCGTGCTGCTGGTTTCGCGCGCGTTGCGCTTCGCGCAGGGCTCGACGCGCATGGCCTGGATCGGTCTCGCGCTCGTCGCACTCGTGGCGACGTCCGCCGAGGCGCAGACGCCGCGCAGGCAGCAGAGCTACCCGGTGTCCGAGTTCGTCATCGAGACGCCGTTGCCCCATCCCGATCAGCCGGGCGCCTCGGAGATCCTCGCGCTCGAAGTCGAGATGCGCGTGACGCGCGGCGGCCTGATGCAGCCGCATCCGACGACGGAGAACGTCCGCTTCTCGCTCGGTTCGGTGCCCGTCGGGTCGCGTTTCTGGACGACCGGTCTCAAGTACGTGAACAAGCAGATCCTCGCGTTCTTCGAAGAGCGCGGCATCGGCGGCGTGATCATCACGCTGCCCGACCTCGAGGAGCGCACCGGCCGCGACCTCCGCGCGACGGGCAACACGCGCCTGCGCGTGCGCGTCTGGACCGGTCGTATCGAAAACATCGCGACCCTCGCCGACGGCGCGCGCTTCAGCGGATCGATCGCCGAGCGCACCAACCGGCCCGAGCACCGCCACGTGCGCGACGGCTCTCCCGTACGCGCGGGCGGCGACGACTCGCTGATCCACATCGACGCGATCGAGGACTACACGAAGCGCCTGTCACGTCATCCCGGCCGACGTGTCGACGCGAAGCTGCGCCCGGGCGAGATGCCCGGCACGTCGGTGCTCGACTATCACGTCGCCGAACACAAGCCCTGGCTCGCCTACGCCCAGATCGCCAACAACGGCACCGAGGCGACCGACGAGCTGCGCGAGCGCTTCGGCTTCGCCCACACCCAGCTCACCGGTCACGACGACGTCCTGCGCCTCGACTACGTCACCGCGAACTTCGAAGACGTCCACGCGGGCTTCGGCTCCTACGACCTCCCGATCATGACGCCCTGGTGGCAGCGCGACCGCGTGCGCCTGCGTGTCGACGGCGGTTGGTCGGAGTACGACGCCTCCGAGGTGGGTGTCGCGCGGCTCGACTTCGGCGGCGAACAGTGGGACGCCGGTGGACGCCTGATCTTGAACCTCCTGCAGGTGGGCGGCTTCTTCGTCGACGGATTCGGCGGCGCCCACTGGCGCAACATCACCGTCGAGAACGAGCTGACGCTGCCGACCGGCGACGCCGAGGACGACTTCTTCCTGCCCGAAGTCGGCGTGATCGCCGAGTACGAGGGCCTCGTGGCGCGCTTCGATCTCGAAGCGCTCGTCGACTGGAACGTGCCGAGCGTCGCGGGCACGGATTCGCGCCGGCTCTTCGAGCTCGGGCGATCGCAGCCCGACACCCACTTCGAGCGGCTGCGCTGGAACGCCACCCTCTCCTTCTTCCTCGAGCCGATCGTGCTCTACCGGCGCGGCTGGGGAGATCCGGGCGCGCCGCAGCGCTCCACGCTGGCGCACGAAGTGGTGCTGAACACGCGCGGTCAGTGGGCCTTCGACGACCGTCTGCTTCCGCAGTTCCAGCAGATCGCCGGCGGCCTCTACACCGTGCGCGGATACGACCAGTCGGTGGTGGCCGGCGACGGCGCGGTGATCGGGTCGATCGAATACCGCCTGCACCTCGCGCGGCTCCTCGACCCCGGCGCCGAACCGATCGAGCTGCCCGTGCTCGGTCCCTTCCAGGTGTGGCCGCGCACCGTCTACACGCGCCCCGATTGGGACCTGATCCTCAAGGCCTTCGTCGATGGCGCTCGCACCTACGAAACGCGTACCGAACAGCCGAGCTTCGTGAACGCCGCCGAAGACCGCGAGGGTCTGCTCTCCTACGGTATCGGCGCCGAGCTGCAGTTCATGCGCTATCTGCGCGCCGGCGTCGACATCGCCTGGCCGCGCAGCGAGCTCTCCGACGGGAGCACGGGAAGCGACGACCCGGAGATCCACTTCGTCGCGACGGTGATGTTCTGATGAAGTCCACACTCCGGAGCCCGCGTATGTCCTCCTCCTCCACCGCCTTCCCGCCGGCGTCCGCGCGCCGCCACCGCATCGTCGCGCGGATCGTGCTGGCCGCGTTTCTCGCCACGCTGCCGGGCGCGCCGACGCTCGCCGAAGTGACCGGCGAACAGGTCCTCGCGGGCGACGCCGCCTTCGACCGCAACGGCGACGTCACGACGATCCACGCCAGCGACGGCGCGATCATCGAATACGACCAGTTCAACGTGTGGTCGAACGAAGAGCTGCACTTCGTCCAGCCCCACGCCCAGGCGCGCGTGTTGAACCGCGTGCTCGGCGACGTCACCCACATCGAGGGCGGACTCTTCGCCAACGGCATCGTCTACATCGTGAACCCGGCGGGCATCTTCTTCGGCTCCGAGGCGGTCGTCGACGTGGGCGGTCTCTACGCCGCCGGCGGCGACATGACGAACGAGGACTTCCTCGCCGGCGTCGATCAGTTCGAGCTGACCGGGACGGTGGAGAACGCGGGACGCATCGAGGCGTTCTCCGTCGCGCTGCTGGGAACCGCGGTCGCGAACCATGGCGAGATCCACGCGCCCGACGGCACGATCGCCTTCGTCGCCGGCGATCGCGTGCTGCTCTCGCGACTCGGCGGACACCTCCACGTCGAGGTCGAGGGCGGCGCCGGCGAGGACGGCTTCGCGATCGAACAGACGGGAAGCGTCGACGCGGGCTCGGGCTCGGTGTCGTTCACGACGGGCGACGTCTATTCGCTCGCCCTCAATCACGAAGGCATCACCCGCGGCACGGACATCGAGGTGCGCGCGGAGAGCGGACTCGTGCAGGTGGCGGGCGTCCTCGACGCGAGCGACGCGAGCGCGGGCGCGACCGGCGGTGACATCGCGGTGACCGGCGGGCAGGTCGCGCTGCTAGGCGCCACGCTCGACGCGTCGGGCGACACCGGTGGCGGCAAGATCCGCGTCGGCGGCGACCTGCGCGGCGCCGGCGCGCTGCCGAACGCGAAGCGCACCTTCGTCGACGCCGGGACCGTCCTGCGCGCCGACGCGAAGCGCGATGGCCACGGCGGCACGGTGATCGTCTACGCCGACGAGGCGACCGCCTTCCACGGCGCGATCTCCGCGCGCGGGGGCGAAGCCGGCGGCGACGGCGGCTTCGCCGAGATCTCCGGCGCGGTCTTCCTCTTCACCGACGGCGACGTCGACCTGCGCGCAGCGCACGGCGAGACCGGCACGCTGCTCTACGACCCGCAGGACATCGTGCTGCGCGGCGGATCGGCGGACGGCGACGACGCGCCCGACGCGTCCGCCACCGACCTGATCCACGACCCGAACGCGCCCGGCACGCTGCTCTTCGCCGACGCCGACATGCTCGCCGCGCCCTTCGAGATCTACGAGAGCGAGATCGAGGGCACGAACGCGAACATCGTCCTCGAAGCGACGAACAGCATCACCGCCGACGCGGCGGCGAGCTTCATCAACGACGGCGGCGAGGGCGCGGGCGTCCTGCGCATCGTCGATGGCAACTCGCTGACGCTGCGCACGCGCAACGATCCCGGCGACGAAGTGGGCGGCGCGGCGACGAACGGCATCGACCTGAACACACTCGCGCTCGAGACGTCCGGCGGCGGCGGCGTCACGCTCGAGACGGGCACCGGCACCGAGGCGGACAACCTCGGCGGCGCCATCACCGTCGGCGACGTCACGACGGGCGGCGCCAACGCGTCGGTCATGGACGCCGACGGAGACGTCCTCATCGTGGCGGGCGGCGACGGATCGGTGACGACCGGCGCGATCGTCACCACCGGGCAGGACGACGCGGCTGGCCCGGGCGAGGACGGCGGCAACGTCACGGTTTCGACGGGGAACGGCGCGATCACCGTCGCGAGCGTCGACGCGAGCGGTGGCGACACGACGAGCGGCGACGCGATGCACGCCGCGGGCGACGCCGGCAACATCGCGATCCTCGCGAACGACGACGACGAAGACGCCATGGCGGACAGCGACGTCGACATCGCGGGCGACCTGACGGCCCTCGGCGGCTCGGCGGTCGGCGGCGGCACGGGCGACGGCGGCAGCGGCGGCTTCATCACCGTGCGTTCCGACGGCGTGGACGGCATCGACATCTCCCCGGATCCGGACACGACGGTCGACAGGCTCATCACCCTCGGTGGGGGCGCGCTCACCGTGAACGGCGCCGTCGACGCGAGCGGCGGGACGGGTGGCGCACAGGGCTCGGGCGGTCGGGGTGGCAGCGTGCGCGTCCAGGCCGACGATGGCGCCATCACCGTCGTGGGTGACATCACCACCTCGGGCGGCGCCGGCGGCGTCGATGGTGGCGACGCCGGCCGCATCGACAGCTCGACGAGCGACGCGAACCAGAGCGCCGAAACCCTGGACGACAACGACCTCGTGCTCGGCAACCTCGTCGCCCGGGGCGGCGTCGGCACGACCGGTTCGGGCGGCGCCGGCGGCAACCTCCAGATCGACACGCAGCGATCGGCGATCGTCCGCGAGCTCGGCAACCCCGAGAACGTGATCCAGGAGGCGCTCGGCGGCGGCGACGTCGTCATCGCGAGCATCGACACGAGCGGCGCCGACGGCGCTACGTCGGGCGGTCGCGGCGGCAGCGCCAACGTCTCCGCGCGCGGCGAGGACCGGGCGGTACAGATCGCCGGCGGCGTACAGACCGTCGGCGGCAACGGTGGCACCGATCCGAACGGCTTCGGCGGAGCCGGCGGCAGCGTGTCCTTCCAGACCGACGACGGCGATGTGGACATCTCCACGATCGATACGAGCGGCGGCGACACGATGAGCGTGAATCCGGCGGAAGGCACCTTCGGTGCGAGCGCCGGGGGGGGTGGGCGCGTCGAGGTCGTGGCCCGCGACGCCGACGCGGACTACGGCACCGACATCATGATCGGCGACATCACCGCGTCCGGTGGCGACGCGGCGGCCGACGAAGGGACAGGGGGACGCGGCGGTGTCGTGATCGTGCGCACCGAGGGCGTCACGACGCCGATCGAGCCCGACCCGGGCGTGCCGACGACCATCGTTCCGGTGCTCGGCGGCGGAACCATCGCGGTCGGCAACATCGTGGCGACGGGCGGCACGGGCGGCGGCGGGGGCATCGGTGGCGGCGCCGAGATCGGCACCAACCTGAACGCGGCGCGGGTCAGTGATGCGCCGATCACGGTCGGCGACATCGATGCGTCCGGCGGCTCCGGCGATCGCTTCGGCGGCGCCACGGGCGCGATCCGCGTGCAGTCGCGCGACGCCGACGCCGGGGACGACAACGATATCGTGTTGGGGAGCGTCACTGTGGAAGGCGGCGCGAGCGGAGCGGGCGGCGGCGGAAACGGCGGCTCGGTCGACATCCGCGCCTTCGCCCGGTTGCTGATCAGCGAGATCGGCAATCCCGACAATGTGATTCAAACCGACATCGGCGGCGGCAGCGTCACGGTGAACCGCGTGTCGACCGGCGGCGGCGACGGCGCGACCTTCGGCGGCGACGCGGGTTCGACGACACTCGTTGCGAGCGGAGCGGCCCAGGCGATCACGATCAACACGCAGATCCTGTCCGACGGCGGAGATGGCGCGAACGGCAACGGAGGGGGCGGCGGCCGCGTCGAGCTGGCGCAGCGCGAGACCGATCTGATCCTCGACTACCTCATCGACGCGAGCGGCGGTGACGGCGTGACGCCCGACGACGACGGCGTCGGCGGCGCGGGCGGCACCGTGGTGCTGAACAGCGGGCTCCAGCCTGACGACGGACCCGGCGACGTCCGCATCGAGGTGATGCCCGATCAGCGTCGCGGCACGAACGGCAGTGCGGCGCCGTTCTCGAGGGCGAGCGGGACGCTCGCGGTGCTCTCGTCGGGACGCACGATCTTCGACGTCGGGCCGGTCGAGCTCCACGGCGACGTCGTGCTCTTCGCCGACGGCGGCTTCGACGTGTTGGGCAGCCTCGACACCCACGTGGACGCCGACCGCGAAGTCGTCTTCGAGGCGACCGTCGAAGGAGGCGCGTCCAGCTTCGGCGGCGACATCGGCGCCAACCGCGCGCTCGAGCGCGTCGCCGTCGAAGCCGCCGAGGACGCGGTCGATCCGACGCTCGCCTTCGCGGGCGCCAGTGTGACGACGACCGGGGACCAGATCTTCGATCCCGACGCGACGGTCGCCGGCGACAGCACCTTCGCGGCAGAGGGCCGCATCGAGTTTGGCGGCGATCTCGACGGGTTGGCACCGGGGGCGAATGTGGACGTCGACGCGAGCGACACGGCGCAGTTCGGCGGGAACGTCGGCGCGAACACCGCGCTCGCCGGGCTCGACGTCGATGCCGGGGCCGGCATCGGCTTCACCGATGACGCGGGACAGACGATCATCACCGACGGTCCGGCCGGGATCCGCCTGAATGCGGACATCGCGCTGCCGTCGGCGCCGAGCACCGCGACGATCGGCGCGCTCGGCGACCTCCGCCTCGAGAGCACGGGCGGCGACGTGATCTTCGGCGACAACCAGAAGGCGTCCGCCGCGGGCCGACTCGACCTGATCGGCAACACCGTGCGCTTCACCGATCTCTCCGGGCTCGACATCTCGGTCCAGGCGACGACGGCCCAGGTCTTCTCCCGCGACGTCGGCCTCGTGAAGTTCCCGAGCGGGTCGCTCGTGACCGACGGCGGCACCGACATCATCGGGAATACGGTGTCTTTCAGCACGCCGCTCACCGTCGTCGGCAGCGGACCGGAGCCGCGCATCGCGACCCAGTCCGGAGCGGCGACCAACACGGGCGGCTTGCGCGTCGCGCGCTTGCAGGGGCCGGTCACGCTGGATCAGATCGTCACCGCGCAGGGCGAGGTGCTCGACCTCGCGATCCCCGCGCCCGACCCCGGCAACGAGACGCCGGAGCTCGAAGGCGGCCCCGTCGACGTGCCGCTGGGTCTCTACCCTTCCCAAGAGGAGGCGGGCCCCGGATCGCGCGTGTCGCCCGCGGAAGTGGTCGCCTGGTTGTCGTGTTCGCCCGACGCAGGCGCGGCGCTCGCGGGATGTGTCCCGCCGGCGAAGCCGGCCTACGGCTCGGCGCTCGATACCGAGCGCGCGGCCGAGGTCGCGGAGGAGTGGCGGCGTCTGC
>JAHEJV010000502.1 GCA_024638705.1 Deltaproteobacteria bacterium | reverse complement strand
CGAAGGGAGGCCCCATCCCCGAGCATCCCCCCACCCCGAAGCGCGGCTTCGCGTCACTGCTCGCCGACGACCAGGTCGACGCCGGCGACGTCCGCGCGCTCGCCGAGGCCCTGGCCGCCCGCCACGCGCGGGCGGAGCGCGCCCCCGACCTCGTCCCCGACCCGGCCGCGCGCGCCTTCGCCCTGGCCGGCCATGCCGAAGAGCTCGCGACGCTCTCGCGCGAAGAGGCGGACCTCGTCACGTCCGCGCTGCAACGCTCGCGCGGCTTCCTCGACGAACAGGCCGATCGCCTGCTCCCGCGCGGCGGAGCCGACCGCATCCTCGCCGACGCGCGCCCGCTGCGCCTCGCGGACGTACACACGACGGACGATGGCGTCGCGATCGAAACGGGCGACGGCGAAGCACCGCGCATCGAGGACGGCCTCTACGAACTCGCCCACCTCACGCTCGACTTCGCCGCCGCCGGCCGCGGCGACCTCGCCGAGCGGCTCGTCTCCCACTACGCCGGGGTGAGCGAGGACTTCGACCTCTACCCGCTGCTCGATTTCTACGAAGACCTCTGCCTGATCGAACGCTGCGTGCGCGGCGACGCGCCGAGGCGCGCGGACGGCGAAGACGGAGCGCCGCAGGATCGCCGGCTCGGCGCGCCGATGCTGCTGGTGACGAGCGGACAGGTCGCGAGCGGCAAGAGCAGCGTCGCGCGCGAGCTGGCCGATCACTTCGGCGCGGCGCGCACGATCACCGACCGCATCCGCGATCACCTCGTGCACGGCGTGCCCGGACGCCCGATCCACGAAGCCGGCTGGGCCGAGGGCTTCGAGCCCGGTTTCGGGCAGCGCGTGTACGGCGAGCTGCTGCGCCGCGGCGAGCTGGTGCTCGCGACGGGGCGGTCGGTCGTGCTCGACGCCTGCTTCCCGACGCGGCGCGAGCGCGACTCGGCGCGCGCACTCGCGCGACGCATGGGCGTGCCCTTTCGCTTCGTCGAATGCCGCGTCGATCCCGACACCCAGGCCGCGCGCCTCGCCGAGCGCGACGAGGCCGAGGAGGAGGACGGCGCGTGGGCCGAGATCGCGCGCGACTTCGACGCGCGCTTCGTCTCCCCCGACGAGCTGGAGCGCGGCGAGCGGATCATCGTCGACACGAGTGGCGCGCTCGAGGATTCGGTCGCCTTCGTGCTCGACGCGCTCGATCGCTCGCGCGCGGCGGACGGACGCGGCTTCCTCGCCAGCGCTCCGGCGCGTCCCCACGCGCTGCCTGAAGCGCCACGCGCCGTCACCTTCGACTGCTGGCGGACGCTGCTCGTCGAGACCAACTGGACCGTCGCCCATGCGCGCCGCGTCGACGCGCTGCGCGAAGCGGCGCGCGCGGCCGGACGCGACGTGAGCAGCGAGCGCGCGGGGCAGGCCTTCGACGATGCCTGGCGCGAGCACATGCTGGAGTGGTCGCGGGGCGTCGCGACGGGCGCGCCGGAGATCGCGAAGCGTGCGCTCGCGGCGCTGAACGTCGAGACGACCGGCGCCGCTCTCGACGCGCTGATCTTCGACTGGCAGGAGGCGTCACATTCGAGCGGCGTCGAGGCGATCGACGGCGCGCGCGAGACGCTCGCGATGCTCGCCGAACGCGGCATCCCGCGCGCCCTCGTCTGCGACACCGGTCTCACGCCCGGGCGCGTCGTGCGGCACTGGCTCGACGTGAACGGACTCCTCGATCTGCTCGACGTGTGCGCGTTCTCCGACGAGGTCGGCGCGCCGAAGCCGGACGCCCGGGCGTTCCGCGCCGCGCTCACGCCGCTGGGCGTCCCTCCGAACGCGGCCGTGCACGTCGGCGACCTGCGGCGCACCGACGTGGCCGGCGCGCGCGCGCTCGGCATGGGGACGGTGCGATTGCGCGCGGCCTACGACGATCCGGGCCCGCTCCCCGAAGCCGACGAGGTCGCCGACTCGCACGACGACGTCGCGGAGCTGCTCGCGCGTCAGGCGAAGTTCGCTGCGCGCTAGAGCGCGGTGTCGAGGCGGATGACGACACCCGCCGCGCCTGGATCGACCGGGCCGCCGATCGCCACGCCGGAGAGATCGCCGGGCCCGGTGCTGGTGGCGTTGCCGTCGCCGTCGAGACGCGCCGAGAGCGTGATCGGCCCGGCAAAGGGCATCTGCTGGATCATGCGGTCGTCGGGGCCGAGCGTGAAGTCGAGCGGGAAGGTCGGGCTGGGGACGCGCTTCACGGCGAGCGGCGGCCCGCCGCCGCCGCGCCGACCGATGATGAAGAGGACGGCGTCGACGGGTGCGCCGGCCGAGAGCTCGGGCGCGATCTCGACACGACCCGAAATCGGCGCGGGGGTCGTCGCCTCGGCCACCACCGCTTCCTGCGCCACCGGCGGCGCCCCGCGTCCGCCGCCCGGCACCGGCGGCAACCCGGGCTCGACCCGGGCCGCCTGCTCCGCGCCTTCCGGAAAGATCTTCGACAGATCCGGCTCGCGCGGCTCCTCGTTCGGATCGAAAGGCTCGACGTTGCGGTCGCAACCCGCGAGGGCGAGCAACGTCGAGACGATAATGGCGGCCG
>JAHEJV010000178.1 GCA_024638705.1 Deltaproteobacteria bacterium | reverse complement strand
CAGAGCGCGGCTACTCGGTCGGCAGACCCGCCTGCTTCCAGCCCTGCCAATGACCATCGAGGTCGCGGACGTGACTGAACCCGGCTTCGCGGAGCACCGTCTCGGCGGCGATGGCGCGCCGACCGCTGTGGCAGTGGACGACGATCTCGTCGTCGCGCGCGGCGCCGAGCTCGTCGAGCCGACCTGCGAGTGCGTCGTGCGGGATGTTGCGCGCGCCGGGCAGGTGTCCGTCGGCAAACTCCTCCGGCGTGCGGACGTCGAGCACGAGCGGCGCATCGCCGGACGCGATGCGCGCGGCGAGCTCCTCGGCGGAGATCGTGTCGGCGCGGGCTTCGTCCACCGCGGACGAGTCGCAAGCCGCGAGGCCCGACGCCGTCAGCACGAGTGCTGCGAGCATCGTCATTCGACGCGAACGGGAAGGCTTCGTCATGGTGCAAACGATACCACGCGCCCCGTAGACGGAGCGTCCGGACGCGACTAGACCGTTGCGGATTCCACCGCGGTCGCGCCCGCTGACGTCCTCGCCGAGTCGCCGGAAAGGACGGCGCACAACGCGACGTCCTCCCACGCGTCTCCCTGGCGGACTCGTTCGCGCAGGACGCCTTCCTCGCGCATGCCGACCGTCTGGAGCACGGCCCGCGCGCGCGCGCAGCGCACGAGGTGCATCGCGTCGACGCGGTGCAGCCCGAGCTCGCCGAAGCCGAAGCGCAGGGCCGCGCCCGCGGCCTCGGTCGCGTAGCCCTGCCCCCATTCGGGCTCGGCGATCCAGAAGCGAAGCTCGGCGCGGCGGTTTCGCTCGTCGAGGCTCGAGAGCTCGACGCCGCCGATCAGGCCGGGCTCGCTACGCCGCTCGACGACGAAGTTCACCGCGCGTCCCGACTGATAGCTCGCGGCCTGGGCCGCGATCGTCGACCGCGCGTTGGCCGCCGAGAAGGGGTGGGGCCAGTCGAGCATCGTGTCGGCGACCGCCTCCGCGCCGCCCAACCGGGCCAGCGCGGCCGCGTCTTCGGCGATGTACGGCCGCAGCAGCAGGCGCTTCGAACCGATGCGCGGATGAATCTTCAGCACCCTCTCCCCCGAACTCCGACGGAAGGGTAACGACCGTCGCGCGCTTCGGCGACGGTGGGAAGGAGCTACTCGCAGACCATGTCTTCGATCAGCGCACCGGTGGTCGTGTCCTCGAGCTCGACGACCAGGTCCACCTGCGACTCGAAGAGCAGGTCGGTGTTCGAGGGGTCGAGGGTCTCGCGCTCGAAGTAGCTGCGGACCGAGTAGACGTGCCCGGCCTTCATGTCGACGTAGGCCAGGCAGTTCGTCGACGCCTGCGTGTCGCGGAAGCGGCGTCGCACACGGAAGGCGAGCCAATGATCGCCCGGCTCGAGGGCGAAGCGGTTCTCCATGCGCGGAACCTGGCGGTCGTCGATCTGGAGCACGCGGCACGGTTCGACCGCGTGGAAGATCGCGACCTCCGACTCGGGCCGCTCCGGGCCCTCGTAGAGGAAGACCGTGTTGGAGCAGGCGCAATGCAGTGCGCCGACGAGCACGGTGAAGATGCGGGCGAGCCCGACAGGATTGCGGGTCTGTGAAGCCGCGGAGCCTGCGGGCCGGGGCATCCGAGCACCTCCACTCGCGAGCCTACGGCTGCGGGAGTGGAGGCGTCAAGAAGCCGACGCGGGCGAAGCCTCAGCGAGGAACGCGAAGAACGAGCGTCGCCCCGACGGTCTCGGCTTCGAGGTTGTTCCACTGCTCGAGCAGTCGGCAACGCGTGACTTGTGCGCTTCCGGGCGAACCCATCTTCACCTTGAGCTCGCCGGACTTGCTCATATTGAGGCGTTCGATCACTTTCGACCAGTCTCTCGGCTTGGCCATGTTCGTCTCTCCTTCTCCAAGAGCACCTGCGGATAGCACACGCGGTTCGCAAGTGCCGCAAAGCGGGCCGAGACCGGCGGCATACACTTTGAAACTAGCAGCGTCCAACTGGGGCGCTTCGCCCCGCCTATCACTCGCGATTCGAGTCATTCACGGGGTGAAGTGTACGAAACTAGCAGCTAATATCTGGGCGTTAGGCGAGTAGGACTCGGATCGGGAACAGACCGCGTCCAGACCGGCCTGTTGGTGTCGGGCCATGCTTTCGGGGTTTCCACGAACGATTGCGTGGTCCTCGAGACTACACGCGTCGGGATCGTTCGACCGGGGTCGCCCCCTCCGATGTCCAATAATGCCTCATCGATTCGTGCGCCCGGCCGGGTCGAAGCACCTCGGGGCGAGTGCACGACGCCGATCGCCGCGATCTCGATTTTCGGGTCTTCGGGAGGAGCGGTCGCGTCGGCGGTCACGACGGCGACTCCATCCGGATCACGGCGCCCACTTCGATTTCGCCGTCCTCGACGACGCGGACGTGGATGCCGCGCAGGTTCTCTCCGCGCGTCGGTTTCGCCTGGACGAAACGCAGCGCGTCGAGTCCGAAACGCTCGGCGAACTTTCGACACCCGTCGTGCGGGAGTGTCGTCACGAGGGCCAGCGCCTCCCCGATGCGAAGACGGCTCCCGGCGGACAGGTGCGCCGACCCGAGATCGAGGTCGACGAGCAGGTTGTCGCCGAAGAGCGGGAGCGGTTGATCGGGGGCGATCAACGCGGCGACGTCGCGCCGCATCAGCGTGATCTGCGCTTCGACGTCGCGCGGCGGTCGCCGCGACCAGCCGTCTCCCTCGAGTCCCGACTCGGCCGAGAGCCGCGCGCGCTGCGGCGTGTCGCGCTGGCCCGGTGCGGGGCGCCGGACGATCAGCGCGACGCGACCCTCGTCGCGCGGCGCTTCGGGCAGGGCCGCGAAACCCGACTCGAGTTCCGCGAGGGTCCGGTGTGTGACGGCCTGCGCGCCCATGGCGACGAACGTAACACCCGCCCGGGTTCGCGCCGCCTACTCGACCTCGCGATATCGCTCCGCGCGCAGCCTCACTGGCACCCACTCGGCCCGGCCCGGTTCCCACGGGCCCGACGGCCGCACGCTGAACTCCCAGAGGCCGGAGCGATTGCGGATGAACTCGTCGCCGAAGTAGTAGAGATCTGCGAACCCGGCGACGGTGTAGACGCCCAGCTTCGAGTCGAAGCGCAGGACCGCCCCACTGCGGTGCGCGTGGGCGTAGCCGTCCGTGGGCGCCCGCGGCGGCGGGGTGAGTGCGGTGGCGAGCTGCGGAGTGAGCGCGAGCCGCGGCATGAAGGCGGCCCATCCCGGAAGCGAGGCGAGCAGGATCGCGCTGCCGAGCAGCAGGGCCAGGGCGGATCGCTTCGGGATCGGCATCCCGATCCGTATCGACCGCCGGCGCGCGGCGCTTGAAGCGCCCGTCCGCCCGGACTTACAGCTGTCGGGCCGCCGCGCCGAAGAGAAAGGGAAGCCACCGGAGGCAGCGCATGGGCAAGACGATCGGGCTCCTGATGGCGGTCGTTGCGATCTGGGCAACGGCCGAGATCTACACGAACGGGATGGGCGGCGCCTTTGGCGGCCGCCTCGCCTCGCTGGGACTCGTCAGTGAGGAGGAGAAAGCGCGTGGACCGGCGACGCAGCGGGTCCGCGAGTCCGTCCAGCGGGCCCACGACTCCCAGGAAGCGCGCTACGACGCCCTGCTAGAAGAATAGGCGCGCTCACTTCCGGGAGCGTGCGAGCCCGACGTGCCGCTAGTCGGCCGCGCGCATCCCCTTCACGGTCAGGAGCACCGGGGTGCGATGGTGTCCCGACTGCGCGCCCGAGAGCGTCCCGGTCACGCGCATCTTCTTGCCGACCGCCGCGCTGGCCTTCACGGCCGAGATGATCAACTGCACTTCCTCGATGCCCACGTGGCTCTTCGAGTTGCGACGGCTGGTCGGGTCGCCGGAGATGCACACCGCCTCGTCGAGCTTGACGAAGTAGACGGTCTCCGGGCGGTCGCCGCGCGCGACGCTGCGATAGTTCGGCGGTCCGGGCAGCTTCCGCATCTCGATCTCCCCGGTGAGGGTGACCGACTTCGGCTCGTAGCCGAGGCAGCGAGCACCCGCCGACGAGGCGCAGAAGAGGAGCAGGCAAACGATCGACAGGGCCAGAGATCGTGTTCGCATTCGGCGGATCGTACCAGATCGGCTCGCCGCAAGATCGCCGGACGGCATCAGGTGGCGCACTCCGCGCGCTGTACCAGCGCGCGGCTCATCGCGGTGAAGCCCTCCCGCAATCGTCCCCCGAGCAGGAGCGCGACCACGGGGGAGAGCCATCCCGAGAGCTCGAAGCGCGACTGGTAGCGGGCGCCGGTCGCGCCGTCGGCCGTGACGTCGTGGCTGCGGCGGCTCTCCAGTGCACCCAGGGGCATGCTGGCGAGGCCGTAGCAGAGCCGCCGACCGGGCTCGTGTTCGAGGATCCACTCCCGCTGCGGTTGGGCGAAGAACGGGAGGACGCGCACGCGCATGAGGATCGGGTCGCCGACGACTAGCGTCGACTCGCATCGGACGACGAAGGGATTCCATTCGGGATAGTGTTGGAGGTCGGTGACGACCTCCCAGACGCGTGCGGGCGTCGCGTCTACGCGGAAGTCGTGTTCGATCACCAGTGCCATGGTTCTCCCGCGTCCATCTCCGCAGGATAGTATTCCCGGGTGATCGGAATCGACGAGTTCGTGGAGCGCCTGTGTCGGATCGGGGTGGACCGCGGCCCGCGCCGCTTTCCGCGCCGTCCGCGCGACCGCGAGATCCTCTTCAAGAGCATCCGCATGCAGCTCGATCCGATGTCCGACTACTCGGAGCCCGAGATCAACGCACTGCTCGAGCGATGGCGCGAACGGATCGCGCCCGAGGTGGAGGTCGACCACGTCACGCTGCGGCGCCTGATGGTCGACTACGGCGAACTCGAGCGGACGCGCGACGGCGCGACTTATCGCGTCGGCTATCCGCCGCGTCCGGCGGCGTTCGAGCTCGAGATCGACGATCTCGATCTGCCGGCGACGATCGCGGCCTATCGGATGCGAACGAAGCCGCGAAAAAGCGAACGGGGCGGGAGGTGACCCTCCCGCCCCGAGCTTTCTGTGGACGCGAGTCGCGTCTAGTAGCGTCGGCCTCCGCCGCCACCACCGCCGCCACCGCCACCGCCACCGCGGCGATCCTGCGCCTCGTTGACGCGGAGGTTGCGACCGCCCATGTCCGACCCGTCGAGGGCGCGGATGGCGTCCTCAGCGGCGCTCGGCTCCGACATCTCGACGAAGCCGAAGCCTCGCGAGCGACCGGTTTCGCGATCGGTGATTACAGCCACCGAGTCGACACTGCCGTGGCGCTCGAACACCGAGCGCAGGTCGTCCTCGGTGGTGCTGAAGGGAAGGTTTCCGACATAAAGCTTCTTGGACAAAGTATCAGTTCCTCGCCGCGTCCTCGCTATCGAGGGGAGCGGCCTGCGGTGGGCACAGGGCCAGACTGTCCGACTTCGGTGCCCCATCGCGTTGAAAACGCGCGCGCCGGACCTCTGGGGCTTCCGAACACGGGCGTAAGGGGCAAAGTCGAAGGGAAACAGGTCGGACGAGTCGCGCGAAGCTGATACGAGCCAGGCAATGACGGGCCAAAAACTGAAAACCGATCGGTCGGCCTCTCGACGCGCACCTTAGCAGAGGCCCGAACGCCCGGCATCTCGGCCCGGCCAGCCCCCCGGGCAGGGTCCCGCCACCCCGGCCGTCGTTTCCGCCTTGCACCGGCAATCGCGGGTCCGGGATGATCGGGGCCGCCGCCGTCCGGGAGAAAGAGGAGACGCCATGATCGCCGTACGCCTGCTCGTCGGGACCCGCATCGGCGCGATCGCGAGGGGCTAGGGAAGGATCGCCGTGGCATCCGACGACCTCGCCCGCAAGATGGCCATCGAGATGGCCCGCTACAACCGGTGGCAGAACGAAACGCTCTACGGACACTGCGCGACGCTCGGCGAAGAAGCGCTCTTGCGCGACGAGGGGCTCTTCTTCTGCAGCATCCTCGCCACCCTCGACCACATCCTCCACGTCGACCGCGCGCTCGTCCGCTATCTCCACGAGGGTCGGCCGCCCGAGGATTTCGACCCGAACCAGCGCGTCCACGAGGATTTCGCCGCACTGCGCGCGGCGCGCGAGAGCTTCGACGCAGGGCTCGAAGCGCTCTTCCGCGACGCGCCTTCGGGCTGGCTCGCCGAGGAGTTCCGCTTCCACAGCGACCGCCTCGGACGCGAGCGCCGCCTGCCGCGCCACTTCTTCGTCATCCAGCTCTTCAATCACCAGACGCATCACCGCAGCCAGGTGACCAGCGCGCTCCACCGCCTCGGCATCGACTACGGCGCGACCGACCTGCCGATGAATCCGCTCAGTCAGTTCTGAACGACTGCGCTCCGGCGTCTCCGCTCAGGCCGGGTCGAGGAGCTCCTTGAACCCGTAGCGAGCGTGCGGACCGAAGGCGATCTGTTCGAGCACGCCGATGCCTTCGCGGCCGTCGGCCGTCGCGCGCACCACCTGCTGGATGTGCTGGTTCTCGAGCGCCATCGGCTCGATCTCGTCGCACTTCCACGACTCGCCCGCCATCGCGAGCTCGCCCTTCCAGACGCCGTGCGCCCACTCTGGGTGCGAGTAGCCGATGCCTTTCATCCGGAAGCAGATCAGGGGCTCGAGGTGGATCTCGAGCCGCTCGCCATCCTTGCCCACCAGCGCGATGTCGGCGGACGCCGCGCGGCGCGTGCCGGGGATGTACTGGATCTGGTGTTCGAGGGTGGGCATCACGCGCTGATCCGGATCGGTGACGCCGGGAATCGCGTCCGGATCCTCGTAGGCGGGAACGATCAGCCCGTCCTGATGCCAGGTGCGGCCGTCGCCGTCGTCGAAGAGACCGAAGTGGGAGCAGTGGTCGTCCCAGTGGAGTGGCGCCCACAGGAAGAAGACCTGCGGCAGCGTCTTCGAAGGCGCGCCGCCGACGTCGGGCTCGCCCACCGGGCGGATGCCCCAGGAGCGGTCCTTCGTGCCGAGCACGCGGGTGCGATCGATGGCGAGCGTCTCGCCGCCGTAGGTGATGCTCCCCTGCCAACGACCGAACTGGGCGAAACGCGTCGCGTCCATCATCACGCGCAGATCGCGGTGCGACGTCTGGCGTCCCTCCTCGACACAGGCGGTGCGGGCGGTGAAGGTGAGGTCGCAAGCGATGCCCGTGTCGTTCGGTTCGAGCACGACGCGCAGGCTGCGCATCGGCTCGACCACCTCGATCCGGAACGGACCGACGACGCTCTCGGAGGGATCGCTCGGCGCGCGCCGCGACGCGTGGAAGGCGTGCTGCTCGCCGCCGCGGACGATGCTGAAGCCGCAGTCGAGGATGCCCCTGTGCGGGTAGAGGCCCATCGCGATGCCGAAGTAGAACTCACCGTCGTCGGCGTAGCCGTTGAACCAGTAGCGGTCGTAGACGTTGCGATCGCTGCTCGCCGGATGGGCGACCGGCTCCGGCGTCTGGTGGATGGGGAAGTCGTCGAAGCGCGAGAGCATGGGGCACCTCCGCGCGGGCATCCGCGCGGAGAGCAACCTACCATCCGCCGCTGCCGCGAATCAACGAGGAGTCCGTGAGTTCCAAGGAGAAGAGCGCCGCCAGGGGCGCTGCGAAGAGCGACGCCGGCGGAGACGCTCCGGGCAGACGGCGCACGGACCGCGGAGGCCGCAACTCTTCCGACCCGGAGGAGGACGAGGCCTCGATATTGCGACGTTTCTGGGACCAGACCGGGCCCATCGTCGTCGCGATCTTCATCGCGCTGTGCATCCGCGCCGTGATCATCGAATCCTACTACGTGCCGTCGGGGTCGATGCTTCCGACGATGTACATCGGTGACCACGTGTTCGTCTCGAAGTTCACCTTTGGCGCGCAGGTGCCGATCGTCGGATGGAAGGCGCCGGCCGTGCGCGATCCGGAACGCGGAGAGATCGTCGTGTTCCAACTCGGACGCCGACGCGACGGCAGCATCTGTCCGCTGGACCAATGCCCCGATGCAGCGACCGAGGGCTTCGTGAAGCGCATCGTCGGCTTGCCCGGCGACACGATCGAGGTGAAGAAGGGTCAGCTCATCCTGAATGGCGAACCCGCGGTGCAGACCGATCTCGCGAACGAGTTCGAAGACGATCGCGGCGCCAATCTCGTCTTCGAGGAGAACCTCGCCGGCTGTCGCCACCAGATCCTCGACTTCCCCGACCACCCGGGCATCAATCAGGGTTCCGCCACGGTGCCCGAAGACCGCTACTTCATGATGGGCGACAACCGGGACAACTCGAACGACAGCCGCATCTGGGGAACCGTCCACCGCGACGACATCCGCGGACCGGTGCTGATCAACTACTGGTCGTGGAACAACCGCGAGAGCTGGCTCGCGATGCTGAACCCGCTCACCTGGCTCGATCTGTTGTTGAACGAGATGTACTGGGGCCGGATCGGGATGGACTACGACTGCGGTTCTTCGGCGTCCGAAGACGCCGCGTCCGACGCGGGCTGAGCCGGCACGCGCAGCTTCCGCACCTCGCCGCGTCGCACGGTGAGGCGTTCGGCGTCGAGAAGCTCCATCAGCGGCACCGCCGTGCGCCGCGTCGTACCGATCAGCGCCTTGTACGCCTTCGTGTCGAGCGCGTCGTTCGCGTCGAAGTGACGGCGTACGCGTTCGCGGAGCGCCTCGACGGCGGGCGCGTCGAACCAGAGATCGCCGGGCGCGCCGACGATGCGCCCCTCGCGCTCGAGGTGGGCGAGCAGGTCGCGCAGCGTCGCTTCCGGCACGCCCACGTGCGCGCCGAGATCCTTCTGCGCCGGCGCCTCGAGCCCGGCTTCGGTGAGACGCGACACGATCTTCTCGCATGCGGCGAGCGCCGCGCCGTCGAGTGTGGGTCGGTGGCTCGCGAGGCGAACGTGATCGGACTCCGCGACGATCGCACCGTCGGATGCGAGACGTTCGAGTGCGAGCTCGGCCGCTTCGCGCGGGACGTTCTCGGGTAGTGCGCCGCGCAGCGCGCCCGCCGGCATACCCGGACGCAGGGGTTCCTCGCGGTGATAGGCGGCGAGGGTGTCGCGCAGCGTCCGTTCGAGACGCACGATCGTGTCGGTCGCGAGCACGCGGCCGCCCGCGACGAAGAGGTCGCCGCGTTCGCGGGCGGCTTCGATCGCGGTGCCGATCTCTTCGGGCGTGCGTCCCGTGGTGCGCGCGAGCTCGCGTCGCTCCGCGCCGGCGAGACCCGCGCGACGCACGCGCACGACGACGTCGGCGACGGCGTCGCGGGAGAGCAGCGCCTCGAGGTCGGCGACGAGCGCCGGATCGCTGCGCCGACGGTGGGGCGGCGCGACGTCGAGTATCGTGCCGCCGCCCTGGGTCGCGCCGACGGCGGTCCGCGCGAAGCCGCGCAGCACGAAGCGGTCGCCGGGGAGGAGCACCATCGGCGCTTCGAGGTGGATGCGCGCGAAGCCCGAAGCGCCGGGGG
>JAHEJV010000177.1 GCA_024638705.1 Deltaproteobacteria bacterium | reverse complement strand
CGGTCCGGTGTCCGACCGGCTTCTTGCACTCGTGGCAGACCGTGTAGTCGATCTCTGGAAGATCCGTAGGTCCGAAGAGCTCGAGCTGCACGACGGCCTCTTCCAGCTCCAGCCATTGGGAGTCGTACGCGTAGATCCGTTTGCACAGGCTGCACATGGGCAAGCGGCTTTCGGTTCGCGGAAACGCCCGGTCGAGAATCGAGTAGAAGGGCCGCTCCTGCTCGCGGATCAGCACGCCCCGGAGATGGATGGCACCGCGGTCGCCCGGCATGAGGCTCAGCTTCATGAAGCGGAACCGGTCGGGGGAGTCACACCGGAACGGGAGCTCGAAGCTCATGGCCTCTTCGCGTACCCGAGCGAGGAGGTTCTCGTACAGGGAGCGCGTGTCCCGCCCTCGAACGAACTTCCAGAGCGAGTGACCGATCACGGATTCGCGCGTGAGCTCGTTGGCTCCGTTGGCCCGCGCGAATTCGAGCCAGGCGTCGCTCACCGAATGGATCGCGTCGTTCCGGTCGATCGAATAGGCAAACACCCGATCGCTCACTGCAAACCCTCGACCGCCCACAGATCTTCGAACGGCGGCTTGGCTGTGCCCGCGTTCTGGCCCATGGTCGGACTTTAGCCTCTGCCCCCGGCCCCCGGGTTTCAAGGACTTTCTCGACCCCCAACGCGGACGACCGCGACCGGGGCCGGAGCGGATCCCTGAGCCGCGGACTATCGCGTCGGATGCGCGCGAGAATCGAGCTCCGCGCGAACCTCTGCGTGTCGCGCGCGCGTGATCGGGAAGTGACGGAGGAAGAGCGCGCCGGCCCCCATCAGGATGGCGGGAACCGCGCCGTAGATCAGCATCAGGCGGGTCTGGATCCCTTCCCCGATCACGTCCGCCGCCGGATCGTAGCCGAGCGCAGCGGGCAGGCTCGTCCCGAGGAGCACGCCCAGAGCCAGCGAGAGCTTCGTCACCATTCCCCAGACCGCGAAGAACAGACCCGATCGTTGCTCCCCGCTCTCCAGGGTGTCCACGTCGATGACGTCGGCGGCGATCGAATTCGCGAGGAACAGGAGCGAGGCGAAGCTCGAGCCGCGGATCACGACCGTGGCGATCAACCACGGGAGATCTCCGCTCCGCATGAACGTGAGCGGCAGGCTCCAGACCGATATCCAGAACGCCGCCGCCATCAGGGCCTGGTGCTTTCCGATCCGCAGCGAGATCGCCAGCCAGATCGGAACCCCGGCAAGGGTTGCGACGTTCTCGAGCAGGATCATCAGTGGAAAGTACGCCTCATCCCCCATCACGTCGGCGAGCACCAGCCGGTGGAGCGTCCCCTGGATCGCCACGCCGGAGACGAAGAAGAGCACGCAGGCGACCATGCGGACGAAAGCGGGATTGCGCGCGACGATTCCGAGCCCTGCGAGGGTGCTGCGGCGCGCGTGTTCGAAGCCCTCGGGCGCGTGCTCGCTCACCCCCGCGAGACAGGTCGCGAGCAACACGGGCAGGCCGAACGCCATCGCCACCGCGATCCAGCGCAGCTGACCCGCCGCGTCTTCGATCCCGTTCGCGGCGAGCCAGGCCAATGCGGCGAGCAGCGCGACCTGCCCGGTGGTTCCGATCGCTTCCCGCCAGCTCGTGACGCGCGATCGGTCGTCGTAGTCGCTCGACAGCTCGGCGCCCCAGGCCTTGTGGGGCAGATCGATCATCGTGAAGCCGAGATAGAAGAGCGCTGACCAGATCAGCAGGTGCGTCGACGACGCGGAATCGCCGGGAACGAAGATCTGCCACAACGAGAACAGGAAGAGCGGTGCGCCGAGCAGCATCCAGGGCTTGCGACGCCCCAGCGGAAGGTGCAACCGGTCGCTCAACATGCCGATCAGCGGGTCGGTCACCACGTCGAGCAGGCGCGAGAAGGCGATCGCAGCGCCGACCGCCGCCAGCGGGACCCCGAGATCGCCCGCGTAGTAGGCAGGCACGAAGAGCGCCATCGGCAAAGCGGCGATCGAAGTCACGAGCGACGGGGCGGAGTAGGCGACCAGCGTCAGGCGACCCAGTCTGGGCGTCTTCATCTGTCCTCGACGTCGAGGGCTTCGAGCTCCTCGCGCGGCTCGGCGAAGCCGTGCATCCGGCTCGCCGCGCCTTCTCGGACGAACGTTGCGCCGACGAGGAGCACGGCGAGCCCGAATCGGAGGAGGAGCGCGCGCATCGATCGATCAGGCGGCACGCGGCGGACGCGGGAAGAGAACGGGAGTGCGCTCGCGATACGCCTGGTATTCCGGGTCGTCGCCCCACTTCTTCTTGCCGCGGGATTCGAGCAGCGGGATGCCACTGATGCGCGTCAACAGCACGTAGACGAAGACCGGCGAAATCAGCGTGGCGTACTGCCAGCCCGAGAGCACCGGAAAGGCGACGATCGCCACGCCGAGCCACAGCGTGATCTCGCCGAAGTAGTTCGGGTGGCGCGACCAGGCCCAGAGCCCGCTCTGGATGAATCGACCGCGATGGTCCGGGTCGGCCCGGAATCGGCTCTTCTGCCGATCGGCGACGACCTCGACCGTGAAGCCGAAGATCCAGATCAGGGTGCCCACCACCGCATGGCCGCCGAGGGGAACCGTGCGGGACGCCGTCATCGCGGCCAGCGCGCAAGCGAGCGTCAGCAATACCCACAGGCCCTGGAGCGTCCAGGTCATCAGGAAGCGAGGAAGGCTCGGCTTGAGCTCGTCGAAGCGACCGTCCGATCCGTCGCGGCTGATTCGTGCGAAGAGGAAGCTCCCCAGACGCGCGGCCCAGACGATCACCATGCCGCCCAGCAGCAGCGACCGCGCGTCGAAGACCCCGGCCAACACGAGCGCGACGAGGGTGAGGGTGATGTAGGTGAAGCTGCCGGTGAGATCGAAGAAGCGCTCGGTCTGGGCGAGATAGGCGTGGACGAAGACGAGCCAGTTGACGCCGAAAGACAGGAGCGCGCAGAGGGCGAAGACCGGCAGCGTCCCCGCGGTCGCGCCGCCCTGGCTTCCCGCCCACGCGATCGCCGCGCCGATCCCGATGATCACCGGCGTCGCAATCAGGCTCTGCACATCGCTCTGGTTCATGGGTGCCCGCCTTGCCTCGAAATCAACGTGTCATGCCCGTCGTGCGGGTCCAGCTCCTTCAGCGCCGCATCGAGGTTGCGATGGAAGTGGACGATCGCGCTCTCGTAGTGACCGAAGGTGAAGGACTCGTTGGCGCCGCTCCCGATGCTGCGCTGGATGCTCTCCACGAGCGCGCGGTCCTCTTCTGCGCCCGTCTGATTCACGAACTGCGCGTCGCGTTTCGCGGACTCGGCAGCTGCCGGGTCTCCGCCGGTGTTCGAGAGGGAGTAGGCGATCATCCGGGTCCGGTCGACGGCAACCGGCTCCAGGACGACGAGGTTGGTGTGCCGCGACAAGACGGTGACCAGCGCATTCGGAAACAAGTGGTAGACGTAGGTGAGCCGGCCTTCGACGCGGCGCTCGGCCGGCGGAAGGTCTGCGAGCTTCTCGATGCGTCGAAACGGGAAGGTCACGCGGCTGTTCCGCCCGCAATGCTCGACCACGTTCAGGTTGTCGTATTGATACGGGTAGAACGATTCCCGGTGGCCGTAGCGGATGTGGTAGCCCTCGATCGATCCTTCGAGTGAGACCTTCCAGTTCACCAGGGCCTCGTTGTCGTGCGTATCGATCAGGTCCTGTTCGGGCGAGATCAATTCGGGCAGCCCCTCTTCGGGATGGCGCTCCTTCGCCTGCGCGTCCTGGGTGACGAAGACGATCCCGGATCGCTCCTCGGCCAGAACCGGGGCGAGGCCGTGGGTGCGCTTGTCGAGGTCGGGAAAGCCTTGTTCGTGGGGGACGTGGTGGAGCTGGCCGTCGAGCCGGTAGGTCCAGCCGTGGTACGGGCAGACGAAGGCTTTGGCGCAGCCATGACCGCTCGCCAGCTCGGCTCCACGGTGACGGCACGCGTTGCGGAAGGCGCGCACCCGGCCGTCTCGTCCGCGCACCACGAGCAGGGAGACTCCGGCCGCTTCTCGCGCGATGTAGGAGCCGGGCTCGCGCAGCGCGGCGGAGGGACAGAAGGGCACGGGCAGTCGACGGAGAACGGCGAGCTCGCGGCGCAAGCGCTCCTCGCTGCGATAGCTCTCCACCGGCTCGCGCCACACTTCGTCTCCGGCGTCGGTCGTCCCGTCGCGCACGTGCGAAAGGATCCGCTCCGCCACCGCCTGATCGTTCATGAAGCGCTGCATGATCTTCGTCTCGTTTCAGGCCACAGAATAGGGCCTGGAAGTGATTCGGGAAGGAACACGGCACGACACCACCTTCGAAGGGATCGAGCACGATTTCCGGGTCCGCTATGTGCGCCTCGACCACCGCGCCAACACGCAGTCGCTCGGGTCCGCGAGCGCACCGGCTCCTCGGCGGGATAGCGCGGACGCCCGGCCGCTCAGTCGCGCCGCGTCGCGACCGTCAGGACGCAGGGCAGCAGGAGCGGCGTCGTCAGCCGGAATACCACCCGCTGCGCGTCGACGCGGAAGCCCGCGGCTTCCGCGCGGCGGCGCAAGCGCACTCGCGTGGGCCAGCGCGCGGGCTCGCCGAGCCAGCGTGCTCCCCGCTGCACGGCGCGGGCGACGCCCTCGGTGCGCGGGCTCATCAGCGCGAGGAGCAGCCGCCCGCGCGGTGCGAGCACGCGGTGGCACTCTTCCAGCACGGCGTCCTGGTCGGGGAACCAGTGGAAGGCCTCGGTCGAGACGACGGTGTCGAAGTGGCCGGACGCGAAGGGCAGGCGCTGGGCGTCGCCGCGAACCCAGGAGAGGTCGCGCCGACGCCGCGACGCGCGCCGCAGCATGCCGCGCGAGAAGTCGCAGCCCACCACGAGGGTCGGAGCCAGGTCCTCGCGCACGCGCGCCGCGAGCTGACCCGTCCCGCAGCCGAGGTCGAGGATGCGCTCCGACGGCCCGCGGCGCAGCGCTCGCATCACCGCGTCCTGCACGGGCCGGTAGGTCGCCCACTGCACGAAAGGCTCGTCGTAGACGCGTGACCAGACGTCGAAGAAGCGCGGTCGTGCCGCGGAACGGGATCTCATGGAAGCAGCCTAACGCGTCTCAGGGGCTCGCTGCGGCGACGGGGTGCGCAGTGCGCCCCAGCGCCGTCTGGCCCGCGCCTCGCATCGCTTTCGCCTCCTGGATCGCGTGCGGGGGTTGCGGGACAATTGGGGGCAGCGCGCGGCGAAACGTCACGCCGCCGCGTCGCTCCCGGCGTCCGATCGCTCGACCTCGTCCACGGCGAGAGGCAGAACAAGCCGCGTGTCGACGGCCAGACGGCGCTCGGGAACCGCGGATCGCTTCACCCGTTTCTCCGGGTAGGGGTACGGATCTTGCTTCGACATCGAAGGTGCCTGTCGGCAAGCCGCCGTCAGCCATTGCAAGGGAGGCCCATCGTGCCGAATCGATCTTTCAAGGACCTGCTCGTCGGTGCCGCGTCGATCATCGCCCTGCTCGCGTCGGGCGGAGCTCCCGCGTGGGCGGTGGATGGGGTGATCGAGGTCAACCAGGCCGCCGTCGTCGCCTCTGGCGGCTTCCCCTACACGATCTCGTCATCGGGGAGCTATCGCCTCACGAGCAATCTCACGGGCCAGATCTCGATCACCGCCGCCGACGTGACCCTGGACCTCAACGGGTTCACGATCGCCTGCACCACGGCCTGCACCGGCATCCTGAGCACGTCCGCGAACGTCACGGTGCGCGACGGCTCCCTGCGCAGGGCGAGCGTCATCCTCACCGGGGCACGAGCGCGCGTGGAGCGCGTGCGTGCGGATGGCGAGGGGCAGGTGTCCGGCGATGTGTTCGGGCTCGGCTCGGACTGCTCGATCCGCGACAGCATGGCGACCGGCGCGGGGGAGGCCGGCATCGCCGTGAGCGACCGCTGTCTCCTCGTCCGCAACGAGGCGAGCGCCAACGGGGAGACAGGCATCAGCGCCGGCAGCGGCAGCACGCTGATCGAGAACATCGCCAACGGCAACGGCTTCTACGGGATCGGCGTCGGCGGCGGCGCGGCGGACGGATGCGTGTTGAGCGGAAACGTGGCCAGCGACAACTCCGTGCGCGGGATCGGCGCCCAGGCATGCACGGTGATCCGGAACGTCGCCAACAACAACGGCGTCGGCATCGAGGCCACGAACGCCACGGTGATCGGCAACACGGCCAATGGCAACACGAGCGAGGGACTGTCTGCCGTCGGCGCGACGGGGTACGGGGGCAATCAGTTCGACGACAACAACGGCGGAAACACGAATGCGCAGGTGACTGGTGGGATCGAGATCGACACCAACGTCTGTGGCGGCGACACGACGTGCCCCTAGCCGCAGCTCCTCCTCGATCAGTCAGCCGTCGTGGATAGTCCGGATTCGGCCCGTCATCCCGACCCGGGTCTTCCCTGGCGCCGGTTTCTCCTGCGCGCGAGACGGACGACCAGCAGCATTCCGGCCGTCAGCGCGGGCACGAGGCCCGGCTCCGGCACGAAGAAGACGACCCGGTTGAAGCTCTCGAACGCCGAGGTGAAGAAGTAGCTGCGCGCGTCGTCCGTGGTGCGCGGATCCTCGAATTCGAAGGGCTCGAAGTACGAGATCTCGAAGTCGTATCCGTTGCCGCTCGACATGCCGGCCGGTGCCCAGGACGTCGTGGTGACGGGCATGCCGAAGAACAGGTCCTCGTCCGGAGTCAGGCCCGTCGAGATGTCTTCGATCCCGACTGAAAGCACCTCGACCCAGCCCGGCGGCGTCGTCCAGGTGAGCGTCGCAGTCGGCGAGACGTCACTCTGGCCCTGGGAGGGGAAGGTGACGTCGGGGAAGCCGGACTGGCCGCTTCCCGGATCCCAGTCCGCGAGCGGAATGGTCTCGCTGTCGATCTCACCCATGTCGCCGACGAAATCGAAGGTCAGGGAGCCGAGAGCGGAGATCGCGGCGAGCGAGGAAAAATCCTCGCAGGGCTCGGACGGGATGCCCTCGTCGCAGACGAACTCGCCCGGCGTCACCTCGAACAGCTCCACGTCCATCAGCGTGCCGGACGAGGAGCTGATCGAGACGGAGGCGATCCCCGAGCCGAAGACGACGGGGTCGACGAAGTAGTCCGAGAAGCTCCCGCCGGAGTAGCTGGGGCCGGAGGTGATCACGATCTCGTCGATCACCATCTGCGCAGAGGCTTCGGATGCGAGGCACGCGGTAACGATCGCGATCAAGACGAGCGGCTGGCGAAGCTTCCATTGTCGGCTGCCGGACATGACTTCCTCCTGTTCTCGACACCATGGGCGCTGGGAAGCCAAGTGCAAACCACATACCGGTCGCGAGGGTGCGACGTGCTCGCGAGCGTCGCGGGTCGTGGCGTCGCGCCCCAGCGTGTGGCTCGCAGGCGCGCGAGATCATCTGTGGGACACCGTGTGAGGGCTGGACCTAACGCCCGTTCGCGGACGTCGAGGGAGAGCGCAGGTTGCACGCGCTATGCGCCTGGTCTCTCCTCCTCCGTGCCGACGGAGTTCCAGGGCCTCATCGTGGTCGTCTGCCGTGATGCGTGCCGCTCGGGTCCGCCTTTGCCGCTCCGTGCCGGCATGCGGGCGAGATCGGGCGGGCCTCTCCGAGGCGGCGGGAAGGCCGCCTCGGAGGACCGCGCTAGCGCTAGCTCCTGCTACTTCTTGCGGTGCGGACGCACCGTCTCCGAGAGCTCGGTGAGCGCCTTGGAGAGATCGCGGCGCCGCTTGCGCAGGAACTGCTTGAAGTCGGACTGCCCGCCGAGCTCGATGTCGTTGAGGCGCTTGCGCGCCTCACGGATCACCCGGGATGCCCCGGTCCCGGCCTTCCGCTCGGCCTTGTCGATCTCTTTGCGCAGAGGCGAGAGCTGCTTATCGATCTGCTTCGAGAGATCCGACAGCTCCTTCTCGATCCGCTTGCCGAGGTCGGTGCCCGAGCCGCGCTTCGCGGACTTCTTGCGCCCCGACTTCTTCTTGCGCGCGGTCTTCCTCTTCGCCGGCTTCCTCGTTGCCTTCTTCCTCGTTGCCTTCTTCTTCGTCGCCTTCTTCCTGGCGGCCATCGAGCCCCTCCTGTCGCGAGTCCGTTCCGAAGTCCAATCCACCGGAATCACTCGTTCCGGGCTTCGATCCATCGGGTTCACAGTCAACGATTCATGGTAAGCACCGCGGGGCCCGCTGCAATGGGGGTTCGTCGCGAAGAGACGAACGAGCGAACGGCTCGCCCGCGCACGGCTCGGGTCGGGCGACCGGAGCGGCGCGCTCCGTGCGGTCGACGAAGGCAGGCGGATCCATCGCCGATGCGCTGGTTCTCGATCCGGGCGAGACCCTCGGCGCGGTGGAGCGCCGGCTACGCAGCGGCGCGGGAAGCGAGACGGGTCTGCGGGCTAGGTCAACGCGGCTCCTCGTCGACCAGCCCCAGGCGCTCGTGCCACGCGGCGATCGACTCGTCGGGGAATCCCTCGTGCAGCCGGTCGTCGGGGTCCGCGCGGATCACCACCCAGGGCGCCTTCGAGCCGAGCAGGAGGTGCGTGCGTTGCGGCGGCACCGGGAGTGGGGTGTCGATCGCCGAGGCGAGCGGGTGCACCAGCTCGGGCCAGCGCGGGTCCCACATCCACAGGGGGCTTCCGCATTTCCCGCAGAAGTGGCGCTGGCCGGGGCTCGTGTGGGGCGCTTCGTCGCCTTCGCGCCGGATCCGCGCGCGGTAGACCTTCACGTGCTCGCGCCCCTCGACCTCGAGCGTGTCGTGCAAGCCGCTCAGGTTGATCGCGTAGCCCCCGCCCCCCGCCGTCTTCCGGCAGATCGAGCAGTAGCAGAGGTTGAAAGGGTAGGGGTGCGGCGACGCGAGCGAGAAGCGCACCGCGCCACAGTGGCAGGAGCCTTCGAGTCGCACGATGGTCCTCCCGGCGGCGGTGTCCTGCGGCCCGCGTTTCACTCTGCCCGATCGCAGCCCTGGCTCGCCACCCCGTTCGAAGCGCCCGACTCGATCGTTCTCACTGGATCCCCAACCGGTTCATCGTTTCGCTTCGGGTTTTCGTCGAGAATGCGCGGTCGCCGTCGATGCGTCGCGGCCAGATCTTCGACCGCAGACCAGGAAGCGCGACCCCCGGTGTTAGGATGCGGTGAGGCAGCGCGAGGGAGCCCCATGAAGCGACGACGAGAGACGGCGCTGATCACCGGCGCCTCCGGAGGGATCGGCCTCGCGCTGGCCCGGGTCTTCGCCGAGAACGGCTTCGACCTGATCGTGGTCGCCCGGCGCGCCTCGGAGCTCGAGGCCCTGGCGGAGCGCTGTCGCGACGAGTTCGGCGCGCGGGTCGACGTGCGGCCGACCGACCTGCTCGCTGTGGACGCGCCCGCGAAGCTCGTGCAGCAGATCGAGGACGAAGCGCTCGACGTCGACGTGCTCGTGAACAACGCCGGGCTCATGGAGATGGGCGGCTTCTCGAACATCGATGTCGACCGTCACGAACGCCTGCTCCAGCTGAACGTCGTGGTCTTGACCTCCCTCG
>JAHEJV010000176.1 GCA_024638705.1 Deltaproteobacteria bacterium | reverse complement strand
GCAAGACCGAGATCGTCGACGTGCTCGGCCTCTGGCGCTGACCCCGGCGGCGGCTCAGCGCTTCCAGCCCGCTTCGCGCAGGGATTCGAGCAGCGACGCGTACTCTGCGGCCAGCTTTTCGTAGGTGTAGCGGGTGCCGATCTCCTCGTAGCCTGAATCGCCGAGACGGCGGGCGAGGGCAGGGTCGCCCGCCAGCCGGTCGACGGCGGCGAGCAGCTCGTCCTCGTTCTCCGGCTCGATGCACAGGCCGGCCTCCGCCTCGGAGACGAGCGTCGCGGCGAAGCCCTCCACGCCGAGGACGATCGGCTTCCGCATCGCCGCCGCCTCGAAGATCTTCGACGGCAGCACTGTGGTGAACAGCGGCGTGCGCGTGAGGTGCACGAGGCACGCGTCCGCGGCGGCGAGATGGTCGGGCATCTCGGTCTTCGGTCGACGCCCGGTGAAGACGATCGCATCGAGGCCCTCGGAGCGCGCCTGCGCTTCGAGCTCTTCGCGGACGGCGCCGTCGCCGACGAGCAGGAAGCGCACGTCGTCGCGGCCGGCGTCGCGCAGCTGGCGCGCGGCGCGCAGGGCGACGTCGAGCCCGCAGCCCATGCCGATCGTGCCGAGATAGGCGAGCACGAAACGGTCGCCGAGGGCGTGGCGTTCGCGGACGCCCGGTCCGTCGCCGCCCGCGAGGAAGAGCGCGAGATCGACGCCGTTCGGGATCACGTCGACGCGAGCGCGGTCGACGCCGCGCTCGGCGAGCTTCTCGCGGTAGCCCTCGCCGACGGTGACGATGTGATCGGCCGCGGCGTAGAGGCGCTGTTCGAGCCATTCGAGGAAGCGCATCAAGAGCGGCTGGCGCATCGCACCGACCGCCTCGATCGACTCGGGCCAGAGGTCGCGGATCTCGAGCACGAACGGCAGGCGCCGCAGCTTCGCCACGAAGAGGCCTGCCCAGCCGCAGAAGAACTGCGGCGACGTGGCGATCACGACGTCGGGCCGGCGCGTGGTGAGCCCGGCGAGCGTTGCCGTCAGCATGAAGGACACGAAGTTCGCGATGCGAAGCAAAGTGCCCTTGTTGGGCGCGAGGTAGGTCCAGACGCGCAGCACCTCGACGCCCTCGTACTGCTCGCGCTGGAAGAGGCGATTGCGATAGCCGTCGTAGACGACGCCGTCGGGCACGTTCGGCACGCCGGTGATGACGGTGACGTCGTGGCCGGCAGCGACCCAGCGGCGCGTCATCTCGCTGACGCGCGTGGCCGGGGCATTGCCCTCCGGATGGAAGTAGTGGCTGATGAAGACGATCCGCATGAGGCGCCCGGCCGGGCGACGCAAGCCTACCGGCCCGGTCCCGGTCGAGCGAGGCGGAAAGGCTTTCATGTTTCCTTGCCGGCCCCACCGGCCGTGGCCATACTCGGCCGCGGATGAGCACGCCGCGCCGCGCGATCGATCCGCCGCCGCGCGCGGAGGCGCAGCGCGGCGCATCGGGCCTGCGCCAGTGGCTCGAGACGCTGCGCTGGATCCCGCCGCGACAGCTCGCCGCGCTCGTCGCGCAGCGGGTGCGATCGCGCGTCGAGCGACCGGAAGCGTTCGCCACGGCCGCCGCACCGGCCGATCCGGGCGTCCGTTGGAGCGCCGCCGCGATGCCGCCCGTGGGCGACCGCTTCGACGCGCAGGCGCTGCGCGCCGGGCGCTTCACGTTCGTGAACGAGACGCGCGAGACGGGCTGGCCGCCGCGCTGGGAGGACGCCGCGGCGCCCCGGCTGTGGCAGTACAACCTGCACTACTTCGAGTTTCTCGCCGCGCTCGACTACGACGCCGGCCGCGCGCTGATCCTCGACTGGATCGCGCAGCACGGCCTGGCGAAGGGGCGCGTCGGCTGGGAGCCCTATCCGACGTCGCTGCGCCTCTTGAACTGGTGCGCGTGGCTCCACGTCCGGCACCGCGAGCGCGTCGCCGAGGACGCGGCGCTGCGCGCGGAAGCGTGGCCCTCGATCTGGCGGCAGGTCGAGTGGTTGACGCGCCATCTCGAGACCCACCTGCGCGCGAACCATCTGCTCGAGAACGCCGCGGCGCTCGCGTTCGTCGGCGCGTGTTTCGGCGGACCCGGCGAGAAGTGGCTCGCGACCGGATTGCACTGGCTCGATCGCGAGCTTCCCGAGCAGCTCCTCGACGACGGCATGCACTTCGAGCGCTCGCCGATGTACCACGCGCGCGTCGTGGAGGTGCTCACGATGCTCGAGGCGACGAGGGAGCCGCGGCTCGTGTCGCGCGTTGCGCCGCACCTCGCGCGCGCTCGTCGGGCGCTCGCTGCTCTCTGCCATCCCGACGGCGAGATCGCGCTGCTCAACGACGCCGCCTTCGGCATCGCGCCGCATCCCTCACATCTGGCACCAGACGAACCGGCCGACGGGGTATTCGGGCTCGCCTCCGCGGGCTACTACGGCGCGCGCGCCGGCGACCACTACGTCGTCTGCGACGCCGCACCGATCGGGCCCGACTACAACCCGGGCCACGCACACGCCGATCTGCTCTCCTTCGAGCTCTCGCTCGGCGGAAGTCGCGTGCTGGTCGATGCCGGCGTGCACGGCTACGACGGCGATCCGCACCGCGCGTTCTGCCGCTCGACGGCGGCCCACAACACCGTCGAGATCGCGGGCGCCGACCAATGCGAGATGTGGGGCACGTTCCGGGTCGGGCACCGCGCCCGGCCGTGCGACGTGTCCTGGCAGCCGCTCGAGGACGGGTTCGTTCTCTCCGCCGGACACGACGGCTACGAGCGCCTCGCCGGTCGTCCGCGACACATGCGCGTTTTCCGCTGGTTCGACGACGGTGTGCTGCTCGTGCGCGATCGCGTCGCGGCCGAGCGCGCAGTGTCGGTCGCCGCGCGCTGGCATCTGCATCCGGACTGTGAGGTGGCCTCCGTCGCGGGGTCGGTCGCGCGGATCCGCCATCCGGGGGGGACGGTCGCCGTCGGTTTCGCAGGGGAGGGCACGCTCGCGGTCGAGCCTTCGCTCTACTGCCCCGAGTTCGGTCGCGCGATCGAGAGCCAGGCGCTCGTCTACACCGCGCGCGCGACCCGTCTCGACTTCGTCTGCTGCATCGCCGCTGGCGCGCAGGAGATCGCGTGCGATCTCGCGACGGGGGCGCGCGTCGACGGTCGCCGCTACGCCTTCGGCACGGACGCCGCGTAGAGCACCGCGCGGCCTTCGACGCGATAGTCCGGTGCGCTGGCAGGCACGAAGAGCGAATCGCCGCGCGCTACGTGCAGCGTCTCCTGGCCCGCGACGACGAGATCGCACGCACCGTCGGTGCACAGCAGGATCTCGACTCCGTGATCCGGGGCGATCCGGGCGTCTCCGCTCTCGTGCGTGTCGAGGCAGGAGAGCTCGAACTCGGCCGCCTCGGTCTCGCATCGCATCCGGCCGTCGGGAGCGAGCTCGGCCCGCAGGATCTCGACCGGCCCGGCGCGCCACGCCAGCGCGGCGATCAGCTCGGGCACGTCGA
This sequence comes from Deltaproteobacteria bacterium, assembly GCA_024638705.1. Taxonomy (GTDB): domain Bacteria; phylum Myxococcota_A; class UBA9160; order UBA9160; family SMWR01; genus JAHEJV01. Next base: position 6,035 of record JAHEJV010000176.1, on the reverse strand, counting down.
CGTGCTTCGACGTCAAGCCGCCGCGCAGGACGTTGTCCGAGCTCGCCATCAGCTCGAGCCCGAGGCCGGAGACGTAGGCGTGGAGCTCTCCCGGCGGGAGGAACATCGCTTCACCCGGGGCGAGATCGACGATGTGGAGGAAGAGCGGGGCGAGGATGCCGACGTCGCCGGGGTGGGTGGCTTCGAGTTCGAGGAGCAGGCGTCCCTCCTCGGTGGCCGCGCCGTCTCCCTCGGCCCACCAGCGGGCGCGCGCGAGGAGTTCGCCGCGGCTCGCGGCGTCGAGCGAGAGCAGTCCGCCGATGAAGGGCTCGAGGCCGGCCTTGCCGTCGCGACGCAGCGCTTCGAACTCGCGCGCCACCTCGGAGGCGCCAAAGCAGGCGAAGCGCTCGGCGATCTCCTCGGGAGCGCGGAACCGGTTCAGCGCCCGGAAGGGGGTGAGCGCATGGATCATCTCGCACTTCGCGTACGGATCGGCATAACAGCGATCGGGCGCGTCCAGGGCGACGCCCGCGCGGTTCTCCCGTTCGAAGCCGGCCCGCGCGAGGGACGCCCCGGGATGGGCCTGGATCGAGAGCGGCTGCTCCGCCGCCAGGATCTTGAAGAGGAACGGGAGCTTCCCCTCGAAGCGCGCCGCGACGTCCCCACCGAGCGTCGCCTCCGGGTCGCGCGCGATCCACGCATCGAGGGGCACCTCGCCGTCCTCGGTGCGCACGCGCGAGGGCGCGCGTGGGTGTGCGCCCATCCAGAGCTCCGCCTGGGGCGCGTCGGACGGAGGCTCGCCGAGCAGCGCGGGAATCGCGGTGCGCGAGCCCCAGGCGTAGTCGCGGCGGACGTTGTCGAGGCGGAGGATCTTGGCGGCGTTCACGGCGGCGATAGCTTTCCGGTCCAGGAGCCCCGTCGCCAGCGCGGGCCCGCGATTCTCGGCGATCGACCGTTCCGCCGGTGGCAAGCGTCTACGGGCGTACCGACAGATCGAGCTCCTTCGTGAAACACTGGGCGCGCCCCTGCTGGCGCCCCGAAGCGCTGTCGCACACCTGGATGTAGAAGAGGTTCTCGCCGTGGACCTGCTCCGCGGTAGGAGTGCCCGAGATGACGCCGCTCGAACTCAGCGAAAGCCCGGCGGGAAGGATTCCCGAGGCGAGCGTGAACGTGCGCGGTCCCTGTCCGCCCCACACGTCGAGCTGGTGGGAATAGGGCTCGCCGACCCGGGCGAGCGGGAGCAGGCGGTAGAGCGGTGTGGCGAAAGCCAGGGAGCGCGGTTCGGCGGCACGTCGCGCGCGGAGATCGGCTTCGACGCCGTCGTAGACGGGATCGTCGTGCAGGCTCTCGAGCTCGTAGGGGTCGTTCTCGAGGTCGTAGAGCTCGGTCTCCCCGCCGCCCCATTCGACGTACTTCCAACGGTCGGTGCGGACGCCCGCCCAGACGTAGGGCGCGGTGGCGAACTCGATGAAGATCTCGTCCCGCCACGTTGGCGCGGGATCGTCTTCGAGCAGCGGCGTCAGGTCGCGCCCATCGGTGGGACCGTTCGCGCCGCTCAGCGCGAGGATCGTCGCGCCGAGGTCCTGGGGCGTCATGATCAACTCGTCCCGATCGCGGGCGACCACGTCCGGGCCCCACGCCAGCAGCGGCGTGCGGATCGACTCCTCGTAGGGGTAGTCCTTCTGGTTGAGACCGTGCTCCCCCCACTGGAGTCCGTGGTCGGTCCAGTAGAAGACGTAGGTGTCGTCCTTCACTCCGAGCGTTTCGAGTCGCGCGAAGATGTCGCCCACCGCACGATCGACGGCGGCGAGCGAGCGCAGCTGATTGCGGTGGAACTCGTCTTCGTCTTCCTGCGTCCAGCCCGAGACGCTGAAGACGCCCGACGCCGTCTGAATCGCGGGCGGTTTGTCCGAGACGTCGGTCTCACCGAATCCGCGCTCACGATAGACGTAGCCGTCGTAGAGGTTTTCGTCGCCGGGCGCCGGATCGGCCGGGTAGTGCGGCAGGACGACGGAGAGCACGAGCAGGAACGGCTCATCCCCGTTCTCGTCGAGGAAGTCGAGGGCGTGGTCCCGGTAGTGGTAGAGGCGGTAGCCGCTCCACCCGACCAGCTCGCCGTCCTTGTAATGGCGATAGACGTAGCGATCCCAGCCCGAGGGGACGTGTTCGTCGGGCGTGTCGTTCATCCACTTGCCGACGAATCCGGTCCGGTAGCCCACCTCCTGGAGCCGCGTTCCGAGCGTGCTGTCATCGTTGAAGGCGCCGGCGCCGCCGTTCGGTCCGACATTCCAGACCACGCCGGTGTTGCGCGCATGAAACCCGCCGGACAGGAAGCTGGCGCGCGGCGGGGTGCACACCGGCATCTCGACGAAGGCCCGGGTGAAGCGCACTCCCTGCGCAGCGAGCGCGTCGACCTCGGGCATCGCCCACATCGTGTGGAAGGGCTGGTCGTCGGTGAGGATGACGACGAAGTTCGGCTGCGATCCGGACGGCGTCGTTGTCGTCCTCGCGGCGGTGCTCGACGGCGTCGCCGAGGGCCCCGCCGAGCCGCTCGAGCCGCCCGAGTCGCACGCCAGCGAAAGCGCCATCAGCGCCCCGAGCGCGCAGAACGCATAACGACCTCGCACGGTCGTTTCCCCCATGAAGGAAGTCATCGGAAGGACGCGGACCCAGGAGCGCATTGGCAGCTTCTCGACGTCATTCTCGAGGGAAACGCGCTCGCCAGAACCGCGGCCATCGCGCGCCGCGTGGCGCTCCGACTCCCGTCGCTGTCTCGAGCCGGGTCGGCGTCTCCGGACCCGTCTATGAGACGCTCTCGTCGAGCCAATGTGTCAGATCCCGTCCGATCAACGACGAGAGCAGCGCGACGTCGGGCTCGAAGCACGCACGCATCTCCCGTCGGAGATCCTCTGAAATCTGCGCTTTTTGCACCGGAGCGGTGTTGAAGCGCCGGGCGAAGTCGAGAACGCCCGCGTGCTCCATCCCGAGCGCCTTCTTCGCCCTCGCGACCGCGCGCGACAGAAGAGGCGGCGGCCGGTGCAGCAGGCGGGCGAGAACGGGGAAGCGGTTCTCCTTGCGCTCGTTCACGACGGGGAAATCGCGTCGCCCGTCGGAGGGCACGCCGAGGAATCGCAGGACCCCCTCGTACTCGGCGGCGGTGTCCGCGACGAAATCGTCGAAGAGGACCACGTGCACCTGTTCGCGGTCGAAGATGCCGAAGAGCCGCTGCATCTGGGCGCCGAGCATGGCGACGTCGCGGTACTGGATCAGCTTCGGCTCGATCACCATCGGCGGAAGCTGCTCGCCGCGCAGTCGTGCGTCGTAGCGGCGCCACGCCTTCTCGAAATCGGGCTCGTCTTCGGACAGGCCGTACAGGTGCTCGGCGTGATAGGAGATGGCGAGGTCGATCGGCCGTCGCAGCATCACGAGGATGCGGGCGTTCGGGTCGAAGTCGTGGATCCGCTGGAGCGCCGTCTGCGAATACATGTAGACCGTCGTCGCATCCCCCGCGGCGAGGGTTTCCGCATCGATGTCGCTGAACAGGTCGAGGTACTCCGCTTCGCTGGATGCGGCGGCGAGTCCCTGGAAGTCGTCGCAGAAGTAGAACGTCTCCTTCGGGTTCGAGACGACGATCCGCGGGTGCTCCTTGAGATAGCGGACGAGTGCCGTCGTGCCGGACTTCGGGGCGCCGACGAGGAAGAAGTTCGGGCGCCTGCTCGCGCGGGGGTGATTCATGAATGCATGCTCGGGATGGGACGCGCTTCGATTATACTTCGCCCGCCGACGGCGCCCGGACGCGTCGATTGCCCGTATCGGGTCATTACACATCGCAGGATCGGATCGGACGGCGATCCGGAAGATACGGGGAGTTGGATGAACTCGAAATCAGGCCTCGCGCGGCGCCTCTGGCTCGCGTGGCAGTGGTCGAAGCTATACCTGCAAAGGAGCTCGTGGCTCTACCAGCGCGTGATGGAGTGGAGGTCGCGCCGCCCCGACATGCGCGTGCTGCTGGTGAAGCGCGGCTTCACCCGGATCGTGATCGAGGCCTTCCCGCGCAGCGGCAATTCCTTCACGGTCCGGCTCTTCCGCTGCGCGAACCCCGACATCGACCCGGACCGGATCTCGCACCACTCCCACATCGTTTCGAACGTGAAGCACGCGGTGCGATGGGGCATTCCGGCGGTCGTCGTGATCCGGCATCCCGTCGATGCGATCACTTCGAACATGATCGCGGTGGGAGAAAGTGGCGACGACGTCGGCCGGCTGCTCGCGCGGAAGTACCGCGATTTCTACGAGTGGGTGGAGGCGCATCGCGACGACGTCGTGCTCCTGCGTTTCGAAGACATGACGAACGGCCGCTTCCGGCGCGCCTCCGAGCAGATCAACGCGCGTTTCAAGACCGACTTCCGCACGGAGTTCGACGAAGCCGCGCTGGCCCAGGCGGCGCGGGAGGCGATCCAGAAGGGTTCGCCGCACCGGACCGACGACGCGCGCGTGCCGATCCCGACCGCGTTCCGCTCGTCGGCGTCGGCGGATCTCAAGCCCCGCGTCGCGGCGAATCCGGCCGTCCGCGAGGCGGTCGATCTCTACGAACGTCTCATCGCGACTCGTCCCCCGGAAACGGAGCCGCGGTGAGCGCGAGCTCCGAATCCCTCGTCGCGCGACTCGACCGGCGGCTCTATCCGGGCGTGACCGACAACTGGGACGACGTGCTGTTCCGGGAGCGGATCCTCGCCGAGTTGCGTCCCGAGATGGTCGTCCTCGACGTCGGTGCCGGTTCGGGACTCGTCCCGCACATGAACTTCCGCGGCCGCTGCGCGCACATCGTCGGCATCGACCCCGACGAGCGCGTCGCGGAGAACGCCTTTCTCGACGAGGCGCATGTGGGCTTCGCCGACTCGCTGCCCTTCGAGGACGAACGCTTCGACCTCGTGTTCTCCGACAACGTGCTCGAGCACCTCGACGAACCCGCTCGTGTGTTCGCCGAGGTGGGTCGCGTGCTCAAGCCCGGCGGGCGCTTTCTCGTGAAGACGCCGAACAAACACCACTACGTGGCATGGATCGCGACGCTCACGCCCCATGCCTTCCATCGCTTCTTCAACGCACTGCGCGGCCGGCCCGAGACCGACACCTTCCCCACGCGCTACCGCGCGAACTCACCCGGCACGTTGCGTCGCCTCGCCGCCAATGCCGGGCTCGACGTCATCGCGATCGACCTGATCGAGAGTCGCCCCGAATACCTGCGGATCACGTGGCCGACCTACCTCGTCGGCTGGGCCTACGAGCGTCTGGTGAACAGCGCGTCGTTTCTCGCGCCGCTGCGCGTCCTGCTCACGGCCACCTTCCAGAAGCCGGGAAAGCCTTGAGCGCTGCGGTACTCTGCGCCGCCAACCGAGCGGGGTCGTCGATCCGTTGAGCGAAGCCACACCGGGACAGCAGGACGCCCCGATCATCATCATCGGCGCGCCGCGATCGGGAACCACGATCCTGAGTCGCGTGCTCGAAGCGCATCCCGACCTGGCGCTGATCGGCGAGCCGCGGCTCACCTGGCGTCACGGGAACGAGCGGAAGTCGGACCTGTTGCTGCTCGAGGACGCTCGTCCCGAGGTGATTGCGCACATCCGCGAGCGCTTCGCGGAGGAGACCCGCGGTCAGGGAAAGCGCCGCTTCGTGGAGAAGAGCCCGCAGAATTCGCTGCGCGTCGACTTCGTGAACGCCGTGTTCCCCGATGCGAAGATCGTCCACATCCTCCGCGACGGACGCGACTCCACGCTCTCGATCTTCGACCACTGGAACCGTTTCTCGGGCGGACTGCCGAAGCGCTGGCTCGGCAGGCGGTTGCGCGAAGTGCAGTGGCGGCGCGCACCCTACTACGCGAAGGACCTGATCCGCCGCGCACTGCCGAAGAGCATGGCGCCCGTGGTCGGCCCGAGGCTGTGGGGGCCGCGGATTCCGGGGCTGGAGCAGATGGTGCGGGAGATGCCGCTGCTCGAAGTGTGCGCACTCCAGTGGCGGATGTGCGTCGAGGCGGGGTGTCACCGCGGGCGCCTCCTGCC
>JAHEJV010000501.1 GCA_024638705.1 Deltaproteobacteria bacterium | reverse complement strand
CGCGAGCAACCACTGCACGACGCCGTTGCAGAAACCGCAGACGCCGTCGTACAGGACGAGGTCGGCGCGCTCGGGGATCGCGGGCACAGCGCTCACGACGCGATCAACTCGGCGAACCGGCAAAGCAGCGCCCTCGCCTTCGGCGTCTCGCGCACGCCGGCGACGAGGGCGTCCGCATCGAGCCCCTCGGCGACGACGCGGTCGCGTCGCGCCTCGAGATAGGCGCGGATCACCTCCGCGTCGAACTCGGGATGGAACTGCACCCCCCACACCCGTTCGGCGAAGCGGATCGCCTGCATCGGATCGAGGTCGCTCTCGGCGAGACGCACCGCGCCGTCGGGCAGCGCGAGGACACTCTCGACGTGAGTAGCGTGGACTGGTGACGCGTCTCCGAGCACCGAGAGCAACGCGTCGTCGCGCGCGTCGGGCAGACTCCGCACGCGCACGGTCCCGATCTCGCGCCCGCGCGGGTTCGCCCCGACGACGCCGCCGAGTGCCTGCGCGAGCAGCTGATGGCCATAACAGATGCCGAAGATCGGCGTGCCCGCCGCGATCGCGCGCACGAGCCACGCGCCAGCCTGCTCGCTCCACGCCGCGCGCTCGCTGACCATCGCCGACGAGCCGGTCACCACGACACCGCGGGGCGACGCGGGATCGGGCAGCGCCTCCCCCGCCGCGACGTCGACCACATCCACCTCGTCGGCCGCCATGCCCATGCCCGCCACGATCCACGCGTCGTAGTCGCCGCGCGCGTCGCGCACCGCGGGGAGCGCCCCGCCCGTCTTGAGGACCAGCGGCCGCTTCATGTTTCGAGCGCCGTCATGTGGAGATGATGCAGCGCGATGCCCGCCGCCATCGCGACGTTCAGCGAGTCGGCGCCGGGCGCCATCGGGATGCGCAACCGGAGGTCCGCTCCCGCCTCGGAAGTGCGGGTCAGCCCCTCGGCCTCGCTGCCGAGCCAGAGTGCGACGCGCGGCGGCAACGGCCGGGCGGTGAGCGGTACGGCGTCGGCGCCCGTCGTGAGCGCCACGTTCGCGAAGCCCGCCGCCGCGAAGACGTCGCGCAGCGCCCGGGCTTCGTCGCGCGCGTGGGGGACGCGCAGGCTCGCCCCCATCGACACGCGGATCGCCCGGCGGTAGAGCGGATCGACACTGCGCGGCGTCAGCGCGATGCCGGCCGCACCGAAGGCGAGCGCATTGCGGAAGATCGCGCCGACGTTCTCCGGGTCGGTGACGTCTTCGAGCACGAGCCAGTTGCGGCGCCCGGGCATCGCGGCGCTCTCCGCGACGAGCGTACGCAGGTCTGGCTCGCCTCCGCGCTCGCCGGCCGCGAGACAACCGCGGTGTATCGCATAGCCGACCACACGGCAGAGCAGGTCCTTCGGCGCGACGAAGACGGGTGTGGCCGCGTCGAGCGTCGCGAGCGCGGGGCGGAGCGCCGCGAGCCCGGATTCGGTGACGAACACCGAGCGCGTGCGATAGCGCGGCGTCGCGAGCAGTCGCTTCACGTTGAGACGGCCCTCCGCCAGGAAGAGCCCTTCCCGCTCGCGCAGCGCGGTGTCCCGCACATCGCGATAGGGGGCGACGCGCGGGTCGTCGAGCGACGTGACGTTTTCGAGCCGCATCAGTTTCCGAGCCCCATCACGTCTCGAAGCTCCCGTCCTCGCAGCGGCGCCAGCCGGCCGCGGCGGCGTTGCCGCCGTCGACGTGGAGCGTCGTGCCGGTGACGAAGCGCGCGAGATCGCCGGCGAGATAGACGGCGGCGCCGGCGACGTCGTCCGGGTGTCCGGCGCGGGGAAGAGGCGTGCGCACGGGGAAATCACCGATCCCGGGCGTCGGGATCACGTCCGGCGCGATGCAGTTGACGCGAATGCCGCGGCCGCCGAGCTCGAGGGCGAGGCTCTTCGTGAGGTTCGCCACCGCCGCCTTCATCGCGGAATAGACGGCAAAACCGGGCCCCGCGCGATGCGCCTCGATCGAAGTGATGTTCACGATCGACGCGCCCTCGGACATCCGCGGCGCCACCGCGCGCACGAAGTGGGTGACGCTCGAGAAGTTCGCGTCGACGAGCGCCTGCTGACCGCCGGGCGTCACGTCGAGGAAGGGCGCCTCGAAGGTGCCGCCGGCGTTGTTCACGAGGACGTCGATGCTGCGTTCGGGTGACGTCGCGGCAATGAAGCGCGCGACCGCCTCCGCATCGCGCACGTCGAGGACGGCGCTCTCGACCCGACGCCCGGTCGCCGCAAGCTCCCCGACGGTTCCCGCCAGCGCGTCCCCGTCGCGATCGCATAGCGCGAGGTCGGCACCGAAGCGAGCGAAGGCGGCGGCGATCGCCGCGCCGATCCCCATCGCCGCGCCGGTGACGACGGCGAGTCGTCCGTCGAGGCGTACGTCGTCGGGTCCGAGCGGCATCGCCGCGGAGGATACTAGAATGACGCGCCGCGCCCGCCGTCGGCGCTCCCGCTCACCGGAGGATCCCATGCCGCGACCGACCCGCTTCGGCGTCACGCTTCCCCAGATCAAGCGCACCTGGGAGGAGGCCTCGGCGTGCGCGCGCGAGTTCGACGCGCTCGGGTACGA
>JAHEJV010000175.1 GCA_024638705.1 Deltaproteobacteria bacterium | reverse complement strand
GCTCCTTGAGGTTCTCGGCGTCGTAGTCGATCGTCTCGTCGGCGCCGCGCTCCTTGCACATCGCGAGCTTCTCCGGACTCCCGGCGGCGCCGATCACGCGGGCGCCGAGGTGCTTCCCCAGCTCGATCGCGGCCATGCCGAGGGATCCGGAAGCGCCCAGGATCAGCAGCGTCTCGCCCGGTTGCAGCGCGCCGCGATGCTTGAGGCCGTACCAGCCGGTGCCGTAGGCGTAGAGCAGTCCCGTCGACTCGGCGAAGCCGATCGCCTCGTCGAGCTTGCGCGCATTGTCGACCGACACGACCGCCTTCTCGGCGAACCCGCCGACCAATCCGAGCGCCGCCGTCACGCGATCGCCGACGGCGAAGGCGTCGACGCCCTCCCCCACCGCCGCGACGGTGCCGGCGACGTCGCCGCCGGGCGTGAACGGGGGCTGCGGCTTGAACTGATACTTGTCCTCGATCATCAACGCGTCGGGAAAGGTGATCGCCGACGCGCGCACGTCGATGGCGATCTCGCCCGGCCCGGGCGTCGGGTCGTCGAGTTCGACGAGCTCGAGCGACTCGGGCGGTCCGAAGACTTTGCACACGATGGCTTTCATGGAGCGTCTCCTCGTTGGATTCGGTTCGATCGGTGGGGCTGCGATCCGGGTTCGCGTCCGACGCGTCGGGCCATCGTAACGCGGGAGTCCGCCCGAGTCGGATCGGATCCGGAGCAGCGTCCCCGCTCGCTCAGTCGCCCGGGCCCAGCGCCGTGAGATGCACCGCCACGCGACGCTCGCCGTCGAGGCCGAGCAGCGCGTCGAGCTCGTCGTCGTAGTAGGCCGCGAGGTTGCGGGCGGCGACGCCGCTCGCCTCGGCGCCGAGGTAGATGCGCTGGGCGGTGGCGCCGGCGTCGAGCAGCACGTCGCGATAGCTGCGCGCGCCGCCGGCGGCGCTGGCGTCGGCGAGGTTCGCCACCGCGATCAGCGCCACCGCCGCCTCGCCCGACTTCGTCTGGCCGAGATCGGCGTCGACGAGCTGCGCGGCGAGTGAGCCGGTCCGCAGGGGTTCGAGCCGACCCGAATCGGACTCGGACGTGGACGCATGGCGGTAGAGGCCGGGCGACAGTCCTGCGACGCGGTGCACGACGGCGAAGAGCTCGACGAAGCGGGTGCGGTGGAGAGCCGGGAGTCCGCGCGCGAGATGGAGCACGTGCAGGAGCGTGTCCCGCGGAAGCGACGTCGGCTCGAAGTGTCGCGCCGAGCGGCGCTGGCGGATGACCGCGTGGACCGGGACGGCGGGCGCGCCCGCGAGTCGATCGATCTGCTTCGCGGCACCGATCTTCGAGGACGGTGAAGGTGCGGAGGTCTGCGAAGCGGACGGATTCGGCGTCCGCGCCGGCTCCACCTCGCCGATGGCCACCAGCTTCGTCGCCTCGTGGTAGCGCACCGGCGCGTTGCCCGCGCCGGGGATCGCCTCGGGGTTCGCGACCTGACGCTCGACGAGCGGGACCGCCGTCGCCGTGCCACGCGCGGCTCCCGCCTTCCCGATCAGGTGCACGTCGCAGACCGCCTCCGCGCGACCGTCGATACGCAGCAACCCGTTGAGCTGATCGTCCTCCCAACGCAGCGGCGCGCGCTCGCCGAGGCCCGATTCGGCGGCGGCCAGGCGCAGGTTCTCGCCGATGTGGCCCGAGTCGATCAGCGCATAGCGGTAGCCGCGGTTCGCATAACGCCCGCGATAGCGCGCGAACACGTTCGTCAGGAGGATCGCCGCGGCGGCTCCCTCGACCTCGCTCGGACGCTCGAGCGCCGCCGCGACGTCGGCGAGGCGCGCATCGGCGTTCACCGGAACCAGCGCGTGCTCCATCACCGAGTAGGAGTAGGCGCCGGGCGCGATGCCCTTCACGCGCTCCGCCACGACGTACACCTCGCCCGCGTAGAGCGCGCCGGCCGAGGGCGCGGCGCGCAGGGGAAGGCGCGGGCCCGGCTGGGTGATGCCGTTGGTGAGGGCCAGCAGCGTCGAGAGCTGCTCGAGAGGAAGTGACGCGCCGGCGAACGCGACGTCGGGATTCCAGGCCCGCGCGACGTCGAACAGGCCGGTCCCGTCGACCCAGTCGGGCGCCGGCAACGCCTGGCGGCCCACTCCCGGATAAGGCTTCCTCGGGAGCAGCGCGGCGCGGCGTGCGCGCAACCGCGACCCGATCGCGCCCAGGCGCGTGTTGCGCGTCGCTCGGTGGATCTCGAGCGCGGTCGCGTCGGGCGCCGCCCACGCCGGGACGGGTCGGCCGAGGAACGCGATCGCCGCGCCCGCGGCGAAGCGCAGGAATCCGCGTCGGTGGGTGCGCATGGCGGGAAGGATACGGCCCGTCGCATCGCCAGGCTGCACACGCTGCGCCGGCTCCGCGCGACGGCGGCTCACGCCAATGCGGCGGGCTTCGCGTTCGAAACGCGTCCTGCGGATCGAGCTCGGGCTGCCCCGAAGCTCGCGCCTACGGCCCGCTGAACATCCCTTCCTTCGCGGCTTCGGACTCGAGGAACTGCACCTTCGGGTCGTACTCCTGCGGGTCCTCGACCCAGCGCTGGATCTCGGCGCGGCCGACGACGAACCAGTGCACCTCGTCCGGACCGTCGGCGAGGCGCAGCGTCCGCTGGCTCGCGTAGAGGCGGGCGAGCGGCGTCCACTTGGAGACGCCGGTGGCGCCGTGGATCTGGATCGCTTCGTCGATGATCTCGCACACGCGGATCGGCACCATCGCCTTCACCGCACTCACCCATACGCGCGCCTGGTTGTTGCCGAGCACGTCCATCGCCTTCGCGGCCTTGAGCACCATCATGCGCATCGACTCGATCTCGATGCGGGCCTTGGCGATCGTCTCGGTGGTCTTGCCTAGGTTCGTGAGCCGCTTTCCGAAGGCTTCGCGGTTCATCGCGCGGCGCACGAGCAGCTCGAGGGCGCGCTCCGCAGCGCCGATCGATCGCATGCAGTGATGGATGCGTCCCGGGCCGAGGCGGACCTGGGAGATCTCGAAGCCGCGGCCCGGCCCGAGCAGGATGTTCTCCTTCGGCACGCGACAGTCCGTGAAGCGGATGTGCATGTGGCCGTGAGGCGCGTCGTCTTCGCCGAAGACGTCCATGGCGCCGAGGATCTCGTAGCCGGGCGTGTCCGTCGGAACGAGGATCTGCGACTGCTGCAGATGGGGCGGCGCGTCGGGATCCGTCTTGACCATCACGATCAGGATCTTGCAGCGCGGGTCGCCGGCGCCGGAGATGTAGAACTTCTCGCCGTTGATCACCCACTCGTCGCCGTCGAGCTCGGCGCGGCACGCGATGTTCTTCGCGTCGGAGGAAGCGACGTCGGGCTCGGTCATCGCGTAGGCCGAGCGGATCTCGCCGCGCAGCAGCGGCTCGAGCCACTTCTTCTTCTGCTCCTCGGTGCCGACGCGCTCGAGCACCTCCATGTTGCCCGTGTCCGGGGCGGAGCAGTTGAGACACTCCGACGCGATCGGATTCTTCCCGAGCTCGGCGGCGATGTAGGCGTAGTCGAGGTTGGTGAGGCCCTTGCCGATGTCGGTCGCTTCGGGGAGGAAGAAGTTCCAGAGCCCCTGGTCCTTCGCCTTCTGCTTCACGCTGTCGAGCAGGTCGAGCTGGCCGGGCCCCCAGGACCACGGGTCTTCGCGACCCTCGCCCAGACGGAAGAACTCCTCCGTGATCGGCGTGACTTCTTCCTTCACGAACTTCACGACCGCGTCGTAGAGCGGCCGGTTCTCCTCCGACATGCGGAGGTCGTTCATCTCCGGGGTGGTCTCGAGACCGGGCATGGATCTTCTCCTCGTGGCTGGCGACGGGGGTGCGCGCCGTCGATCGGGCGCGCCAGCGTACCCCAGACGTCGTCGCGAGCGGGCTTGCTTCCCGCGATAAGACAAGTGTATTGTATTCTGGGTTGGATGTCTTTCTCTTTGAGCGCCGGTCGTTCCCGGCCCCTACCTCCACCCCGAAGACACCCCCGAAGAAGGAAGCACGCGATGGCATGGGACTTCTCGACCGAGCCCGAATTCCAGGAGAAGCTCGACTGGATCCAGCGTTTCTGTGAGGAGCGCGTCGAGCCGCTGCACCACATCTTTCCCCACGCCGTCCGGCTGCCCGATCCGGCGGTGAAGGCCTACGTCCGCGAGCTGCAGCAGGAGGTGAAGGACCAGGGGCTCTGGGCGCTCTTCCTCGACGAGGAGCTCGGCGGGCCGGGCTTCGGCCAGCTGAAGCTAGGCCTCGTGAACGAGATCCTCGGTCGCTACCCGGCGGCGCCGCAGCTCTTCGGCGCGGCGGCCCCGGACACCGGCAACATGGAGATCCTCGCGGCCTACGGCACCGACGAGCAGAAGAAGCGTTGGCTGAAGCCGCTGCTCGACCAGGAGATGTTTTCCGCCTACTCGATGACCGAGCCCCAGGGCGGCTCGGATCCGAAGCTCTTCAAGACCGTTGCCGTCCGCGACGGCGACGAGTGGGTGATCAACGGCGAGAAGTGGTTCACCTCCGCGGGACGCGTCGCTGATCTCCTCTTCGTCATGTGCACGAACGGCATCTTCATCGTCCCGCGCACGACGCCCGGCGTCGAGATCATGCCCGAGCCGCGCAACCACAATCACATCCTCTATCGCGACGTGCGCGTGCCGCTCGACCATCTGCTGGGGCCCGAGGACGGTGCCCACATCCTGGCGCAGCGGCGTCTCGGGGGCGGACGCATCCACCACGCCATGCGCACGATCGCGCAGTGCAAGATGGCCTTCGACATGATGTGCGAGCGCGCGCTGTCGCGGCAATCGCACGGCGCCATCATCGCCGAGCACCAGATGGTGCAGGAGAAGATCGCGGAGTCGTACGCGAAGCTGCGGATGCTGCGCCTGTTCGTGCTGGAGACGGCCTGGAAGATGGATCAGACCTCCGCCCAGGAGTGCCGCACCGACATCGCGGCCGTGAAGTTCACGATGTCGAAGGTGCTGCGCGAGATCTCCTTCGACGCGCTGCAGATCCACGGCTCGCTCGGAACCACCGACCTCACGCCGCTCCAGGACATGTACGCCGGCGCGCCGACGATGGGCCTGGCGGACGGCGCGGACGAAGTGCACAAGGCCACGGTCGCGCGGCGCATCCTCCGCGAGTACGACGCCCATGAGGGCCACTTCCCGCGCGAGTTCCTCCCCTACAAGCGGGAGGAGGCGTGGAAGAAGATGCAGCCGATCTTCGAGGTCAACACCGAGCTGGCCGAAGCGGCGCAGCGCTGGAAGGAATATCGCGAGAAGCGGCGCCGATGAGCGCGTCGCGCGACTGCGACCGATCGTCGCGCTGAGAGACACGGCATGGGTGCCACGCGATCCAGCAGACAGAGTGCGGAGCCGAACGGTCGCAAGGCGCTGATCGAGGCCGCTCGGACGCTCTTCGCAGAGCGCGGGATCGAGGGCGTCTCGATCCGCGAGCTGGGACGCGCCGCAGAGCAGCGCAACAACAACGCGGTGCAGTATCACTTCGGCGATCGCGAGGCGTTGTTGCACGCCGTGCTCGCTCCGCATAACGAGCGGGTGGGGGAGCGGCGGGCCGCGCTGCTCGAAGATCTCGAAGCCGCGGCCGCACCGTCGATCCGATCGCTGGCCGGCGCCCTCGTGCGTCCGTCGGCGGCGATGCTCGAGGAAGCGGACGGACGCGACTACCTGCGCATCGTGGCAGAGCTGGTCCGCGACCCGGCCAACGTCCGGCGACGCGGACCCTTCGACGGCACCGAGCTCGACCGCTGGAACCGGCTCACGAAGCGACACATGGCCGAGTCGACGCTTCCGCTCCACCGCCGCTTCTCGGCGATGAACCTCTGCTTCTCGGAGCTGGGCCGCCGCGCCGCGGCGCGCAGACGCGGCGACCACCGTCTCTTCGTGAGCGACCTCGTCGACCTCGTGACGGGGCTCTTGTGCGCGGAAGTGTCGGAAGAGACGTTTCGCCTGCTCGACGAGCGCGAGCGCGAGCGCCGCGCGGCGGGAAGCGCTGCGTAGTCGATGAGGCGATCGCCGGGGGGCCGCCGGGCTCGTGTATCCTGCGGCAGGACGGCATGAGCACTCCCCACGCCTCGCATCGGCTCTCCGCGATCCTCTCCGCCGACGCCGTGGGCTACAGCCGGCTGGTGTCGCGTGACGAACGCGTCGCGAACCGACGCATGAGCGAGTCGCGAGAGCGCATCGCGGTGTTCGTGGCCGAGCACGACGGGCGCGTCGTCGACGCCGTCGGCGACAATCTACTCGCGGAGTTCGGCAGCGCCGGGACTGCCGTCGAGTGCGCCGTCGCCATCCAGGCCGACCTCGGCGCCCGCAATGCCGAGGCCGCCGGAGAACAGCGCCTGCCTTTCCGCATCGGCGTGGAGATCGGCGACGTCCTCGTCGATGGCGACCGGATCGCCGGGGAGAGCGTCAACGTCGCCGCCCGCCTCGAGTCGCTCGCACCGGTCGGGGGTCTCGCCATCTCGGGGGCGGTGCGGGATCAACTGGCCGGGCGGCTCGAGCTCGAGTGGCAAGACCTCGGTGAGCGACGTCTGCATAACATCCCACGGCCGGTGCAGGTGTATCGCACCGACCTCGGTGGGGGGGCGGCCGCAGACGGCGCGATCGAGGGCAACCTGCCCGCGCCGCGCACGTCGTTCATCGGCCGGACGCGTGCCCGCGCGGAACTGCTGGGCCTGCTGGCGAGCGAACGCCTCGTGACCCTCACCGGGCTCGGAGGCGCCGGGAAGACGCGCCTCGCGCTGCAGTCGGCCCACGACGCGGCCGCGTCCTTCGACGGAGGAGCGTGGTGGGTCGAGCTCCAGGCGCTGTCGGATTCGGATCAGGTGGCCGCGGCGGTCGCCCGGACGCTGAGCAGCAGCGCTCCGATGGGCCTGACCCAGGCAGGCGGCGCCGAAGACCAGATCGCGCAGGCGATCGGGCGCCGGCCCACGCTCCTCGTCCTCGACAATTGCGAGCACCTCGCGGACGCCTGCGCCGAGCTCGCCGATTCACTGCTCTCGCGCTGCCCCGAGCTGACCGTTTTCGCGACGAGCCGCGAGCCCCTCGAGGTCGTGGGCGAACGGGTCTGGCAGGTCGCGACCCTCGAGGTGCCCCGCGAAGAGGTTCCGCTGGCCGACGCATCGGAGTACGAGGCGATCGCGCTCTTCGTCGACCGCGCGCGGTCGGTGCGCTCCGACTTCGAGCTCACCCAGGAGAACCTCCCGTCGGTGCAACAGATCTGCACGCACCTCGACGGGATTCCCCTCGCGATCGAGCTCGCCGCCGTGCGCGTGCGTCACCTGTCGCCCGAAGAGATCTCGGAGCGCCTCGACGACCGGTTCAAGCTGCTCGTCGCGCGCCGGCGGCGATCGGAACGACGTCACCAGACCCTCCAGGCGACGCTCGATTGGAGCTTCGACCTGCTCGACGAGCCGTCGCGGGCGCTCTTCAGACGCCTCGCCGTGTTTCCCGGCCGCTTCGGCTTCGACGCGGTCGAGGCGATCTGCAGCGCGGACCCCGTGCCTGCCGAAGAGGTGCTCGAGCTGCTCGGGTCGCTCGTCGATCGCTCGTTCGTCGTCGTCGCCGAATCGGAAGGGGTCACGCGCTACCGCCTGCTCGAAACCATGCGGGAGTACGCGGATCAGAAGCTCGACGAAGCCGAAGAGCGGCGGACCCTCCGAGGCCGCCACTTCGACTGGTTCGCTCGAAAGGCGGTGGGCCAGAGCGATGAGCTCTTCTCCCCGACGAAAGTGTTGAGCTTGTGGGGAGGCGATTTCATCGCGTCGCACGGTGAAGCGCTCGACGACTTCAACAGCGCCACGGATTGGGGGCTCCGGGAGGGATCCCCTCTGCCCGCAGCCCTGCCGATCGCGACGGTCGCCCTGCTGCGCGGCGCCGGTCGCACGAACGAAGTGTTCGCGCTGATCGATCGCATCGATGCCGACGCCCTGGCGGAATCGGAGCGCGCCTATCTCATGATGGTCCTCTCTTCCGCGTACACCCACGACGGCGACTTCGCGCGGGCTTTCGAGGTGCTCGATGAATGCATCGCGTCCGCTGAGCCGGCCGGGCTCTCGGAGCTGGTCGTTTCGGCGCTGGGGAACCAGCTCGTCGCGGCCATCGTCGCCGGGAAGGAGACCCGCGAGCTCGCGGCACGGCTGACCGAAGCGGCGGAGCCCATGGAAGACGCCGAGATCAGCGCGTTCGCCGCGGGCATGGTGGGCGCGCTCGATCTGATCGAAGGGCGCTTCTCCGAGGCCAGCCGCCACCTCTCGAGATCGGTCGAGCTGTCTCCGGATCGGTTCACGATCGCGCATGGTTATGCGATCGTGGCCGCGCTCTTCGACGGCGATGGAGACACGGCGGAAGCGATGGTGCACCGGGCGTCGACGCTCGCGCTTCCCGTCGACCCGCTCGCGCTTTCGAATCACGCCTGGAACCCTCTGCGTTCGATTGCGCTCTGGCATGCGTGGACCGGAGATCTGGACGAGGCACGGCGGGTCGAATCGATGGCGCTCTCCCGCCAGAAAGCGAAGCCCATGCCCCTCGCCGACGCGGACCACCTCGTGACGGTCGCCGCGATCGCGTTCTTCGAGGGCGACGTCGAGCGATGTGCGCGCTTGCTCGGAGTCGGACGCCGCGCCATGGCCGAGTTCCGATCGTGGCGCGGACACGACGCCGGCCCGCTCTACCTGCACTTCCGGCAGCGGTGTATCGACGCCCTGGGTGATGCGCGCGCCGCACGCCTGCGCGAAGAAGGCCTCGCCGCCGACCCGGACGCCGTCCTCGCCGAGATCCGCGCGGAGCTCGGCGGCGGTTGAGAAGACGACCGCGAGGCATCGCGTCGTCCTCGACGCGTGTGCCGGAATGGCTCCCCGGGCGATTTCGCACAGATCGTTTCCGGCGATCGCGCTCTATCGCCGCGACCTCCGGAAGCGAGAAGGCGGATCGGCAAGTCCGTAAGTATCTGAAATAAATAAGATATGGACGATATCTCGGCCCGTCGGCCCCCGACGAGAAAGTTCTGGCATGTACAGATTTTATCTATACAGTCCGGGCATCAATCAGGGCGTCTGCCCGCTTCCAGGAAGGATTCATCGCATGGCACATCGCACCGACAACTGGCCCGAGCTGGCCATCGGCCTCTACGACAAGCTGACCGGCCGCAACGCCGAGATCACCTACGAGCTCGACGGGGTCGAAGTCGACGTCCCGAACGGCGTCGGCGAGGGCGCCCGACACGCACCGTGGCGCGTCTCCGGAACCATCCGCATCCGAACCCGCGACGCCCAGGCGTGAGCCAGTCCGTGAATCGCCTCGACCTCGAAGGCGAGCTCGCCTTCGAGGTCGAGGGCGAGTCGCTCGCCCTGCGCGCCGACGGATCTCGCGCGGACATCGAGGTCGGCGGGATGGACGGTGCGCGACGCGTGCTGCGCTCCCTCCCCTCGCGAGGCACCCGGCGCTCAGCGCTCCGCCGTGCCGAGTCGTTCTTGCGAAAGGCCGACGTCGAGGTCGCCTTCTACATCGGCGCACACGAAGTCGGTCGACTCGGTCGCGGCGTAAGCCCGGGCAT
>JAHEJV010000174.1 GCA_024638705.1 Deltaproteobacteria bacterium | reverse complement strand
GAGGAGGATCTCTGGCAGGCTCGTGAGCGCGAGCGTCTGACCCGTCGCGGGCATGTCGGCGACGATGACTTCGTGCTCCGGCGTTCCGTCCGGCCGCGTCTGTTTCAGCAGCGTCAGCAGATGGAAGAAGACGCCCAGCTCGTAGAGCGACGGCACCGCCGTCACGAACTTGCGCAGCGTCTTCGAGCGCAGTGCGGTGCGGACCACCGGACCGGCCGGCACGACGCTGTGGGCGAAGAGCTCCTGGCCGCGCGTCGCGAGGACATGACAGGCGCGCAACCCGTCGGGTCCGAGCGGCTCGGGATCGGGTGTCAGTTGCTCGCGCCCGAAGACGCGTCCGATCGAGGAGGGCCCGCCGTCCGGGTCGCCGATCTCCGTGAGCAGCGTGCGCTTGCCGCTCGCAGCGGCCGCGCGGGCCATGGCCGCGGCGACGGTCGTGCGGCCGACGCCCCCTTTGCCAGCCACGAGATGGATGCGGCGCGAGAGCCAGTCGATCGCGGGGATCGTCGCGGCGGCGGTCACGGGCGCGGACCTCGTGCGCCCGCATCCGGCGGATCGACCTGCTTCCGGAGATGATCGCGCAGGCGCGCCATGCCCTCGGCGGTCGATACCGTCGGCGCATAGCCGAGGTCGCGACGCGCAGCCGTCAGGTCGTACCAGTGGGCGGTCGCGAGCTGACGCGCGGCGAAGCGCGTGATCGGCGGCTCGTCCTTCCGGCGCGACACCTTGTAGACGGCCTCGGCGAGTGCGCCGGCGGCCCAGGCCAGCGCCGTCGGCAGCCGTCGCAGGGCGACGGGCAGCTCCGCGGCAGCGAGCACGCCGTGAATCCACTCGCGCGCGGGGGCGGGCTCACCTTGCGCGATGAAGTAGGCGCGGCCCGCGCACGCGGCGCCCGGCGCGAGCCGATCCGCCGCGAGCAGGTGCGCGTCGGCCGCGTTGTCGATGTAGGTGGCATCGACGAGATTCTCGCCCCGACCGACGAGCCAGAGACGACCCGCGCGCGCCCGCGCGAGCAGCCGCGGAATCAGATGGGGGTCGCCCGGCCCCCAGACGAGGTGCGGTCGCAGCGCCACCGTCGCGAGCGCCGGGCCGTTCGCCGCCAGCACCCGCCGCTCGGCCTCCGCCTTCGTCTCGGGATAGGCGGCCTCGAAACGTTCGGCGTAGGGGAGCGACTCGTCGGCGCCTTCGATGTCGCCGCCGGCGTGGACGACGCTCGGTGTGCTCGTGAAGACGAGGCGCCTTACCTGCTGGTCGAGACACGCGTCGATCACGTTCTGCGTGCCGACCACGTTGGTGCGCCAGTAGTCGTCGCGCGGACCCCAACCTCCGACGCGTGCGGCCACGTGGAAGACGACGTCGCATCCCTCGACCGCGGCCGCGACGGCCTCCGCATCCGCGAGGTCGCCCGCCAGCGAAGCGATGCCCAGCGCGTCGAGCGCGGGATGCGCGCCGCGCGAGAAGCTGCGCACCGCGTCGCCGCGCTCGACCAGCCGCCGGCCGATCGCCATGCCGAGAAATCCGCCACCGCCGGTGACGAGCGCCTTCATCGGATGTCCCGCGCCAATGACGACGCCTCGGAGCCCGCGACGCGGGCGCGCCACCGGAGTCGACGCGACGCCCAACGCGCGAGCGCGGCGCGACCGATCTTCGCGTTGTGCCGGATGTCGACGGGGAAGCGCCGGTGGAAGAGAAAGATGCGGATCTCCCGGGTCGGCGCGTGCTGCGATCCGAGCGCCCGAAGCTCGGCGGCGATGCGGTCCCGCTCGCGTCGCGCAGTGCCGGGCAGCAGCTCGACGCAGAGCACGGGCTGCTGGCCGGCACCGCGAAACGCGGGCACGCCGACGAGCGCGCTGC
Source organism: Deltaproteobacteria bacterium (assembly GCA_024638705.1). Lineage (GTDB taxonomy): Bacteria > Myxococcota_A > UBA9160 > UBA9160 > SMWR01 > JAHEJV01. The sequence goes on along the minus strand of JAHEJV010000174.1, from coordinate 7,755 downwards.
GGCGCACGTCCGGATGAGTGTCGAAGATCGCCTCGACGGGCGCGGTGTGCAGCGTGCCGGCTGCCGTCTCGACGCGTTCGCTCTTTCGGCCGCAATACCAGAGCCGGCCCCGGTCGTCGAAGAAGCCGACGTCGCCCATGCGGTGCCACGTCCCGCCGTCGGGATCGCGGATCTTGGCGAGGGCGTCCGACTCGGGCCGGCCGAAGTATCCCGTCGTCGCCTGCGGGCCGCGCACGGTGATCTCGCCGATCTCGCCGCGCGCGCAAGCGAGCTCCTCTCGCCACGTCTCGATCGGGCGATCGTCGATCGCGATGATCCGCACCTCGACCGACGGCACCGGCGCGCCGACGCAGATCCCCTCCCCCGCCGCGCTGCGTGCCGCGGTCTCGCCCAACACCTCGCCGCTCGCGATGCACGACACGGGGAGGCATTCGGTGGCGCCGTAGGGTGTGAACACCTCGGCGCCGTCGGGCAGCATGCGCAGGAAGCGCGCCATCACTTCGGCGGGAACCGGCGCGCCCGCCGACACCACGCGCCGGAGCGTCGAGAGCTTGACGCCATGCGCCTCGCCGTAGCGTCCGACCCGGTCGAGCAGCGCGGGCGAGCCGAACAGATTCGTCGCGCCGAAGGTCTCGGCGGCGTGCAGGATCCGCCGCGGGTCGACGTCGCCCGGCCGCGTCGGGTCCATGTCGGGAACGACGGCGGTCATGCCGAGCGCGGGGTCGAAGAGCGCGAAGAGCGGGAAGGTCGCGAGGTCCGTCTCGCCGGGCTCGATGCGGGTGAGCGCGCGGATCGCCGCGACCTGGGCAGTGAAGTTCCCGTGGCGATAGACGACGCCTTTGGGCGGACCGGTGCTGCCGCTCGTGAACAGGATCGCCGCCACCTCGTCGTCCTTCGTCTCGACGAGCGGTGCGGGCGCCGAGGCGCGGCCGCGCTCCATCAGCGCCGCTAGCGTCGTGCCGCCCCAGGGACCGCGACGCCCCACGGTCACGACCCGACGCACGCTCTCGCGCGCCCAGCCCAGAACGACGCGCGCCGCCTGCGCCTGCGGAATCCCGATGAAGGCCTCGGGACGCGCTTCGGCGAGGCAGCGGCGCAGCCGACGCAGTCCGATGCCCGGATCGACCATCACCGGAACCGCTCCGACCTTGAAGAGCGCGAGCGTGAGTGCGAAGAGCTCGCGGCTCGGCCGCACCATCAAAGCGGTGCGCACGCCGCGGCCGATGCCGTCCGCCTCGAGGCCGCGCGCAATCCACTCGCTCTCGCGATCGAGATCGCCGAGGGTCGCGCAGGCGAAGCGCGCCCGGCCGTCGACGCGACCGGTCGGGAAGTGGATCGCGGGCGCGTCGGGTTCGCTGCGCGCCCGCTCCAGCACGAGGGAGGCGACGTTCACGAGCGCACTCCGTTCAGACCGGATGCTTGGCGAGGAAGTCGCGCACGAGGGGAAGGATCTCGTCGCGCGCCTCCTCGAGGACGTAGTGTCCGGCACGCGGGAAGCGGTGCGACTGCGCATGGGGCCAGGCGCGCTCGAAGAGCTCGAGCACCGGCGGCGCGAACACGAAGTCGCGCTCGCCCCAGAGCAACAAGATGGGCGTCTCGGCGAAGTGCGAGAGGCCCTGCTCGATCCCGGTCACGGCGTCGTAGGCCGGATCGCCGGGTGCGAGCGGGATGTCCTGCACGAAGCGCAGTGTCGCAATGCGATGGTCTGGAGTGTCGTAGGGCGCGCAGTAGGCGTCGCGCAGCGCCTTGGGCAGCGGGCGCGCGGGTGCGAGCCAGGCCGCGCCGCGGGCGAAGAGGTTGCAGCGACGGACCAGGAACGACGCCAGCCGCGTGTTGCGCACGAACGCCAGCGAACGCGGCATGCGCATGTCTTCGGGAAGATGGAACGCCGCGGTGTTCATCAAGACGATGCGCCCGACCCGTTCGGGATGACGCACGGCCCAGCCCATCGCGATCATCCCGCCCCAGTCGTGCCCGACGAGCGTGATCGGCCGATCGAGCGCCAGCGAGTCGAGCCAGGCCTCGAGATCGTCGATGCGGCGCGACAGGGTGTAGGCGTAGCGCGCGTCGTCGGGCTTCTCGGAGAGGCCGCAGCCGATGTGGTCGGGCACGAGCACGCGATGGTCCGTGCGGAGCGCGCGCGCGAGGTCGCGGTAGTAGAACGACCAGGTCGGGTTTCCGTGCACCATCACGACGGGGTCGCCGGCGCCCTCGTCGAGATAGTGGTAGCGGAGGCCGTCGCAATCGAAGTGATGTGCGTCGAACGGATAGAGCGACTGCGGGACTGCCGGAAGATCGGTCACCAGATCACTTCGCCGACCGTGCAGTTGAGCCCGCTGCCGATGCCGGCGAGCACGACGCGATCGCCCGATCGGATGCGCCCGAGGTCGGCGGCTTTCGAAAGCACGATCGGGACCGACGCCGGGCCGATGTTGCCGAACTCGCCGACGATCATCAGCGCTTTCTCGAGGTCGACTTCGAGGTTGGCGGCGAGTTGTTCCGCGTGCCGCGCGCTCACCTGGTGGATGCAGTACTCGTCGACGTCCTTTTCATCGAAGCCGAGGTGCTCCTGCGCGCCAGACCAGGTCTCCTTCGAGAGGCCGACGCCCGCGACGAGCAGCCCTTTGGTATCGGTCACGCCGCGGTCGAGCTGGCCGACACAGAGATGGTTGTACTCGGTGGCGGCGCGGCTGTAGGTGCCGCGGAAGCGGTGCCCGTCCGGAGCGAGATCGGAGCGGGCGAGGATCATCGCCACCGCACCCGAGCCGGTGGTCAGCGAAGCGAACTCCTCCCGGAAGGTGTTCATGTCCGTCTCGGGACGCTTCAAGCGCGCAATCGTCGACTCGATCAGGAATCGGCTCGACTCCCCGTCGACGACCATGCCGTAGTCGATCTGCCCGCGCTCGATCATGTTTCCGACGATCTCGATGCCGTTCAGGAACGCGAGGCACGCGTTGCCGACGTCGAAGTTCATGCACCGGTCGGAGAGCTTGAGGTTGCCGTGCACGAGGCAAGCCGTAGATGGCTCGACGTAGTCGCGACAGACGGAGGTGTTGATCAGCACGCCGAGCTTGTTGCGATCGAGACCGGCAGCTTCCAGCGCGACCTCGGCCGCGAGCGTCGCGGCGTCGCTCGGCCGGGTCTGCTCGTTCCAGAAACGCCGCTCCTGGATGCCGGCGACCCCCTCGAGCAGATCCGTCGGCAGCCCGAGACGCTCCATCGTCTCCGACAGCTCGGCCTGGATCTCGGCGGACGTGACCCGATGCGGGGCGTCCACGTGGCGGACGCTCAGGATCGAGAGATTCTCGAAGTTCATGGGGCTCCTCGGACGTCCCGGGTCCGCGCGGGTGGAGGTCCCCGCCTGGGTCCGGGGATTCGGTTGCGGGAGCGACATCCGCCGTAGCAGACGTCCCGGCCACGTTAGCGCCCCGAGACGGAGTCACCCGGCCGCGGCTCCCGGCGGACCGTCCCGGACGCCGACGCCTCCCCTCCGCGTCGTGCGCGATCCGGTCGACCGACGCGGGCAGCGCCCGGGGCGTCTCGATCGCAGCCGCTGGGCTCAGCTCACCCGCGTGAGGAACTCGCGGCCGTCGATGCGGGTCAGCGCCCAGACCGCGCCGTCGCGCACGAAGAGCAGGATCTGCGCGGGCTGCAGCTGCTCCGTGTCGAAGCCCTCGAGCTCGACACCGCTCGCGGAGGTCTGCACGTGGCGGTAGGGCCCCTCGATCTCGTATCGCACCAGTGTGGCGGGATCGGTGAAGGAGAGCGTCAGGGCGTCGAACTCGCCGGAATGGATCGCGCCGGGAAGGACCGCCGCCTCTTCGGGCGCCTCCGCTCGAGGGAACGAGCAGGCGAACAGGCCGACCATTGCGAGAACCACGCACCATCGGGGCATGGGGGACGGATCGGAGCCCCGCCCGGTGCGCTTGAGGGAGGAGGCCGGCGGGTGGAATCAGCCGCCGCGCGCGATGCGAACGACGGCCGACTCCGGTCCTTCCAACCTCCCCCCGCAAAGGGCGCTAGTTGATCTGGACGCCCAGCGAGTCCAGCGTGGCCATCGTGAGACCGCCCGTCGGCAGTCCCTTCTTCTGCTGGTAGGAAGCCACCGCAGCGAGGGTCTCGCGGCCGACGACACCGTCGATCGGACCCGGATTGTGGCCGGCGTCCTTCAGGGCACGCTGCAGGGCCTGCACCGTGCCGGCCCGGATGTTGGTCTCACACAGGATCTCGCGCCACTCGAGCTTGGCCTCGCTGGTGACCGTGCGCCGCGTGAGCTCCTCGGTCTTCGCGGGGATCTCGATCTTCGTCTCCTTCGCCGGCTCGACGAGCTTCTGCACGCGCACCGTCTTGTACTTGGCCGGGATCTCCACCTCCTGGGTGGTGGGCCCCGACTTCATCACGCGCTTCTTGTTGAGCTTCGTGACGGCCGGGATCTCGATCTTCCTGGTGGTGGCAGCCGACTTGAGCACGCGCTTGCGAACCGTCTCGTACTTGGCGGGCTCTTCGACGAGGCACATGATCTCGCCCGTGGCGTCGTCGACCTTCTCGACCGGACCGCGACCCTTCTTCCAGACCGTGCGCGCGGGGCTCACCTCGATCTGCTCTTCGACCCACTCGTACTCGGCGGGCACCTCGGCGAGCTCGAAGGTCGCGGGCTTCACCACGACCTCCTCCTCGACCCACTCGTAGGTCGCCGGAACGACCTCGAGCCTCGTCGAGGCCTCGCGCACCGTCACCTGCTCCTCGACCCACTCGTAGCGGGGCTTCGACACCTCGACGCGCGCCGTGGCCGGGCTCAGCTCGACGATCTCGGTCGTGGTCTCGTAGGTGGCGGGCAAGAGCACCCGCGCATAACACTGGCCCGCCTTCGCATTCGGCGGCAGGTCGGCCGTGACCGGGGTCTCCGCCCACGCGCCACTGACGGTGAGCGCTGTCATGGAGACTGCACCGAGCAGCACTCCGATACCGGATTCGAAACGTTTCATGGATCCTCCTAGGGGTTGATGGGTGTCTCGTCCGGGAAGCCGCGCTTCGTTGCATGCGCCGCCTCCCGGCGATCTTTGGGGAGCGTTTCTCGCACGTGTCCCGGCGCGCGCGTCTCGGCGCGGAGCAGCCTCAGCACGGCAGGCAGGAGCGCGCGGATGCCGCCGCGTGCGAACGGTTCGGACACGCCCGCCTCGTGGCAGACGGTGAGGAAGTCGATCTCCCGTTCGAGCGTCGCGAGATCAGTCTGCTCGGGCGTTCGCCCGAGCCAGCTCGGATCGGCCTCGACACGCTCGGCGATCATCGCGAGTGCGGGCGGCAGGAACGTCCTCGCCTGGGACCTCGAGAAGTCCGCGCGATCCACGAGCGTGGCGAGGAGATCTTGATTCCTCTCGTTGAGGATCCTTTGCAGCGTCGCCATCAACATCCGTGAGCTCCCCGCACCGTGCCGTGATCCGTTCGCGCCTCTCGGCGTTCGACCGGATCAATGCACTCGGTGCGCGGAGCGTCACAGTGGTATGGAAAGATTCCGACGGATTTCCCCGAGGACGTCGTCGCCCGAAGGGAAGCCGTCTGGCATGCGCTAGAGGCCGATGATCTCGTCCATCAGCCGCGTGTTCGGCACGCTCCAGCTGCGACCGTCGCCGCGCAGGGTGGTGCTGATGGGTCCGATCTGCTCGAGGACGCCGCTCTTTCCGGCCACTTCGACCTCCGCACCCGCCGGAAGCGTCTGTCTCAGATAGTGGCCGGCGAGGATGCTGCTCACGACGTTGCGGGCGCCCAGCGCGAAGGCCAGCCCCATCCCTGCCGTGATCGCGGCGACCACGACGGTGATCACCGTGATGAGGATCTGCGTGTCGACGCCGAGCTGCTCGAGCGTGACGACCCCCACCATCACCACGATCGCCGCGTTCGCGACGGCGCCGAGCCCCTTCGCGTAGGAGAGGTTCGCCGCCGTGCCGGCGGACGTGACGAAATTGCTGACGAAGCGCGCCAGGAATACCCCCGCCGCGAGGATCACGGCCGCCGATAGCAGGCTCGGGATGTAGGAGAGGATCGTCGTGATGGCGTCGCTCACCGCATCGAGGCCGAGCACGCGCGACGCGGCCATCAGGAACAGGATCATCACCAGCCAGTAGACGGCGCCGCCGAGGATCTCCGAGGGGGTCGCCGTCATCGACGTGCGTTCCAGGGCCTGCTGGGCCCCGGTGCGCTCGAGGAGCGCATCGAGACCGCCGCGAATCGCGCGCTGCAGCACGGCGCGCAGCAACTTCGCGATCAGCCAGCCGATCAGCAGGACCGCGAGGCCACCGACCAGCTTGGGGAGGAAGGTGATGATCCCGGCGGCCGTGTCGTTGACCATCGAGACCAGGATCTCCTGGATGTTGGCGAACTCTTCATTCATCGGGATTCCTCCGATCGTTGCGTTGGATCTCCGTTCCGAACATCGCCGCGATCAGGTCGATGATCGGAGCGCAAAAGTGAAGCACGAAAACGAGCGTGGTGAGGTCCACGAGGTCGCGCATGGTGACCGTGGCCCGCACCTTCGTGACCGTGCGCTGGTCGAGATCTTCGGGTGGCGTGGACTGATCGTCGCGCAGGATCTCGAGGATCTGTGCGACGACGTCCTCGTCGGGGCGCTCAGGTGCCGCCATCTTCCGACTCCTCCGGTCCCTTCGTACGGGACGCTTCTTCGTACAACGCGCGGAGCTGCTTCGCTCCGCGGGAAGCGCGCATCTTCACCGCCGACTCGGACAGGTCGAGTTGAGCGGCGATCTCCGGAAACGTGAAACCCTCGACGAAACGCATCAGCAACACGACCCGCGTTCCCTCCTCGATCCGGTCGAGCAGGCCGAGCACGAGGTCGCGCATCAGGCTGTCGGGCTCCGCCGTGGGCGCCGGCGGAGGCGAGTGCGTCTCCACGGCGTCGCGCCGACGCTGCTCCGCGGCGCGCTTGCGCAGGATCATACGACAGGCGTTCAGGGTGACGATCGAGAGCCAATGCTGGAAAGGGCGCTCGAACCGGAAGCGGCCCAGGCCCCGGAACACGGCGAGGAAGACGTCCTGCGTCGCCTCCTCCGCGTCGGACTCCGAGCGCAGGATCGAGTACGCGCGCCGGTAGACGGCGCCTCCGTGCTTGCGGACGAGCTCTTCGTAGGCCGCCGTCCCATAAGGGAGCTCGGCGCGCGCTCGCTCGACCAGCGGGCGATCCGGATCGCCCTCGGACATGCGTCGCCCTCCGCAGAACCGTTCCAGGGGATACGTAGCACTCACCGCCATCGAACGTCCGATGCAGCGGACGGGCAATCCGGCCAGCCCGGAGAGGAGAAAATGGCTTCGGGGGGTGAGAAAGTCCGTCGTGTGACGATCGCCGGACCCACCGCATTGGATCGGGCGAGACGGACCCGGCGTCGTCGCCCCCCGTGGCGCGCCATGACCCTTACCCAAGACAGGAGGCAAGCCATGGGAATGGCGAGTGAGTTCAAGGATTTCGCAATGCGCGGCAACGTCGTCGACATGGCCGTCGGCGTGGTGATCGGAGGCGCGTTCGGGAAGATCGTCAGCTCCTTCACCAACGACGTGCTGATGCCGCCGATCGGCCTGCTCACCGGTGGCGTCGACTTCTCGCAGCTGGCGTTGACCCTGCAGGAGAAGACCGAGGAAGCCGCCGCCGTGACGATGAACTACGGCATCTTCATCAACACTGTGCTCGATTTCCTGATCATCGCGTTCGCGATCTTCCTCGTCGTCAAGGCGATGAATTCGGCCAAG
>JAHEJV010000173.1 GCA_024638705.1 Deltaproteobacteria bacterium | reverse complement strand
CTTCTCGCTGGTGCCGCTCGCGGTGGGCGATGCCACGGACGAGGAGGTGGCGGAGGTGATCGACGCGCTCTGGGGCGGACGCGAGACGCTCCTCGTGGTGAGCAGCGATCTCAGCCATTACCACGACTACGCGACGGCGCGGCGCATCGACACCGGGACGTGTCGCGCGATCGAGACGCTCGACCCGGAGAGCCTCGACGAGGAATCGGCCTGCGGACGCGTGCCCATCCGGGGCCTTTTGTGCGCGGCGCGGCGACGCGGCCTCGCCGTGCACACGCTCGACCTGCGCAGCTCGGGCGACACCGCCGGAGACCGCGACCGCGTGGTCGGCTACGGAGCCTGGTCCCTTGCCTGAGCTCGGAGCCTCCGGCGCCGGTCCGACCGGCCTCGCCGAGCTCGCGCGCGCGTCGATCGCCCACGGCCTGCGCACCGGCGCGCCGCTCGAGCCCGCGCTCGAGACGCTGCCCGCCGCGTGGCGGACCCCCGCCGCGGTGTTCGTGACGCTGCGCGAGGGCGACGGCGGGCTGCGCGGGTGCGTCGGCTCGCTCGAGGCCGCACACCCGCTGGCCCGCGCCGTCTCCTTCACCGCCCTGCGCGCCGCCACGGGCGATCCGCGCTTCGCCCCATTGCGGGAGGACGAGATCGAAGCGCTCCACATCCACGTCAGCGTGCTCGGCCCGCTCGAGCCGATCGACGCGCGCTCCGAGTCCGAGCTGGTCGCCGCACTGCGCGCCGGCATCGACGGGCTCGTCCTGCGCGAGGGCGATCGCCACGCCGCGTTCCTGCCCGCCGTCTGGGAGCAGCTCCCCGAGCCGCTCTCTTTCGTTCGCGCGCTCCAGCAGAAGGCCGGCTTCCCGCCCGGATACTGGACCCGCTACACCGAGGCGCTCCGCTTCGCGACGCGCGACGTCGGCCGATGACACCCCTGGCGTGGAATCGAGCTCGATCGCCGCTTCCGCCCCCGATCAGAGATCGAGGCAGCGGCTTTCCGGCCCGGGACGTCGGCATATACTTCGGCTCGCATCGCGATGGGGAGAGCCATGGGCCTTGACCGCGTTCGCATCTGGCGGTCGGACGAACGAGCCGCGGTCTCCACCCGGCCCTTCGCCACGCGTCGCGTGTTCGCGAGACTCTGCGCGCTGGCACTCGTCGCGACTGCGCCGCTCACGCTCGGCTGCGAGAGCCAGGAGGAATACCGCCTCGGCGTGGGTCGCGACGTCTTCGACCGCAAGTGCGCCGGGTGCCACGGCAGCTCGAGGGGGGAAGGCCCGCAGTTCGTCGAGGGCCACGGCGCGCCGGCGCCCGACCTGCGGGAGCTGGCGATCCGGTACGGCTCCCCGCTTCCTCGCGACGAGCTGGCCCGGTTCATCGATGGCCGCAGCGAGCTCGCGGCGCACGGCGAGCGTGAGATGCCCGTCTGGGGCGAGGCGCTCTACGACAACCTGCCCGAAAACGCCACGGTCGAAGAGATGCGCGCGGGCACGATCGAGCTGCTGCTCGATTACCTCGAGACGATTCAAGTCCCCGCGCGCGATTGAGCCGCGAGCGGCGACGGGATTGCGCCTCGCCTGCCGCCCTCGGGCGGGGTTTTTGCCCGGATCGGAAAGCGGGGCCTCCGCCGCGCTCGAGAAGAGTATTCTGTCGGTGAAGCCGAGCAGGAGGCCGCCATCCCCTACACACACTACGACCGACTGACCGCTCTCGACGCCAGCTTCCTCGACCTCGAGTCGACGGGTGTGCACATGCACGTGGCGTCGATCGGGATCTTCGATCCGGGTCCGCTGGCGCGAGACGACGGCAGCATCGACTTCGAACAGGTGCTGCGCGTCGCCGAGGCAGGCCTGTTCCGCGCGCCGCGCTTCCGGCAGAAGCTCGGATCGGTGCCCCTCACCGGACGTCAGGTGTGGGTCGACGATCCGCACTTCAATCTTCTCTATCACGTCCGACACACGTCGCTGCCGATTCCGGGAGACGAGCGGCGGCTCAAACGTCTCGTGGGTCGCATCGTCTCGCAGAAGCTCGATCGCTCGAAGCCGATGTGGGAGCTCTGGTTCGTCGAGGGGCTCGAAGGCGGTCGCATCGCGCTGATCTCGAAGGTGCATCACTGTCTGATCGATGGGATCTCGGGCGTCGATCTCCTGTCCGCCTTCATGGGACCCGATCCGGATCGACGCCCCGACCTCGTCGACCACCGCTGGGTTCCCCGTCCGCCCCCCGGTCCGTTGCAGATGGTCGGAGACGAGATCACGCGACGTGTGACACTGCCCGGGCGCATCGCCGGCAGTCTCGTCCGCGGCCTGCAGAAGCCGACGCAGACGTGGCGCGATGCGAGCCACACCGTTTCCGGGTTCGGCGAGGGTCTGCTCGAAACCCTCACCCCCGCGAGCGAGACCCCGCTCAACGTCCCGATCGGTCCGCATCGCCGCTTCGATTGGACGCGCTTCGAGCTGGACGCCATCAAGGAGGTGAAGCAGCGGCTCGGCGGCACGCTCAACGACGTCGTGTTGGCCTGCGTGGCCGGCGGCGTCCGCAGGTTTCTCGCCCGGCGCGGCCTCGATCTCTCGGAGATCGACTTCCGGGCCTTCGTTCCCGTGAGCACGCGCACTTCGGAGCAACGAGGTCGACTCGGCAACCGCGTCTCGATGTTGATCGTTCCCCTGCCCGTGAACGAGCCCGACGCGCGCATCCGGATCGAACGCATCTCGGAACGCACCACGGAGCTCAAGGGATCGGGGCGGACCGAGGGCACAGAGTGGATCGAAGAGGTTTCCGACTGGACGACGACGTCGCTGTTGACCGGCTTCACCCGGCTCGCCGCGTCGCGTCGGTCCTTCAACATGGTGGTGACGAACGTCCCGGGACCGAAAGTCCCGGTCTACATGAACGGAGCCCGGCTGCTCGAATCCTATCCCCTGGTGCCTCTCTACGAGAACCAGGCGCTCGGAGTCGCGCTCTTCAGCTACGACGGAGCGCTTCACTGGGGTTTCAACGCAGACTGGGACGCGATCCCCGACCTGCACGATTTCGTACAGGACGTGGAGATCGAGTTCGAAACGCTTCGCAAGCGATGAGTCGATCCCGGATCGAGGGTGGGTCGTCGAGCGAACGAGAGCGCGGGAGGGCACGCTGATGACGGCGCGTGGTTACGATCGTCTCACGGGATTGGACAACTCGTTCCTGGTCTACGAGGACGCGTCACCGAGCACGGCGATGCACGTGGCTTCGACGCAGATCCACGAGGGGGCGCCGCTTCGCTGTGCGGACGGCAGCCTCGACATCGATCGCATCGAGGAATACGTCCTCTCGCGCCTCGATCGCATCCCGCGCTACCGGCAGCGGCTCGCCCACACGCCGCTGGAGCGACATCCGGTCTGGGTCGACGATCCTTCCTTCAACATCCGGTACCACGTGAGGCACACGCGTCTGCCCCGGCCGGGCGACGAGCGGCAGCTCAAGCGCCTGGTGGGCCGCATCTTCTCGCAGCGGCTGGATCGCGAGAAGCCGCTTTGGGAGCTGTGGTTCGTGGAGGGGCTCACGGAAGATCGCGTCGCCGTGGTGTCGAAAGTCCATCACTGCATGGTGGATGGCGTCTCGGGCTCGGAGCTGATCGCGACGCTCCTCACCTCGGAGCCGCACGAGAAGCCGGGGCCGGTCGCCCGCTGGTCCCCGCGAGAGATGCCCTCTCGAGTCCAGCTCGGCCTCGACGAGGTCTCGCGGGTGCTGAACGCGCCGCGCGAGGTCGGCTCGCAGCTCTCGCGCTTGTGGCGCGACGAGAACGACGCCCGGCACCAGGCAGCCGAGCGGATGCAGGCGGTCAGAAGCCTGCTCGGGGACGTGAGCACGGCGACTCCGGTTCCCTTCAACCAGCCCGTGGGCCCCCATCGACGCATCGACTGGCTCCCGATGCGCTTCGAGGAGATCCGCGAGGTGCGCCGCGTCACCGACGCCAGCGTCAACGACGTCGTCCTCGCGACGGCAGCCGGAGCCTTCGCCCGGTTCTTGTCCTACGACCGGGGGCTTCGCCTGGAAGACATCCACTTCCAGGTGATGGCGCCGGTGAGCGTCCGCACTCCGGACGAGAGCGGATCCCTGGGCAATCGCGTGTCGGCCTGGACGGTGGAGCTTCCGCTGGCGGAGCCCGACCCGCGCGTGCGTCTCGAAATGATCTGCCGGCAGACCCGGCACCTCAAGGAATCGAAGAGTGCTCTCGGTGCGGCGATGTTGACGCAGGTCACCGAGTGGACGGGGTCGGCGCTGCTCTCCCTCGGTGCCCGCCTGATGAGCTCCAGCACGCCTTTCAACACGGTGATCACGAACGTTCCCGGACCGAAGGGTCCCCTCTACCTGCTCGAGTCGCGACTGCTCGAGATCGAGCCCCACGTTCCCATCATGGGCACGCTGGGGATCGGCGTAGCGCTCTTCAGCTACGATGACGTGCTGTCGTGGGGCTTCACGGCGGATTGGGACCTCGTACCGGATCTCCATGCGCTGGTCACCGCGACGGAGACCGCTTTCGAAGAGCTCCGTCACGCCGTTCTGAACCGCTGAGCACACCGATCGAGGAGAGACGACACGAGATGGCTGTCACCGCCTGGGATCTGATGACGCGCGACGTGCTGACCCTGTCGCCGGAGATGACGCTCGAGGAGATGGATGCCCTGCTCTTGAAGCGAGGGATCACTGGCGCCCCGGTCGTCGAGGATCGCTGTCTGGTCGGCGTCGCCTCGCAAGAGGATGTCGTTCGCTTGCTCTGGGAAGGACAGAAGGAGGCCGCGAAGATCGCCGCCTACCACACGAGCCCGTTTCCGATCGCCATCCCCGCACTCGAGCGGATCGCGAAGGATTCCCGCCAGATCAGCGAACGCATGGTGAAGACGAAGGTCCGCGACATCATGACCACCGACCCTCTGGTGGCGCGGCCCGACGAGTCCGTCGAAGACGTCGCGAATCGCATGGTGCGCGACCAGATCCACCGCCTCCCGGTCGTGGAAGCCGGAACCGGGGAGCTGGTGGGCATCATCACCACACTCGACCTCATCCGCGCGATCACGACCTACGGGTTGGTTTCCTTCAGTTGAAACCGGCAACAAGCGTGGAATCCGGAAGCCTCCAGGGCAGAGGCGTCCTGCGCGTCCTCGGCGATCCCGCGCGTGCGGAGGTCCCGAGCGACCCCCTCGCGTTCCTCGAATCGCTCGATGGCCCCACGGTCTGGCACCTGACCGGTCGCGATCGCAGCCGGCTGCGCGTCGTCACGACGCTGCTGCACGGGAACGAACCGTCCGGCTTCCTCGCCCTGCACGATTGGCTGCGCAGCGGCAGGCAGCCCGCGGTCGACGCGCTGTGCGTCGTCGCCAACGTCGAGGCCGCGCAGCTGCATCCCGTCTTCACGAACCGGAGCGTCCCCGAGCGGCGGGATCTCAACCGGTGCTTCCTGGGACCCTTCGCGGATCGGGAGGGGATGATCGCGCGCGCGATTCTCGATCTCATCGAAGAACATCGACCCGAAGCGATCATCGACATCCACAACAACACCGGGCACAACCCCGCCTATGGCGTCGGCATGCAGCCCACGCCCGAAGCCAAGGCGCTCACCGCGCTATTCGGCGATCGCTTCGTATGGACGCACCTCAGGCTGGGCGCCTTGCTGGAAGCCGTCGACCTCTGCCCGATCGTGACGGTGGAAGTCGGGAAGAGCGGATCCGAGGTGGCCGACCAGATCGCCCTCCGCGGAGTGGAGACGTTCCTGGAAAGCAAGTCCGTCTTCCACGAGGGCGGGGCGTCGGCGATCGACGTGCTCCAGATGCCGATGCGCGCGCAGGTCGTGCCGGGGTGCCGCCTCGTGATGGCGCAGCGGCCCGACGCCTCCGCGGACTTCACGATTCCCGACGATCTCGATCGGCACAACTTCGAGAGCGTGCCGGCCGGCTCCCGGATCGGCTGGGTGCGCGGGGACGGCTGTCCGCTTCAGCTCATCGACGAGCGGGGAGACGACCAGGCGACGCGATACTTCGAGCGACGCGGCTCCGAGCTGGTGGCGCGGCGCGCGTTCACGCCGATCATGGTCACCGTGGACGCGGCGATCGCGAAGAGCGATTGCGTGTTCTACGTCGTCGAGAGCCATCTCTCCGCGGCCTCGGGTTGATTCGAGCCTCGCGCGGGCTCGAACCGAAGGCGCGGGATCTTCGGCTTGCCGTCGTCGCAGGCCCGGGACTTCGTGACGACGCCCCGGCGTAGAACCGGATCATCGGCTGTCCGGTGACGAGCGGGTTGTCGACGAAGCGCTCGTCGCGAGAGGCGTCATTCACCTCGAAGATGATCTCGGGCTCGAGGATCGCATGGGCGCAGAACGCCAGCGCGCGCGGCGTCTCCTCCGTCTCGAGCCCGACGCGCGATTTGAACCACTGCCGGTCGGTGTCGACCAGGCTGACGAGCGCAATTGGCGCGTCGCACAGGCGCGACGCGAGAAAGGTGATGTCGTCGTAGGCGCGCTCCGGAATCGTGTCGAGGATCCCGTACCCGCGCAGCGAAGCGATGCGCTCGGCCTCGTCTTCCGGAATCTCCGCTTCCTGCATCTCCCGGAACCCCGGGGAACGGACGCCTCGAAACCAGGGGAGAGGCTTGGAGTCGGGCGCCTGCCCGTGGAAAAGGTACCGCTCGACGCGAGAGCAGCCACCCTGGGCGCGCGCTGCACGGCGCGCCATCGCTGCTCTATGGTCCCGCGCCATGCGTGAACCGACGCCGCCTCGCATCTTCTGCCTGCCGGCGACAGCGGCTCCGGTGGTCGCCGTGCTGCGGCGCGGGCCGGCGGACTGGTCCCACGTCGGGCGCTGGGACCTCCGCCGGCGGGTCTACGAGCCGGGCGCGTGGCTGCGGGGCCGCGTCTTCCCGCGCCGCTGCGACCTCTCGCCCGACGGCCGTTGGCTGTGTTATTTCGCGCACAAGCCGGGCGCCACCTGGGAGCACGGCGACACCTACATCGCGGTCTCGAAGCTCCCGTGGCTCACCGCACTCCACGCGTCCGGCGCCAATGGCACGTGGACGCGCGGCAGCCAATTCATCGAGGGGCGCGACGCTTCACGCGAAGGGCCCGCCCTTCCGATCCCGTACCGGCTCGCCCCGACGCGCACCGCCCAGTTCGCCGCCGAGCGGCGCCGCGGCTGGGTCGAATCCCCCGATTCGCCGCCGCGCGACCCGAAGGACCTCTGGGACCAGCGGCGCAACGCGCGCCTCGAGAGGCCGCAACCGGGCGGCGACCGGACGCTGCACGTCGAGAGCGTCGGCTTGGCGGGCGGCGAGTTCGGCGTCGAGCAGGCCGTCGACGGGCTGCGGGTGCGTTATGCGATCGCCGACGGCGACGACATCGAACTCCTCGACGATCTCCAGTGGGCCGACTGGGACGCCGAAGGCCGACTCCTCGTCGCGACCCGCGACGGGAGGATCCAGATCCGCGAGCTGCGCGACGGGTTGGCGCGCGTCGTCTTCGAAGTCGATCTGAACGCGTTCACGCCCGACCCGCAGCCGGCGCCGGCCGAGGCGCGCCGGTGGTAGGCGAACCGTCGGGTGGCGCTGGATCGCCGCCGCACTCGTCGCGGTGATGATCGCCGGAGCGGTCGTTTGGTGGATCGCGCGCGAGCGCGCCGCGGAGGTCGCCGCGCTCGAGGCGCGCGTCGCGCGGCTGCTCGAAGACCGGCTCGGAGAGTCTTCGTCGACGATCGATGCGATCGCACTGGAGGCGGCGCAGCGGATCGTCGATGAGAGCCTCTGAGGAGACGCGGTGAGGGCTCCATGGCGAACTGGAAGATCCGACTCGGACGAGGTGTCCGCAGCGACGCGCCGCTCGGCGTGGTCGGGAGGCTCGTCGGCACGCTCTTCTTCGGGTTCTTCCTCGCGATCGGCGGCTTCTTCGTCTTCCTGATCGGACGCGAGGCCATCCTCGCGCTCGAGACCTACCGGTGGGACGAGCGACGCTGCGAGGTCCTCCGCTCCGAGGTCGTGCGGGAGGGCGGCGAGGAGCCCTATCGCGCCGTGGTGGCCTTCCGGACGCTCGACGGAGGCGAGACCCGTCAGGGCGACTCGATCTCGCGCCGCGTCGCCCGCGACGGGAGCCACGGCGACGCCGCCGAACGCCTCGCGCCCTACCCCCTCGGCGCGACGGTCGCCTGTCATGCCAGCGCGGAAGGCGAGCTCGTGCTCGAACGCGGGCCGTGGTGGATGCTCGCCGTGATCCTCTTCCCGATGATCTTCGTCGCGATCGGCGGGATCGGAATCGTCGCGATGTGGCGTCGCGCGCCGAAGGACGCCTTCGGCAACCCCGAGCCGGAGGTGCTCGGCGACCAGGCGGGTCGCGCCGGACGCGCGGCCCTGTGGTTCGGTCTCCTCTTCGCCGGGATTGGCGTGGTGATGTTCTGGTTCATGGGCGCGCGACCGATCCTCGACATGCTCGCCGCGCGCGGCTGGGACCGCGAGAAGTGCGTCGTCGAGCACAGCAGCATCGTCGCGCACGACAGCGACGACGGCACCACCTACCGCGTCGACATCCTCTACCGCTGGGACCGCGGGCGCGGGATCGAGCGTTCGAGCCGCTACAGCTTCTTCGGCGGATCCAGCTCGGGGCGTTCGGGGAAGTCGGAGATCGTCCGCGCCCATCCCGTCGGCGCCGAGGTCTCGTGCTGGGTCGACCCGGAGCGCGCGAACACCGCCGTCCTCGAGCGCGGCCTGACTTCGCACGCCTGGGTCATCGTCGTACCGATCGCGCTCCTGGCCATCGGCGCCGCCGTCGCGGTCGTCGGGCGCAGACGCGCGACGCGGCGCGCGCGCCTGCGCGAGCAGGTGCTCCGCGGCGGAACGACGCTCGACGCCGACGATCCGCTCCTGGAAGTGCTCCCGCACTTCGAGCCGACCCCGGGTCCCGTCACGCTGCGCGCGCAGTCGTCGCGCTGGGGACGCTTCGCCGCGCTCGTGTTCATGATGCTCTTCTGGAACGGCATCGTCGCGGTCTTCGTGAACGAGGCCTGGAAAAGCCACGCGAGCGGAGACGCGGACTGGTTCCTCACCTTCTTCCTGGTGCCCTTCCTCCTCGTCGGTATCGGCTTCGTCGCCGGTGTCGTTCACGCCTTCCTCGCGCTGCGCAATCCGCGGCCGGTGCTCGTCGCGAACACGATGGCGCCGGAGCTCGGCAAGCGACTCGAGCTGCAGTGGCGCTTCGACGGGAACGCGAACCGGATCCATCACATCCGCGTCGCGTTGAAGGGGGTCGAGCAGGCGACCTATCAGGTTGGGACGAATACGCGCACCGACCAGAACGACTTCTTCGAGGAGGTGCTGGTCGAGCGCGACACGCCGAGCGGCGCGATGGACGGCGCCGCCGCGTTCCGGCTCCCCGATCACGCGATGCACAGCTTCGAGAGCGCGCACAACGAGATCCGCTGGGAGCTCGAGATCCACGGCGCGGTCGCGCGCTGGCCCGACGTGAAGGAGACCTATCCCCTCGTCGTCCTGCCGGCGCGCGAGCACGGGGGCGAGCGCTGATGCTCGAGATCCGACCCGACGGCGGCGTCCTCGCCTACGCCCCCGGAGTGCCGGTCCGCGGCACGCTGGCGTGGACCTTCGAATCCGCGCC
>JAHEJV010000500.1 GCA_024638705.1 Deltaproteobacteria bacterium | reverse complement strand
ACGCGCGCGGTCGGCGGGATCGTCTGGGCGGCTCTCACCCTGTTGGGCGTGGGCGGCTTCGCTTTCTGGTGGATGAAGCGTTCGGTCGCCGCCGGCGTCGACCCCGCGCGTCGCAGCTTCCTGACCGGCGCGGGCAGCGGTGCTGGCGTGGCGCTCGGCTCGGTGGTGGTCGGCGGCGTGGCCGGCGTGGCACGCGGCATGTACGGCGTGGGGACCGGCACGAAGGGCTGGAGCCCGGTCTTCGGCGAGATCTTCTCGGACGAGGGCATCCCCGACACCCACCCCGAGTGGAAGGACGCTTGGAAGGAAAGCCGCGTCCAGGACTACCGCCGCTTCGGTCGCACGGAGTGGAACGTCTCCGACATCGTGCTCGGCACCGGCTCGATCCGCGGCGAGAACGGCGAGCAGATCGCCCGCCTCGCGATCGAGCGCGGCGTCAACTACTTCGACACCTCTCCCGACTACGCGGGCGCGGGCAGCGAAGAGGCGATGGGGAAGGCGATCGAGTCGATTCCGCGCGACCAGATCTTCGTCGCGACGAAGTTCTGCACGCCCCTCGGCCATCTGCCGACGGGCACTGCGCCCGCGAAGTACATCGAAGCGGTCGAGGCGAGTCTCCAGCGGTTGGGAACCGACTACGTCGACCTCTGTCACATCCACTCGGTCGACAGCGAGGAACGGCTGCTCGATCCGAACGTCCACGAGGCCTTCGATCGACTGAAGGAAGCCGGGAAGGTGCGCTTCCTGGGCTTCTCGACCCACACGCCCAACCTCGTCGATACGGTCAGCGCCGGCATCGACTCGGGACGCTTCGACGTGATGATGGTGGCCTATCATCACGGCATCTGGGCGCCGGTGAACGATCTCTTCGCGCGCGCGCGTGCCGAGCAGGACATGGGCGTGGTGGCCATGAAGACGCTGAAGGGCGCGAAGCATCGCGGTCTGATGGACTTCCAGGACTACGCCGACGCCTACTCCCAGGCCGCGCTCAAGTGGGCGCTCGCGAATCCGGATGTCTCGTGTGCGGTCATCTCGTTCTTCGAGCTGCAGCACGTCGACGAGTACCTCGCGGCCTCGGGACAGCGGCTGCGCGACGAGGACATCGCCGTGCTTCGCGAATACGACCGCCAGATCGCCGGCACCTACTGCGGGCCCCACTGCGGGGTCTGTCTGGACCGCTGCCCTGAGCAGCTGCCGATCCACGACGTGCTGCGCCACCGCATGTACTTCGAGGACTACGGCTGGCAGAAGGAAGGCATGCAGCGCTACGCGGAACTCCCGCGCAACGCCAGCGCCTGCCTCGAGTGCAGCGGGCCGTGCCTCGGCAGCTGTCCCGTCGGCGTCGACATCCCCACCCGCATGCGCGGCGCGCACGATCTGCTCACGCTGGGCTGAGGCCGGCGTTCCGAGATCAACGGGAACGCAGAGCGGCGCTTCGTACGACTCGGGCTGCTCGTGAACTGGCTGACGGTGTCGGTGACGTCGACGAAAGCCGGCACCGGAGCGAACTCGAAGATCACCGAGACGTCGCAGTCGCCCGGTGACGCCGAGAAGTTGGAGTCGAGATCGATGTTGTCGCCGCTCGTGAAGACGCTGGGGCCGCTTCCGAAGCTCCTGGAGGTCGTGCCCAGGCTCGCGGAGGTGACCGGCGCGTCGAAGTCGAAGCGGAGGCTCGCGCTCGCATCGAACGCGACGTTTCGCACGCGCGTGACCAGGTCGATCGTGACCGGGCCGGGGGACTCCGGTGCCGTTTTCTCAGGCGACCGGTTTCGGTGTCAACCTGGTGCTCGGCGGTCGGGAGGAATCTCGGCTCCCGATCGCGCGTCGAGCTCGGCGAGCATCTGCTCGACGACCCGACAGCCCTCCTCGTCGAACGCGTAGAAGTCCCTCCCCATGCGCTCCCACCACTTTCGCACGCGGTGCATCGCGAGATAGGGCATGAAGATCGACCGCCGGATGACGGCCATCTCCTCATCGAGAAGTCCTCGTCGCTGCAGCTGCTCGGTGCGAATGAGCTCGCCGAGGAAGATCGAGATCTGGACGGCGAACTCGTACCCCTCTTCCGCGGTCAGCCGCTCGTCGGTGAGCAGCGCCTTCATCATCACGGGATTCGGGCCGGACGGCGAGAACCACCGAAGCTGGATCTCCGCCGCCCACTTGCCGGAATCCGTCGAGAACGCGCTCCGGGCCTGGATCTGCGAGGCCTCGAGCTGGTGCTTGGCCTGGCGGACCTGGACGGCGAGATAGCCGAGCGTGGCGAGCGTCGCGACAGCGGCCAGCAGCTCTCCCAGATTGCCCAGGTCTTGAAGCGTCACTCGATTCCTCCCGCGTTCAGAGCATCGCGGACTCCGATGAGATCGGGATCGAGCAGCTTCTCCAGAAGCTCGGTCCAGCTCGGTGCGCTCTCGCGGATCGCCGCGAGGCGCGACTCCTCGTCCTGCGCGCGGATCTGAAGCGCCAGGGAGAGGAGCCACACGACCACCGCGACGGCGCCCACGATCTCTCCTATGGCGCCGGCGGCTTCCCCGTTCATCGCGGTCATTCTCTGCCGATCGTCGCGGGAGATCCAGCCCCATCGATCGCGGACTCCTTTCTCGAGCCGGGAAG
>JAHEJV010000499.1 GCA_024638705.1 Deltaproteobacteria bacterium | reverse complement strand
CTCAACCACAACCTGATCGAGGCCTTCCTGCTCGGCGCCGCCGCGCACGTGCAGGTCGGGGGCGAGTGGAACGACGACCTGATGACCCAGGTGCGCAAGCCCGGGCCGATCCCGATGCCCTAAAGTCCGCGGCATGGAGCAACACGAAAGCGGAGCCCGCGCCAGGCTGCACCGGGCCCTGCGCACGATGGAAGGACAGCACGACCGTCTGCACGAGATCCATCGCGAGATCGACCGGCATCTCGGCAGGGGCAACGGCGTGGAGATCGAGGCGTGGCTCCGGCGGCTCGTCTCCGCACTCGAGGCCCACTTCGAGCTCGAAGAGCAGGTGGTCTTCCCCGTGGTGGTCGAGCTCGACCCCGCCGCATCGGGCGCGGTCGGCGAACTCTCCGCCGAGCACCATACTGTCCTCGCGAGAATCCAAGCAATCATCAGGTCCTCGGAGCAGACCCTTCGAGCATCACTTCCAGAGATCCGCGAGCGCCTTGCGGCGCACGAGGCCGCCGAGGAGCGGGCCGTCCAACGCGCGCTCGGCGACGCCGCGCAGGCTTCCTGACCGGGCGCCAGCGTCCCGGCAACGCGACCCCGGCGCAGGCCCGGAGCGAGAACGGATCGAACGCTACGCGGCCGCGCGGCGCGCGTGAAATCGCGAGCGTCTCGGGCGCTTCGACGGCACCACGCTCGCGGCCTCGGTCACCGTGCGGTCGACGTGCGGGGCGAAGCATGGCGGCCTCGGCGGATCTACCATCGCCGCGGCTTCCGATCGCCCGCGCCCACCTCCCGATCCCCCGCGAATCGGCTCCGAGGATCCCGATGAAAGAACAGCGCTACGTCGTGATGGGCGCCGGCGAGGTCGGTCGCTATCTCGCGCGTAGCCTCTCGGCGGACGGGCACCGCGTCGCCCTGATCGACGACGATCCGAGCAAGCGACGCCTCGTCGAAGACGAGCTCGACGTGGCCTACCTGCTCGGCAGCGGCACCCACATCCCCACGCTCGAGGCCGCCGAGGTCGGGAAATGCGACCTCTTCGTCGCGGCGAGCTCGTCCGACGAGGCGAACCTCGCAGCGTCCCTGCTCGCGAAGAGCGTGGGCGCGAAGCGCACGGCCGTGCGCGTGCAGACGTCCGAGGACATCACCCGCTTCCGCCACATCTACGAGAAGACCTTCCGCGCCGACCTCCTGCTCTCGACCCAGCTGCTCACCACGACCCGCGTGCTCAACCACGTCCTCGGATACAACACGCTCGAGGTCGAATACCTCGCCGGGGGCTCGCTCCAGCTGCGGCGCATGGCTGTGGAAGCCGGCGCAGCGATCGCGGAGCACTCGCTCGCGGACGCCAACCTCCCAAAGGACTCCCTGGTCCTCGCCCTCATCTCCCGGGACGGGCGCATCACCGTGCCGACGGGATCCGACCGCGCGAAGGTCGGCGACGACGTGCTCGTGATCGGCACCCCCGAAGCGATCGATGCCGTCGAGCGTCGGGCGAGCCGCCACTCGCGGCGACTCGGCCTCGTGGTCATCGCCGGCGGCGGCGCCACGGCGGTGAGCGTGATCCACGGGCTCGAGAACCAGGCTGCGCGCATCAAGGTGATCGAAGCCGAACGCCAGCGCGCCGAGGAGCTGGCGTCGCAGTTTCCCGAGCTCGACATCGTGCACGGTGACGCCACCGACATGTCCGTGCTCTCGAGCGAGGGCGTCGGCGACGCGCGCGCCTTCATCGCGCTCAGCGGAAACGACGAGACGAACCTGATGGCGTGCCTGCTGGCCCAGGAGCTCGGCGCACGTCGCCTCACCGCTCTCGTCCAGAAGAGCGAGACCTCGACGCTCTGGCGCAAGGTCGCGTTGCTCGACGTCGTGTCGCCCCGCACGATCGCCGCCGAGCGGATCCGCAGCTACATCGACAACGACTACGGGCCCCAGATCGTGTCGTTCGAGAACGGCGCCGCCGAGTTCGTGCAGCGGCGCGTCTACGAGCAGAGCCCGGCCGCCGGCGAGCGGCTCGACGACGTCGAGGTGCCGCAGGGGCTGATCGTCGCGGCCATCGTCCGTTCGGGACAGGCGCGCATCCCGCGCGGCGACGACCAGCTCCGGGTCGGCGACGACGTGATCCTCTTCATCCGCCGCTCCGAGCTCGACATGGCGCAGCTGCTCTTCCCCGATCTGGAATCGGACACGCCTGCGTGAACTTCCGGCGCGTCCTGAGAATCCTCGGTCGGATCCTCTTCGTGCTGGCCGGGGCCCAGCTCGCGCCGCTGCCCTGGTGCGCCTTCCCCCTCGATCGCGACGCCGCGCTCGGCCTCTTCGCCGGCGCGGCCTGCGCGGCGCTGCTCGGCGCGGTCTTCCGCCGCATCGGCGACGACGAGGGCGAGCTCTATCGACGCGAAGGCGTGCTCGTCGTGGTCGGCGCGTGGCTGCTCGCCTCGGTCTCCGGCGCGATCCCGTTCGTCGTCGCGGGGGCGATCCCTTCCTTCGTCGACGCCCTGTTCGAGTCCGCCTCCGGATTCACCACCACCGGCGCTTCGATCCTCGCCGACATCGAGAGCGTTCCCCACGGCCTGCTCTTCTGGCGCAGCCTCACCCAGTGGCTCGGCGGGATCGGCATCGTCGT
>JAHEJV010000498.1 GCA_024638705.1 Deltaproteobacteria bacterium | reverse complement strand
TCGATACGCTCCCGCAGCTCGGGAGTGAGGGGGATCATCTTGGCTCCAGAGGAGTCGCTATGGCGGGAGGGGGGGCGGACCCGGGCAGGGTACACCCGTCCGCCGAGTACGGGAAGCGGAGGAAAGCGCCCGGAATACAACCGCGTTCTGCCGTTCCACGCGACCGCCGCACGCAGCGCTACCCTGACGCGCCCCGCCCCCCCCGCGGAGATCGCCGTGTCCCGGAAGCTCCCCCGAACACCGACCCTGTGGATCGCCCTCGCGATCTGCGCGGCACTCGTCGGCTGCGACGTCGCCCCGACGGGCCGGCCTTCCGGCGCGCCGCCCGACCGCGACGATCTCCTCGCGGACGAGCGCAACACGATCGACGTGTTCCGTCGCGTCGCCGGCTCGGTGGTCTACGTCGCCAACTCGCGCGCCCGGCGCGGCGACTTCTTCGTCGAGCCGGGCCAGGTGCAACAGGGCGAGGGATCGGGCTTCGTCTGGGACGACCGCGGCCACATCGTCACCAACTATCACGTGGTGCACCGGGGAGAGGTATTCAGCGTCTCGCTCGCCGACGGATCCACCTTCGACGCGACCCTGGTCGGCGTCGCGCCGCGCAAAGACCTCGCGGTGCTCCGCATCGAGACCGATCTCGAACTCGTCCCCGTCGCGATGGGCGACTCCCAGCATCTCGTCGTCGGACAGAAGGTGCTCGCGATCGGCAACCCGTTCGGACTCGACACTTCGCTCACGACGGGCGTGATCAGCGCGCTCGGCCGCGAGATCGAGTCGATCGCCGGCACGCGCATCGAGAACGTCATCCAGACCGACGCGTCGATCAATCCGGGCAACTCGGGCGGTCCGCTGCTCGACTCGCACGGTCAGGTGATCGGGGTGACCACGGCGATCTACAGCGCGAGCGGCGGCAGCGCTGGCATCGGCTTCGCCGTTCCGGCGGCGACGGTCGCGCGGCTCGTCCCCCAGCTCATCGAGCACGGGCGCGTGCGCTGGGCGGGGCTCGGCGTGCAGGTGATGCCCGACCACATCGCGGCGCAGTGGGGCATCATCGGCGTGATCGTGCGCGCCGTCGTGCCCGACTCGCCCGCCGCGAAAGCCGGCCTCCGATCGATGCGGCTCGATCGGATCGGCAATCCGCGCGAGGTGGACATCATCACGCAGATCAACGGCCAACCGGTGGTGCGCGTGATCGACCTCGTCGACCTCCTCGACGACTTCGAGCCGGGCGACTCGGTGAAGGTCGGCTTCGAGCGCGCGGGCGTGGCGTTCGAGGTGGAGGTGGAGCTGGAAGCGCTCCTCTAGCGATCGGAGCCCTCAGCCTCCGGCGAAGGAGGTGCGGCGCATGCGTGTCATTCCGATCAGGCCGATCCCGACGAGCAGGGCCGTCGACGGTTCGGGCACGGCCGACAGGCGCGCCTTCAACTTCGACGATCCCTCGCGCCGCTCGCCGTCGCCGACACTGGTGACGCGCACCCCGATCCATTGCTCGGAGAACACGGCGAGGCTCAGCGCACCGCCTTCGAGCGAGATCAGGAACGACGCGGTCTGGAGATCGTCTTTGCCGATGCCGGGCGTACCGAGCGCCACGCCGATGTCACACAGGCATGGACTGCCGCCGCCGTTGAGATTGTTGCCGAAGCCGAGGTTGATCACGTCGCCGGTCCCGAAGCCCGTGGCGGATTCCCCGGAGGCAGACAAGCCGGCGAGCAGCGACGCGTCGGCAACGTGGAAGAAGATGCCGCGCAGGTCGCCCTGGCCTTCCTCCACCGAGAGGTCGACGCGGACGTCGCCTCCCACTTCGGTGAGCACGACTTGCACGCTCGTGTCGCTCCCGGTGAACGGGGTGGCGAGCGCCTCGATCGAGAGGGCGGAGGCGGCAGAGGAGACCAGGCAGGCGAGGCCGGCCACGAGGCCAGCGCGCAGCAGGGATTTCAAGGGCAGCATGGGTCAGCGTCCTTCGAGCAGACCCTTCCCGGGAACAGCATCGGGGTGTGGAGAGGAGTGGCGCGCTGGGCCGGTTTGTCGCGCGATGGGTGCCGGATTTCTGCTGCGGAGCTGCCTCTGGCCGCTTCCGGCGGCCAGTCCCGCTCAGCCCGCGCGCTCCGCCGGTCGATGAGACCCGGATGCGAACCGGTGCGCCGACCGCCGCGATCCGGGCCGAACGGAGGCTCCTGGCCCCGTGAAGCTCCCGGACCGCATGAAGCGCGGGCGCGGCGTCCTCGAGCGCGCCCGGAGCCGACTCGAGCGCTTGGGAGCGACCGGGCTCGACCAGATCCGCCGCACCGGCGGACGGGTCGCCGAGTCCGTGGGGACGGCGGCCGAGCGCGTGAAGGAATCGCCGACCGCCGGACGCCTCACCGCGGTGGTCGAGGGCCGCCTGGCGCTCCACCGCGCGGTCGAAGCCCTGAACGGCGGCGATCCCGCGGCCGCCTTCGCGATGCTCGCGTCCGAGATCTCCGAGGGCGGGGACGACCCGAAGCTCGCTCGCGCGCTGCTGCGAGCGGCCGTCGCCTGCGAGCGGCCCGCCGACGCCGCGCCGCCGATGCTGCGCGCGATCCGCCGCCTCGCGTCGCGCGGCGACCTCGCGAGCGCCGCGGCCGATTGGGAGGCGCTCGTGGC
>JAHEJV010000497.1 GCA_024638705.1 Deltaproteobacteria bacterium | reverse complement strand
CTGACGCAGGCTTTCGTGCAGCTGGCCGTGCCCGACGTCGACGGCGACGACGTGGCGGGCACCCGCCTGGAGCAGGCAGTCGCTGAAGCCGCCCGTGGACGCTCCCACGTCGAGACACAGCAGGCCGCGGGGATCGATGTCGAGGTCGGCGAGCGCGCCCGCCAGCTTGTCGCCGCCGCGCGACACAAAGCGGCGATCGCTGCCGCGGACCCGAAGTCGCGCTTCGTCTCGCACCCGCGTACCGGGTTTGTCGACGGGGACGTCGTCGACGAGGACGCGACCGGCGCGGATCAAGGCCTGTGCCCGGGTGCGGGATTCAGCGAGCGCCTCGTCCACGAGCCGTTCGTCGAGCCGGCGGCCCTTCAGCGGGAGGGGTGCTCCGCGAGAAGCTCCGTCGCCGCCCGGGCGATGCCGTCGGCGTCCAGACCGAATTCGGCGAAGAGCGCCGCCGGGTCGGCGTGCTCGACGATCCGGTCCGGGATGCCGATACAGCGCGTGGAGATCCGGATGCCCTCTTCCGAGAGGAGTTCCAGTACGGCCGCACCGAAGCCCCCCATCTCGCAGTGCTCCTCGACGGTCACCAGCGCCCGACAACGGCGCGCCAACCCGATGATGCGCTCGCGGTCGAGGGGTTTGGCGAAACGGGCGTTCAACACCGCGGCCGAAACGTTCTGCGCCGCGAGTTCGGACGCGGCTTCGAGTGCGACGTGAGCGAGCGTGCCGATCGCCACGACCGCGACGTCGTCGCCGTCCCGCAACAGCTCCGCCTCGCCGACAGGAACGGCCTTGATCTCCGGGTCGAGCGGTACTCCGAAGCCGGCTCCGCGCGGGAAGCGCACGGCGGCGGGCCCCGGGTATTCGACGGCGGTCCGCACCATGTGCTGCAGCTCGTTCTCGTCCTTCGGCGCCATCAAGATCACGTTCGGGAGAGAACGCAGGTAGCCGATGTCGTAGAAACCCTGATGGGTGGCCCCGTCGGCGCCGACGATCCCCGCGCGGTCGAGGGCGAAGGTGACGTCCAGGTTCTGGAGGCAGACGTCGTGCACGACCTGGTCGTACGCGCGCTGCAGGAAGGTCGAATAGATCGCCGGAACGGGCTTCATGCCCTCGGTGGCAAGGCCCGCGGCGAAGGTCACCGCGTGTTGTTCGGCGATGCCCACGTCGTAGAAACGGTCGGGAAAGACCTCCTTGAATCGGTCGAGGCCGGTGCCGTCCGCCATCGCGGCCGTGATGGCCACGATGCGTTCATCTTCGCGCGCCAGTCGAATCAGGGTGTCGGCGAAGACGTTCTGGTATTTCGGCGGGCCGGGCTTCGAAGGCGGGAAGGCCCCGGACTTCACGTCGAAGGCGCCGACGCCGTGATACTTGAAGGGGTCCTGCTGTGCGGGCTCGTAGCCGTAGCCCTTCGAAGTGATCGCGTGCACGAGGATCGGCCCCTCGCCGTGCGCGAGCATCGTCTTCACGTTCGCGAAGGTCTCGAGCAGCACGTCGACGCGGTGTCCCTGGATCGGACCGACGTACTTGAAGTTGAGCGCCTCGAAGAGCAGCCCCGGCGAGAAGAAGACCTTGAGCGACTCCTCGGCCTTGTGGGCCCAGTAGCCCATGTCGCCGGGCATCGTGCCGAGGAACTCCTTCGCCCACCCCTTCATGCGTCGCACCATCGGCCGCGACAGGTTGCGCGACAGGTAGGACGACAGCGCGCCGACGTTCGGCGAGATCGACATCTCGTTGTCGTTCAGCACCACCACCAGGTTCTTCTGCTTCAGGTGACCGGCGTGGTTCAGCGCCTCGAACGCCATGCCGGCCGTCATGCCGCCGTCGCCGATGAACGCGATCGCACACTGGTCGCGGCCCTGGTGCTCGATCGCACGCGCCATGCCGAGCGCGGCGCTGATCGACGTGCCGGCGTGCCCGGCGCCGAAGGCGTCGTACTCGGACTCGGCGCGGCGCAGGAACTTCGCGATGCCGTCCTCTTGACCGATGCGGTCGAAGGCCGTGCGGCGCCCGGTCAACATCTTGTGCGGGTAGCCCTGGTGGCCGACGTCGAGGATCAGACGGTCTCGCGGCGTGTCGAAGGTGTAGTGGATCGCGGTCAGCAGCTCGATCGCTCCGAGGCTGGAGGCGAGGTGCCCGCCGGTGCGCGAAACCGTGCCGACGATCTCGTCGCGCAGCTCTCGCGTGACCTGCTCCACCTGGTCGGGCGACAGCTTGCGGAGATCGTCGGGCGAATCGATGGCGTGCAACAGCGGTTCGGTCATTCGCTTCTCCAGACGGCGTAGCGTGCGAGCGCGCGCAGCGGCTCCGCGCGCTCGCCGAGCCCTTCGACCTCGCCCAGCGCCGATGCGAGCAGCCCCTCGGCACGCTCGCGCGCGGCGTCGACGCCGATCGCGCGCACCATCGAGCAGGCGTCGGCCTCGCCCGCGTCGAGCACGTCGTCGGCGATCTGGAACGCGACCCCGACCCGCGTGCCGAAGTGGCGCATTCGCGTGAGGGTGGGGGCGTCGGCGCCGGCCAGGCGCGCGCCGCCGACGATCGACACCGCGATCAGCGCCGCGGACTTGCGCGCGTGAACGGACTCGATGCGGGTGCAGTCCGTGTCGTCCGCGTCGAAGGCGAGGTCGTCGACCTGT
>JAHEJV010000496.1 GCA_024638705.1 Deltaproteobacteria bacterium | reverse complement strand
CGGACGCGATGTGTTCGACCGGATGCAGCTGCAGCAGACGCTCGATGTGGAGCACGCGCTCGCGGGGCTCGCGCAGTCCTCGCAGGTTCCGCACGACGCGCGCGCCGCGCAGCCATCCGGCGAGGCGCAGGGTGAGGTCGCGGGGGAGGGCGGCCACCACGGCGGCGGCGTCCTCGCCGACTCCCTCGGCGAGTGCCGCTTCGAGTCCGCTGCGACGCAGCAGGCGGAGGCCGTGCTCGGCGCCGTCGGCGAGGAGCAGCTCGTGCAGCTCGTCGCGCAGCCGCGCTGCGGCCACCCCGGCGAACGCGCGCCCGGTCACGCACAGCGCGCGCGCGAGCTCCGCGTCGGGTTCGAGGCCGCGCGTCGCGACGAGGCGCACCGCGCGCAGTCGACGCAGCGGATCGCGCGCGAACACGTCCACCGGCTTGCCGACGCAGCGCAATCGCTTCGCCGCGAGGTCGCTGCGTCCGTCGAAGGGATCGGTGACCGCGCCGGCGGCGTCGATCGCGAGCGCGTTCAGGGTGAAGTCCTGCGCGGCGAGAAACTCGCCGAGGTCGTGACAGTCGGCGAGCAGGTCGACGGGACCTTCGGGGGTGGGCAGCATCCAGCGCCGCGACTCGCCGTCGCGCGAGGCGTCGAGCGGAACCGCGTTCGGAAAGCGCGCGCGCAGGGTCGCGGCGTCGGCGGCGACGGCCACCTCGAAGTCGCGGACCGGCTCGCCACGCCAGACCGCCTCGGCGGCCGCGCCCACCAGATGGGACGCAAAGCCGTCCGCGTCGAGGCCGGCCAGGAGCGAGGCGACCGCCGACGGGAGCGCTGCCGGGGCGGGGTCGCTCATGCGGCGCAGTGTACAAGTCGATAGGGCTTCTGCGCGCGTGCTAACGACGCGTCGTCGGAGGAAGCGTGTCGAACCCCGAATCGGTGGATCGCGAGACCGTGGATCGCAATGGACGCCTCGCGACGCCCGATACCGGCCGCGGGCGCGGCGTCGTGGTGCTCTGCGAGTCCGGCTGCGAGGCCCTGCTCGGCGAGGCCTGCGGCCGTCTGGCGCGCCACGGGTTCGTCGCGTTCGCGCCCGTCCTGCCGGCATCCGAGGACGCCGCGATCCAGGACGACGAGCGTGCCGCGGTGGACGCCGCGATCCACGCGCTCTTCTGCCAGGACGCGACGGACGGCGCCCAGGTGGGCGTCCTCGGCTTCGGGCGGGGCGGCCGCCTGGCCCTCGATGCGGCCTCACGCGGGGCGCGCGTGGGAGCGGTCGTGATGTTCGGAGGCGCGCCGCCGGCAGGAGAGGCGAATTCCTGGGACGCCGTGGAAGGCCCGGTGCTCGCCGTCTTCGCCGAGAAGGATGCGGGTTTCGAGGAAGGCCGCGCGTCCGCGCTCGAGGAGGGACTCCAGACCGCCGCCGTACCCTGCGAAGTGCAGGTCGCGTCGGGCGCTACTCCGGAATACCTCGATCCGGCGCGCCCGGACCACTACGATGCGGTCGCGGCCCGGGCGAGCTGGGACGCGGCACTGGCGCTCTTCCGCGCGGAGCTTGGATGGCGAACGATTCCCCCCTCACGACCACGCCGCGATACGAGTACGACGAGAAGTCGCTCGGCCTGATCGAACGGCTGCTTCCCGACGGCCTCCAGGAGATGCGCGAGGAGATCGACGAGCGTCTGGCGCGCATCCCGACGCGACTCAATCGCTACGGCTTCGATCCCTTCGGCTTCGAGCCGCGCAACATGCGCAACCAGATGCTCACGATGGGCGCGCTCTACAAGTACTGGCTGCGGGTCGAGACGCGCGGCATCGAGCGCGTCCCCGAAGGCCGCGTGCTGTTGATCGCGAACCACGCCGGCAACACCGTGGCCTTCGACGGCGCGATGCTCGCGGCCGCGATGTTCTTCGAGGGCGAGCCGCCGCGCGTCGTGCGGGGGATGGGCGAGTACTTCCTGCCGACGATCCCGTTCTTCAACGTGATGATGCAGCGCTCGGGCAGCGTCGTCGGTCGGCCGCAGAACTGCGTCAACCTGCTCGAGCAGGAAGAGGCGATCATGGTCTTTCCCGAAGGCGAGCGCGGCTTCGTGAAGACCTACAGCCAGCGCTATCAGCTCCAGCGCTTCGGGCTCGGCTTCCTGCGCCTCGCCCTCGAGACGGGCACGCCGATCGTGCCGATCGGTATCGTCGGCGCGGAAGAGCAGTCGCCCGGCATCGCGAACCTGCGCTCGGTCGGGCGCCTGTTCGGTTCGCCGGCGTTCCCGATCACGCTCACCTTCCCGTTCCTCGGTCTCGCCGGCTTCCTGCCGCTGCCGGTGAAGTTCCACATCCACTTCGGCAACCCGCTCACCTTCGAGGGCGATCCGAACGAGGACGATGCCACGATCCAGGAGCGCGTCGACGTGGTGAAGGACGAGATCAAGCGCCTGATCGCCGACGGGCTGGCCACGCGGAAGAGCTGGTTTACCTAGCAAGCCGGCGCAAAGCGCCGGCGCGCAGCGAGCCGCAGGCGAGCGAAGTCGAAAGGGTGCCTCCGACCCCCGCCTGCACCCCGCACTCCCGAATCATCGAGCCCGCGCCCGACTTCACTCCGCACGCCCCGGGCGCACGCCCCCACGCAAGGCGGCGCAAAGCGCCGGCGCGCAGC
>JAHEJV010000495.1 GCA_024638705.1 Deltaproteobacteria bacterium | reverse complement strand
CTTCCTCGAGGTGGCGGACGGTTCGTGCTTCGCCGGTATCCAGGCGGTCGCGGACCCGAAGCTCGCGAACTACGAGGACGTCGTGCGTGGGCTCGGTACGGGCTGCGCGGTCTCGGTGACGGGCGAGCTCGTCGACTCACCGGGGAAGGGTCAGAAGTTCGAGATCCACGCGACCGACGTCGCGCTCGTCGGCGGCGTCACCGGCGACTACCCGCTGCAGAAGAAGCGGCACTCGTTCGAGTTCCTGCGCACGATCGCCCACCTGCGTCCGCGCACGAACACGGTCGGCGCCGTGTGGCGGGTGCGCAACGCGGCGTCCTTCGCGATCCACCAGTTCTTCCAGGAGCGCGGCTTCCTCTACCTGCACACGCCGGTGATCACCGCGTCCGACGCAGAGGGCGCGGGCGAGCTGTTCCGAGTGAGCACCCTCGATGCGGCGAACCCGCCGCGCGACGACGCCGGTTCGGTGGACTGGGAGAGCGACTTCTTCGGGCGCCAGGCCTTCCTCACCGTCTCCGGCCAGCTCGAAGCCGAGATCGGCGCGCTGGCGATGACGAATGTCTACACCTTCGGCCCCACGTTCCGCGCCGAGAACTCGAACACCAGTCGTCACCTCGCCGAGTTCTGGATGGTCGAGCCGGAGATGGCCTTCTGCGACCTCGCCGGGGACATGGACACGGCCGAAGCCTTCTTGAAGGCGATCTTCACCGCCGTCCTCGACCGCTGCCCCGACGACCTCGCGTTCTTCAACCAGCGCATCGATGACACGGTGATCGCGACGCTCGAACACATCGTCGAAGCGCCCTTCGAGCGCCTCACCTACACCGAGGCGGTCGAGATCCTCGAGCGCAGTGGCCGCGACTTCGAGTTCCCAGTGAAGTGGGGCGCCGACCTCCAGAGCGAGCACGAGCGCTACCTCGCCGAGGAGCACGTCGGACGTCCCGTGATCGTCACCGACTACCCGGCCGCGATCAAAGCCTTCTACATGTACGCGAACGAGGACGAGAAAACGGTGCGCGCGATGGACGTGCTCGTGCCGAAGGTGGGCGAGATCATTGGCGGGTCGCAGCGGGAGCACCGCGAGGACGTGTTGCGGCAGCGCATCGTCGCGGCGGGCCTCGATCCCGAGGAGTACGGCTGGTATCTCGACCTGCGCCGTTTCGGCTCGGCGCCCCACGCCGGCTTCGGCCTCGGCTTCGAGCGCATCGTGCAGTTCATGACCGGGATGAAGAACATCCGCGACGTGATCCCGTTCCCGCGCGTGCCGGGGTATGTGGAGTTCTAGCAAGCGCGCCGGCAGAGCCGGCGCGCGCGCAGCGAGGCGAAGCCGAGCGAAGTCGAAAGGATGCCTCCGCCGAACTTCGGGCCCCGCACCCCGGAATCGTCGAGCCCGTTTCCATCCCGATCAAGCCGCGCACAGGTAGTCCGCGCCTTCACGCCACCCCATCCTCGCAAGCTCCCCACGGATGCGGGTGCGCGCTTCGGCGCCTGCGACCGACACCACGAGGGGGAGCCGGCCGGGCGGGCCGAGGCGTTCCGGCGGGATCACGGGGGCACCGTGGATGCGCTGGCCGAGGCGGCCGGGGTGCAGCTCGACGATCGCGTCGAGCTGCCGGTCTTCGGCGCGCAGCGCCTTCGCGAGCGCTCGGCCCGTGCCGCCGAAACCCCAGAGCCGGTAGCGCTCGTGTCGCGCGAGGAAGCCGCGACGCAGGAAGTGCGCCTTGCACGCGGTGAAGCGCGCGTCGGAGTAGGCGTCGTGATTCTGCGAGAGCCGGCCGGGTGTGTGGCGCCACCCGACGAGGCGCCGCGGCACGACGCCCAACGCGTCGCCCGCTCCGAGCATGCGGAGCACGAGGTCGTAGTCCTCGGGCCAGCCGACGTCGCGATAGCGGTGGCGCGCCAGCACCGCGCGCCGCACGAAGAGGGCGGGGTGGGCGATCGGGCATTCGACGAAGGCGTCGCGACGGACGTCGGCGGCGCTCCGGAGACCCGACAGCCAACGCTCGTAGGCGCGCATCCCCTCGCCGAGCGCGCTGCGCGGGAAGAGGCGGACGTGCGAGCCGACGCCGGCCAGGTGCGGCGCGGCGTCCAGTGCGCGGAGCTGAAGGGCGAGCCGGTCGCGGTGCATCCAGTCGTCCGCGTCGAGGCGGGCGACGAAGTCGCCACGGCACGCTTCGAGGCCGGCGTTCAGCGCGTGCACCAGGCCTCGGGCTTCCGTCGCAACCACGCGAAAGCGCGCGTCCGTGCACGCTCGTCGCTCCGCGACCGCCCGGCTCGCGTCCGTCGATCCGTCGTCCATCACGACGCACTCGAACGCCACCCCGCGCTGACGCGCCACGCTGTGCAGCGCCGCGCCGAGCGTCGCCTCCGCGTCGCGGACGGGCAGCAGAACCGAGACGAGGGGCGCCACCGTCACTCGGCCCGCCCCTAACGTCCGACGAAGATCGGGCTCGACCAGGCGGCGCCGCCGTCGCGCTGGAGCGCGCGGACGTAGACGTACTCGCCGGCTTCGAGGTTCTCGAGGTCGGCCTGCACGGTGGCGTCGAGGGCGCCGTCGAGATCGGGGCCGGCGAGCACGACCCCGCTGCGGATCACCTCCACGCGTTCGAGCGGCGCCGTGCCCGACACCTGTACG
>JAHEJV010000494.1 GCA_024638705.1 Deltaproteobacteria bacterium | reverse complement strand
GCTTCGGCGAGGCCCCGGGCGGCCGGGTCGTCGGCCAGCTGGCGCGGGAGACGCGGCGTCTTCACGTCTTCGGGACGCGCGCGCGCACCGCGACGAAGTGTCCGGTGACGAAGCGCGTCGGAAGACGCTCGAGCGACTCGAAGGCTGCGAGCCAGCGCAGCCAGCGCGCCCGACCGCGGTCGGACGCGAAGCGCTGGACGACACGCGAGAGCGGAATCGCGAGGACGCGAGGCACGTGCAGCATCGCGCGCACCTCCTCGACGACGAAGCCGGCGCTCTCGATCGCCCCGCGCAGCGCCGTCGGCGAGAGGTTCACGCCCACGTAGTAGGGCACGACGCCGATGCGGTTCAACCAGGCGTAGGGCAGCGCGCCGCGCAGGGAGAGCATCGGATTCTGCGGATTGTCGAGCGTGAGGACGAGCGTCGCGCCCGGCGCGCTGACGCGCCGCAGCTCGCAGAGCGATCCGATCAGCTCCTCACGCGTCGCGAAGTGGTCGAGGGTCGAGAGCGAGAGCACGGTGT
Organism: Deltaproteobacteria bacterium; assembly: GCA_024638705.1. Classification (GTDB taxonomy): domain Bacteria; phylum Myxococcota_A; class UBA9160; order UBA9160; family SMWR01; genus JAHEJV01. The sequence goes on along the minus strand of JAHEJV010000494.1, from coordinate 2,129 downwards.
CGAAGCTCGCGTCGGGAAAGGGGAGGGCGCGCACGTCGGCGGCCGTGGGTCGACCGGAGTGCAGACGCGGCGCCGCGCGGCGCAGCGTCTCGGGCGCGAGGTCGATCACGGTGAAGCGCGCGCAACGTCCGCGCAGCGCCTCCGAGACGCCTTCGGCCACGGCCTCGTCGAAGCCGTCGGTCTTGAGGAGATGGCCCTCGCCCGAGGCCGGGATCCACGCCTCGACGAGGCGTCGGTTCACCGCGTCGGCGTGGGCGCGCCACAGCCGCTGCGGATGGTCGCGGCCCCAGGCCGCACCGACGGAATCCCAGTAGCGGATCTCGTCGCCGTCCCGCTTCGCCATGTCGTCTCGCCCGTTCATCGCGAGCCCTCGGAAGCGTCGTCCGTGCCATCGTAGTCCGAAGCGACCCGCGAGCGACACACGCGTGTCTTCGCACGACCCTCGGAGTCGAAGGCGTCGACCGCTTCCACTTCGAGGGCCACGGCCGGCCCGAGGAAGTCGCGCAGGCCGGTTCCGAGGTGGTCGAGCTGCGCCTCGGTGGGACTCTCGCGCGCGCAGTAGGAGAGCCGGACCAGATCGCGGCGCTCCTGCACGAGGCGATACTCGGCCACCCAGGGCGCCCGCTCGCCGAGGATGTTCACCAGCTCGTAGGGATGGATCGTGCGCCCGTCGGCGAGCGGGAAATAGTCGAACATGCGTCCCTGCACGGCCCGGATCGTCGCGAAGGCGCTCCCGCACGTGCAGTGCGGATCGCCCTGCACGAGGACGTCGCCGATCCGGTAGCGCACGAAGGGCATCGCGAACGAGTGCAGCGAGGTGAGCACGACTTCCCCGCTCTCGCCGGGCGCGGCGGCGCTGCCGTCGGGGCGGAGCACCTCGACGATCACCGTGTCGTCGCTGGTGTGGAAGACGCCGGTCTCCGGGCATTCCCACGCGACGACGTTGCACTCGTTGCAGTCGTAGAGCGCGAAGACGCGCGTCGCGAACGCTTCGGTGACCGCGGCTCGCATCTGGGTCGTGAGCGTGTCGGAGTGGAGCGCGACGAGGCGCGGACGCACGCGGGTCTCGCCCTGCGCCAGCGCCTCCCGGGCGACGCGCGCGACGACGCCCGCATAACCCGAGAGCACGTCGGGCTGCCCGGCGACGAGCGCGGCGAGGATCGCCTCCGGTTCGTCGAGTGCGTCGAGCCGCTGTTGCCGGTAGAGCCCGGCGCGTTGGAGCCACGCGTGCAGCCCGGTGGCGTCGCCGGAACCGGCGTCGAGCGGCTCCTCGACCTCCGCGAAGCGGTCGCGGCGCCGCGCGCCGAAGGACGCCAACGCGCGCCAGCGATAGGCGCCGAGCGTGCGCTCCTCGAGCCAGGTGCGTCGGATGCACAGGCGCTGGCCGGTGGAGCCGGTGGTGCGCCGCTCGACCAGGCGCGCCGGGTCGGCGCCGTCGGCGAGCAGGTCGCGTTCGTCGCAGGACTGGAGATCCGCCTTGCCGACGATCGGCAGCCGTTCGAGGTCGGTGACGCCGCGCACCTGGGACGCGTCCGCGCCGTGGCGCGCGTAGCGATCGCGATAGAAGGGCACGCGCGTCGCGGCGTGCGCGACGAGCCTCCGCAAGCGGTCGTCGCGCTGGCGATCGAGGGCGTCGCGCGAGGCGGGCGTGCTCCAGGCCAGCGCCGCCGCGGCCGAGCGGAGACGATCGGTGGCGAGCGCAAGGTCGGCGCTCATCGAGGCGTTGCCTCGAGCAGCGCCCGCTCCGCCGGACGCACGTACGGCGCGCGCCCGAACTCGAAGCGGAGCAGGCGCGACGCGGCGTCGCCCGCGCCCATCGCGAAGCCGGCGGCCTGTCCCGCGGCGTCGGCGACGAGGCCGAGGAGCAGGGTCGGGGCGAGCCTCGTGCGACCGGGCAGGCCCGGGACGTCGCGAGGCCAGTCGGCGAAGAGCCGCGCCAGACGCACGAACGGGATCGCCGGCCACGCGACGGTGTAGAGCGCTCGGAGCCCAGCACTCCATTCCCGCGCTCGCTCCGCCGCGTAGATCCGGCCCGCCGCGAAGAGCGCAGCGAGCCACGGCCCGCCGCGCGAGAGGTTCACGTGGTCGACGACGGCGTCGGGGGCGTAGTGGAGCGCGTCGCCGCGATC
>JAHEJV010000172.1 GCA_024638705.1 Deltaproteobacteria bacterium | reverse complement strand
TCTTCGAAGGCGCGGATCACGACGGCGTTGAGCGCCGGATCGCGCTCCTCGACACGCAGGACGGCGGCCTCGAGCAGCTCGCTCGGCGTGACCTCTCCGTTGCGCACCCATTCGGCGAGCCCGAGTGCGTCCTGGTCTTCGTACTCGTCGATTCGCGCCATCCGGTCTCCTCGCTTCGCTTCGCCGATCGTGGGTGGCAGCATACCCGAGCCCCGCGGCGCCGAGGCTGCCTATAATGCTCCCCTGCCCCGCTATCCACGCGGAGCGAAGAGGAGCCCGCATGAGCGAGACGACGACGCATCTCCACCAGTGCACCGTGTGCGAGGCCGCCTGCGGCCTCACCTTCGAAGTGAAGGGACGCGAAGTCGTTTCGGTGCGCGGCGATGCCGAAGACGTCTTCAGCCACGGCTTCATCTGCCCGAAGGGCGCGGCGCTCAAGGAGCTCGACGCGGATCCCGATCGCCTGCGCCAGCCGCTGATCAAGCGCAACGGCCGACACGAGCCCGCGTCCTGGGACGAGGCCTTCGAGGCGATCGACCGCGGTCTTCGACCCATTCTCGAGCAGCACGGCAACGACGCGCTCGGCTTCTACCTCGGCAACCCGGGCGCGCACAACACTTCATTGGTCACGTACAACGCGGCGCTGCTGACCGCCTTCCGCAACAAGAACCGCTTCAGCGCCAGCACCGTCGACCAGTACCCGAAGCAGGTCGCTACGGCACTGATGTTCGGCGGCGGGCTCAGCGTGCCGATCCCGGACATCGACCGCTCCCAGTGGATGCTGATGCTCGGCGCCAACCCGATGGCGAGCAACGGCAGCCTGTTCACCGTTCCCGACTTCCGCGGGCGCGCGCGCAAGATGCGCGAGCGCGGCGGCCGCCTCGTCGTCGTCGACCCGCGGCGCAGCGAAACCGCCGACATCGCCGACGAGCACGTCGCGATCCGGCCCGGCACCGACGCCCTGCTGCTCGCGGGTATGGTGCACACCCTCTGCGACGAGAACCTCGTCGCGCTCGGCCGCCTGGAAGAGTGGACCGCCGGCGTCGAGGAAGTGAAGCACGCGATCGCCGCCTTCGCGCCCGAGGTCGTCGCGGCCCAGTGCGGCGTCCCCGCCGAAACGATCCGCCGTCTCGCGCGCGAGCTCGCCGCGGCGGACGGGGGCTGCGTCTACGGCCGGATTGGCACCACCACGACCGAGTTCGGCACGACGGCGAGCTGGCTCGTCGACGTGCTCAACGTCCTCGCCGGTCAACTCGACCGGCCGGGCGGCGCGATGTTCCCGAAGGCGGCGGCCTTCGCGGCGAACACGCGCGGCAAGCCGGGCAAAGGCGGCGGCGTACGCATGCATCGCTTCAGCAGCCGCGTGCGCGGCGCCCCGGAAGTGTTCGGCGAGCTCCCCTGCGCGTGCCTCGCCGAGGAGATCGAGACGCCGGGCGAGGGTCGGATCCGCGCACTGCTCACGATCGCCGGCAATCCCGCGGTGAGCACTCCCAACGCAGGTCGACTCGCGAAGGCGCTCGCGTCCCTCGAGTTCATGGTCAGCGTCGACATCTACCTGAACGAAACGACGCGACACGCCGACGTGATCCTGCCGGGCCTCTCGCCCCTCGAACAGTCGCACTACGACGTCATCTTCCCGCAGTTCTCGGTGCGCAACTGGGCGCGCTATTCGCCGCCCGTCTTCGAGCCCCCGGCCGGCTCGTTGCCCGAGTGGCAGATCCTGCTGCGCCTGACCGGCATCCTGACCGGCCAGGGTCCGAAGGCCGACGTCGACGCCCTCGACGACACGATCATCGCGATGCAGGTGCAGTCGGCCGTCGGTGCCAGCGACGGACCGATCGCCGGGCGCGACGCCGACGAGATCCTCGCCGCGCTGGAACCGCTACGCGGACCCGAGCGCCTGGTCGACTTCCAGCTCCGCACCGGTGCCTATGGCGACGGCTTCGGCGCCGATCCCGAAGGCCTCTCGCTTCGGAAGCTGATCGAGAACCCCCACGGTGTCGATCTCGGTCCGCTCGCCCCGCGCATCCCGGAAGTGCTGCGCACCCCGAGCGGCCGGATCGAGCTCGCGCCCGAGATGGTGATGGCCGACCTCGCCCGCCTCGCCGACACCCTCGACCGCGACACCGACGGCATGCTGCTCGTCGGCCGCCGCCACGTGCGATCGAACAACTCGTGGATGCACAACCTGCCGATGCTCGCGAAGGGCCCGGTGCGCTGCACCCTGCAGCTCCACCCCGACGACGCCGCGGCGCGCGGCCTCGAGAACGGCGCGCTGGCGCGCGTGTCCTCGCGCGTGGGCAGCGTGGTCGCACCCGTCGAGGTCACCGACGCGATCGCCCGCGGCGTCGCGAGCCTGCCCCACGGCTGGGGTCACGACGAAGCCGGGACGAAGCTCGAGGTCGCGGCGAAGCGTCCGGGCACGAACTCGAACGTCCTCACCGACGAGATGGCCCTCGATCCGCTCTCGGGCACCGCGGTGCTGAACGGCATCCCGATCGAGATCGAGGCGGTGCCGGGGCTCTAGGAACGCACCTCAGGCGATCTCCATCGCTTCGCGCAGCTCCTTCGCCAGCTCGGCGAGCCGCGCGGGATCGCCTGGCTTGCGGCCGTGCATCCGCAACGGATCGCCGTGGTTCCGCGGGATCAGGTGCATGTGGTAGTGGAAGACGGTCTGGCCCGCTGCCGAGCCATTCAACTGGAAGACGCCGAGCCCGTCCGGATGCAGCACGTGCCCGATCGCGTGCGCGACCCGGTGCGAGAGCGAGACCACCGCGCGCAGGTCGACCGGGTCGGCTGCGAAGAGATCGTCGCAGTGGGCCTTCGGGATGATCAGCGTGTGGCCGTCCACGACCGGCGCGATGTCCATGAAGGTGAGCGTGCGCTCGTCCTCCCACACGACGTGGGCCGGCGCGTCGCCGGCCACGATCTGGCAGAAGATGCAATCGGTCTTCGCTTCGCTCACGGGCCCGCCTCCGCCCCGCGCCTCGCGCGAGCCGCGGGGTCGCGACCATTCTATTCCCATCCCGTGACGTAACGCGCACGTAAATCGGTCGGGGATTGCTTTACGGCGCCTTGACGGTGATGCCACCGCGCCCTGCCTAGCCTGGCTGCGAACCCAACCGAAGGAGTCCCACCATGTTCCGAAACGCATTCCGTTCCCGAAGCGCGCGAGCCGCTCTCCTGGTCGTCCTGCTGGCCGCGACGGCCTGGGTCGCGCACGCAGGCGGCCCGCTCGTGCACCGCCCGATCGCCACGCCGCAGCCGGCGCCGATCGACGTCACGGCCGTCCCGGTCGTCTCCCAGAGCGCGCCGCGCGTCGAGGTCGCCTTCGTGCTCGACACCACCGGCTCGATGTCGGGCCTGATCGACGGCGCGAAACAGAAGATCTGGTCGATCGCGAACCAGCTCGCCAGCGGCAACCCGACGCCGGAGGTGCGCATGGCCCTCGTCGGCTACCGCGATCGCGGCGACGACTACGTGACGCGCGTCCACGACCTCACCGACGACATCGACGCGGTCTACGCGAACCTCCAGGCCTACTCGGCGGGCGGCGGCGGCGACACGCCGGAATCGGTGAACCAGGCGCTCCACGAAGCGGTGAATCGCCTCGCGTGGTCGAGCGGCGACGACGTCTATCGCGTGATCTTCCTCGTCGGCGACGCGCCTCCCCACCTCGACTATCCCGACGACGTCGGCTTCGAACGCAGCGTCCGCCTCGCGCGTCAGCGCGGGATCGTCGTCAACACCGTGCAGTGCGGGACGATGGGCCACACGACCGAGATCTGGCAGCAGATCGCGCGGGTCGGCGGCGGCACCTACGCCGCGATCCGCCAGGACGGCGGCATGCTCGCGATGGCGACGCCGATGGACGAGGAGCTCGCGAAGCTCAACCGCGCGCTCTCGGAGACGGTCGTGCCCTACGGTGCCGCAGAAGAACGCGCCGAGCTCGAAGCGAAGCGGGACCGCGCGGCGGAGGCGCCACCCGCCACCGTGGCGTCGCGGCTCGGCTTCCTCTCGAAGCTCGGTGGACGCGTCAACGCGGGTCGCGCCGATCTCGTGGATGCGATCGCGAGCGGTGCGACGTCGCTCGACGACATCGCCGAGCCCGAACTCCCTGCCGAGCTGCAGGCGCTGCCGGCGCCGGCGCGCGAGGCGTTCGTGAAGGAGAAGCTCGAGGCGCGCAAGCAGGTGCAGGCGAAGATCGACGCCCTGTCGGCCGATCGCGACACCTACGTGGCGGCGGAGACGGCGCGGCGAGAAGCCTCGGGGGAAGGCGACGGCTTCGACGCGAAGGTGTTGGAGAGCGTGCGTCGGCAGGCCGCTTCGGCGGGGATCGTCTATTAGGCGGAGGCGTCTGATCGGATCAGATCGGACCGGAGCTTCGAGGCTGTGGTCCGTGGGTGTGGGGAGGGACCTCGCCTACCGGGCCGGCGGGCGTTCTCGGTTCTTCCGGAACACGGGGCGCGCTGAACATCGGCGAGGTCCCTCCCCACACCCACTCCCGATTCCCTTCGCAGGCAGGGGGCGATCAGCCGACTTCGGAGAGCTGGAGGGCGTCGCCCCAGCGGGTGGCGACGGCGTGGCGGAGGGGGGCCGCGCGGCGGAGGCCGGGGTCGCGCGCGACGGTGGCGCGGGCTTCGTCGCGCGCGATCGTGAGCCAGCGGCGGTCGCGCACGAGGTCGGCGATGCGCAGGTCGGGGAGCCTTCCGTGCTGACGCGTGCCGAGGAACTCTCCCGGGCCGCGGATCTGGAGATCGGCATCGGCGATCGCGAAGCCGTCAGTGGTCTCGAGCATCGCGGCGAGGCGGGCCTCGCTGCCCTCGGTGGTGCCGCGCGACACCAGGACGCACGTCCCCGGCTTGTGGCCCCGCCCGACGCGGCCGCGCAGCTGGTGGAGCTGGGCGAGACCGAATCGTTCGGCGTGCTCGACGATCATCAGCGTCGCGTTCGCGACGTCGACGCCGACCTCGATCACGGTCGTCGACACCAGCACCTGGGTCTCGCCGGTGTCGAAGCGCCGCATCGCCTCGTGGCGCGACGCGGCGTCCATCCGTCCGTGGACGAGATCGACGGAGATCTCCGGAAACGCCGCGCGGATGCGTTCCGCCGACTCGCTCGCCGCGCGCAGGTCGCTGCGCTCGGATTCCTCGATCAGCGGATAGACGACGTACACCTGCTCGCCGCGCTCGGCGGTCTCGCGCAACAGGCGCGCGACTTCGCGTCCCTCCCCGGCGCGCAACAGCAGCGTCCGGACGGGGCGACGCCCGGGCGGAAGCTCGTCGATCACGCTGAGATCGAGATCACCGTGCAAGGTCATCGCCAGCGTGCGCGGGATCGGCGTCGCGGTCATCACGAGCGTGTGCGGCTGCGGGCCCTCCGCGTCCCCGCGCAGGGCCGCGCGCTGTCGCACGCCGAAGCGGTGCTGCTCGTCCACCACGACGAGGCCGCGACTGCGGAACGTGACCGCGTCGCCGAGCAGCGCGTGCGTCCCGACCGCGACGTCGATCTCGCCGTCCGCGAGGCCGTGACGGACGTTCTCGGCGTGTCCCGCCGTCGCCGACGCGGTCAGCAGCTCGACGGTGAGCGTCGTCGTGCCGACCAGATCGCGCAGCGTGCGGAAGTGCTGCTCGGCGAGCAGCTCGGTCGGCGCCATCAGCGCGGTCTGGTGCCCGGATTCCGCGACCGCCGCAGCCGCGAGATAGGCGACGACGGTCTTCCCGCTCCCGACATCGCCCTCCAGCAACCGGCTCATCGGGTGCGGGCGCCCGAGGTCGGCGGCGATCTCTTGCCAGACCCGCTGTTGGGCGCCGGTGAGCGCGAAGGGAAGCGCGCGCAGCGCGGCGCGCAGGCGCGGACCGTCGGTGCGCATCGGCCACCCGGGCGCGCGCAGCTTCTGGTCGCGGCGCAGCGCGAGGCCGAGCTCCAGGAGGTAGAGCTCTTCGAGGATCAGCCGTTCGTGCGCGGGCGTCGTGGCCGCGGCGAGGGCCTCCGCGTCGGCATCGCTCTCGGGGGTGTGGAGCGCGCGGAGCGCTTCCGACGGCGTCGGCAGACGCCGCTTCGCGACGAGTGCTTCGGGCAGCCGACCCGGCACGAGATCCGAATAGTCCGCTACGGCGCGCTCGACCGCCTGACGCAGCGCGCGCGGGTGGATGCCGTCGGGCGTCGCATAACGCGGCACCACCCGTTGCGGCGGCGTCTTCGCCTTCCCGGTCGGGGCGGTTCGTTCCGCTCCCGGCGATGGCTCGGCCGGATCGTCCGTCGTCGGCCCCGCTTTCTCCGGCTCCGCCAGCACCTCCACCTCCGGGTGCTGGAGCTCCTTCGAGAAGCGGTAGCGCTTCACGTCTCCGGTGATGAGCAGCAGCGCGCCCTTGCGAACGCTGCGCTCGATCGTCTCGCCGCCGCGGAACCATTTCAGTCCGACGGTCCCCGTGTCGTCGCCGACGACGGCTTCGAAGAGCCGGCCGCCGCGCCCTCCCCGGCCGCGCCAGCCGCCGAAGCCGCTGCCGAGCACGCGCGCGACGAAGGTCGCGCGGCGACCCACCTCGAGCGCGCCGACGTTCACGAGCGCGCGCCGGTCGTCGTAGGCGGTGGGCAACCGGTAGAGCAGATCCTCGACCGTGCGGATGCCGCGCTTCGCGAGGATCGCCGCGCGACGCGGTCCGAGGCCGGGCAGCGCAGTCGTCGGTTGCGCGAGCATCCGAGCGCCCCAGCCCGGATCGGCGAAGGGCTGGAGCTTCTTCAACGCGCGCTCGATCGCGGCGCGTCGCTGCTTCGCGTCGAGCTCGCGATCGAATGCGTCGCGGACGTCGCGCATCGCCTTGCGCAGGTCTTTGGGGACGGCGGCCTGCGACCCCCGGGCCGCCGCCTCGACGATCGTCGACTCGAGCCCGAGCAGGCGATCCGCCTTCGCGAAGTCGTCCTGTGCGGCGAAGGACAGCGGCCGCACGACCGCGTCGATCGCTTTCTCGGCCGGGCTCTCCGGACGCTGCTGCACTCGACTCCTCCGCGAACCCGCTTCGCTGCCAGTGTGCCCCGGGCCGCGACGCTTGGGTATCGCAGCCGCGAAGCGCAACGCTCGGGTATCGCCCGTCAGCCGAGGAGCGCCACGCCCTCCGCGTCGATGCGCACCTCCCGCCCGATGATCTCGGTGCCGACCGCCGCCTCGGCGAGCGCGGCGTCCTCCCCGACGCCCACGACGCGGACGCCGTCTGCCGCGTCGCCGAGCACCACGGTGTGGGTCGGTCCATCCGCGCCGTAGAGCACGGTGTATCCGGCCACCCGGGCCTCGCCGGTGAAGCCGTCGCGGACTGCGACGCGCGGGGTCTCGCGCTCGGCCTCGGCACTCACGTCCAGAGCCTCGAAGCCCGCCCCCTCCCGCGTCGACCAGAGGCTCACGCCCTGCTTCGTCAGCATCCCGCTGACCGCGTTCACCATCCCGCTGGCCCCCGGCTCGAGCCGCAGGCGACGCGCCATCGTCACCGCCGCCTGGAGCACGAAGTTGTTGAGCGGTCCGCCGGCGAACGCCATCCCTCCCGTCACGGTGACCGGGCGATCCTCGGCGAGGCCGAGCTCGCGCTGCTGTACGCGCACCGCGGAGGGGAAGCAGCTGTAGAGCTCGACGTGGGCGAGCTCTTCGACGTGCAGCTCCGCGTGCGCGAGCGCCGCGCGCCCCGCGATACCGAAGGCCGGACAGCGGTGCAGCTCGGCGCGCGCGACGAGCGGCAGCATGTGGTTCGACTCGGCGACGGCGCGCGGATGGATCCACTGGCTCTCGGGCACCCCCGACGCCCGGGCGAGCGCACGCGTGGTGAAGATCATCCCCGCCGCCTGATCGACGTTCCACTGCGAGTTGTGTCGCTTGGTGTAGGGGAAGGCGAGCATGCGGTTGCCGGTGCCGGCGTCGCGCACCTCTTCGGTCGACAACACCTCGTCGCTCCAGGCGTCGGGGTTCGCCGCCGCCACGCGACTCATCCCCGCCCACATCTCCGCCACCTCGTCGCGGTGCTCGGCGAGCGACCGCCCCTCCGCGAAGCGCAACGCGTTCTCGATCACGGCATACTGGCGCACCGGCATGCCGAGATGCGACGCCAGCTCGACCGGATGGAGGATGTCCGCCTCGGGTCGCCAGACTTCGTCGGCCAGGGTGTCTTCCTGCTCGGTCAGCGGTGCGACGCCCCCGGCGCGCTCGGCGAGCATCGCGCGATGCTTCGCCTCGCCCCCGGTGACGAGCACCGTGTCGGCGGCGCCGTCGCGGATCGCCTGGCACGCGCGGGCGAAGAGAGTCGTCTGGAGGACCCCGATCTCGGCGACCCAGGTCTTCGCCTGCTTCGCCCCGATCTCGTCCGCGACGAGGCGCGCCGGATCCGGGTAGGACCAGAAGCCGCGCGGCACTGCGATCGCGTCGGCGCTCTCGAGCCAGCGCCGCGAACCCGCGTCTTCCGCGGCGGCTTCGAGCGCGCGCGCCATCAGTGCGGTCGGCTCGAGCGCGCGCGCGGGATCGCTCTCGCGCTGGGTCACGGCGCCGACGCCGATCAGGACGGGGCTGCGGTCGTCCCGGCGGGACTCCGGGCTGCGGTCGTCGCTACTCACTCGAGTCCGTGGATCTCCTGGAGGGCGCGCACGCCGATCGATTCGGCCTGCAGCGCGCGGATCGCCCCGGCCCCTGCCCGCGCCGCCGCCACCGTCGTGAAGTAGGGGACGCCGCGCAGCAGCGCGGTCCGGCGGATCGAGGCGGAATCGCGCACGGCGGTCGGATCGCTGCCGACCGTGTTGATCACGAGCTGGACGTCGCCGGCCTCGATCGAGCCGACCGTATCCGACTCGCCTTCGCCGCCGCGTCCCACCTTCGCCACGGGTCGCGCTTCGACACCGATCGCGGCCATCGCCGTCGCCGTGCCCGGCGTCGCGATCACCGAGAAGCCCGACTCCGCGAGCTCGAGCACGACCGGTCCGATGGCGGCGCGGTCCTCTTCCTTCACCGACACGAGCACGGTTCCCGACGTGGGCAGGCTGTTGCCGGCCTGGATCTGCGCCTTGCCGAAGGCGCGCCCGAAATCGGAGTCGATGCCCATCACCTCGCCCGTGCTCTTCATCTCCGGACCGAGCAGCGTGTCGGCGCCGGGGAACTTCACGAACGGGAAGACCGCCTCCTTCACCGAATAGTGGCGCGGCCACACCTCCTCGGTGTAGCCGAGCTCGTCGAGCTTCTTTCCCGACATCACCAGCGCGGCGAGCTTCGCGAGCGGGCGACCGATCGCCTTCGACACGAAAGGCACCGTGCGCGAGGCGCGCGGATTAACCTCGATCACGTAGAGCTTTCCGCCCTTCACCGCGTACTGGACGTTCATCAGGCCGCGCACGCCGAGCTCGAGGGCGAGCCGGCGCGTCGACTCGAGGATCTCGTCGATCACCGTCTTCGTCAGCGAGTACGGCGGGATCGAGCACGCGCTGTCGCCCGAGTGGACGCCGGCCTGCTCGATGTGCTCCATGATGCCGCCGATCACGACGCGGTCGCCGTCGCAGATGGCATCGACGTCCACCTCGGTCGCGTCGGCGAGGAAGCGGTCGACGAGCACCGGATGCTCGGGCGAGGCCTTCACGGCGTTGCGCATGTACGCGTGGAGCGACGCCTCGTCGTGAACGATCTCCATCGCGCGGCCGCCGAGGACGTAGGAGGGCCGCACGAGCACGGGGTAACCGACCCGCTCCGCGACGGCGACGGCCTCCTCGACGCTGCGCGCGAGACCCGCGGGCGGCCGCTCGAGACCGAGCTGTTCGAGCAGCGCCTCGAAGCGCTCGCGGTCTTCGGCGCGGTCGATGGCGTCCGGGGGGGTGCCGAGGATCGGGAC
>JAHEJV010000171.1 GCA_024638705.1 Deltaproteobacteria bacterium | reverse complement strand
CGCGATCGAGCTGCTCGAGCGCGCGATCGCGTTGCGCGAGAGCATCCCGAATCACGACCGCCTCGAAGTCGCGGAGACCCTCGAACGTCTCGCCGATCTGCTCGAGGCGGTCGACCGTCCAGCACGCTCTTCGTCGTTGACCGAACGCGCACTCCGGATCCGCACCGCCTCCGACGCGATTCCCGACGACAAGGCGCGCATGCTCGCCGGCCTCGGCTGGGTGCAGCAACAGGCCGGTCGTCGCGAAGATGCCGAAGCACTCTACGAGAAGTCGATCGCGCACCTCGACGAGATGGGCCCCGACGAGCCGAGCCTCGAAGGCAGCGCCCTGCCCCATCGCGCACTGCGCGCGCGCATCCACGCCCGGCTCGGTCATCTCCGGCTCGCCGACGCCCGCGAGGACGAAGCGCTCGAGAGCTTCGACTATGCGTCCGGACTGCTCGACTCGGCGCGCCCGGAAGAACAGCTGCTCGACGCCGGGATCGGCCGCGGCGTCGCCGCGATCCTGATCTCGCGACACCGCTACGAGGACGCCGTCGTCCGCCTCGCCACCGCCCTGGCCCTCTACGACCGCTTCCTGCCCGCCGACGACGCGGTGATCGGCGAGACCGTTGCGCGCCTCGGCCTCGTCTCGCTGCTGCGCGGCGACACCAACAACGCGATCGTGCTCCTCGACCGCGCGATCGGCATCGCGGAAGCGGCGTCCGAGCCCGACGGCGACGCGATCGCCCGACTGCGACGACACCGCGTGCGCGGCGAGCTCACCCACGCGGCGGCCCAGCTCGCGCACGGAATCGTCGACACGGCGTGTGCCACCTATGCCGACGTCGTGTCCCGGCTCGACGCCGAAACCGCCCCGGACGCGCGCAACCTCGCGCTCGGCGTCGCGGGCCTCGCCGAATGTGCGTGGCGCGGCGGCGATCGCGAAGGCTCGGAGCGCCAGTACGCCCGGGCGATCACCGTGATCGAAGGCGCCGACCCGCGCGACGCGGCCCTCGAAGGCTCGCTGCTCGCCGGACTCGCCTCGATGCGCACGGCGGCCGGCCGTCACGGGGAGGCGGTGCTCGCCTACGAGCGCGCACTCGCCGCCTATGACGCCGCACCGGACGCGCCGCCCACCAGCGTCGCCCACGCGCTCTACCACGCGGGCAACAGCTACCTCGCACTCTTCCGGCGTCCCGAAGCGCTCGTGCGTTATGTCCGCGCGCTCGCGATCCGGGAAGAGGCGCTCCCGCCCGGTCATCCCGATCTCGCGCGCAGCCTCGACAGCGTCGGCGCGATGCTGCTCGAACGCGGCGACCTCGAGGGCGCCCGGCCGCTCCTCGAACGCGCCGTGGCGATCCACGACAGCGGCGTCACGTCGGAGATCGAGCTCGCCGCCAGCCTCTCCTATCTCGGGCGTGTGCAGGCGAAGATGGGCGACGACGCGGCCGCCGCCGAGAGTCTCTCGCGCGCCGTCGCGATCCTCGAGCCCGCGCTCGGCAAGCTCGATCCGCTCACGATGGCGACGCGCGCCGGGCTCGAGAACGTCCGCGCGACGCTGCCGGCGAAGCAGGCGGAGTAGCCGCCGAACCCCGCTATCGTCGCCTCCCGCGAGGAGGACGACGTGAACACCACCGGCGGATGCTACTGCGGCGCGATCACCTGGGCCGCTCGGATCGATCCGAAGCGCGTCGCCATCTGCCACTGCCGCGACTGCCAGATCTTCAGCGGCTCGGCGTTCCGCCTCGCGGCGCCGGTCGCCCCGGGTGACTTCGAGATCACGAGGGGGACTCCGCGCACCTTCGAGAAGACGGCGGCCAGCGGAAAGGTCCGCCGCATGCTCTTCTGCGGCGACTGCGGCACACACCTGTGTTCGGTCCCGCCCGACGCCGACGCGCCCGGCGCCTTCGTCTCGGTGCGCGCCGCCACCTCGAACGACTTCGCGAAGCTCGCGGTGGCGGGCGAACTCTGGTGTCAGTCCCGACTTCCGTGGATGCCGGAGATCGCGGGGACGCTGAAGTTCGACCGCGAGCCCTGAGCACGGCGCCCGGCAGCGTGAACTAGGCCTGGAACTTCCGATAGGTGAGCCGCGACGGGCGGTCGGCGGCGTCGCCGAGGCGGCGCTTCCGGTCGGCCTCGTAGTCCTGGTAGTTCCCCGCGAACCACTCGACGTGGCTGTCGCCCTCGAAGGCGAGGATGTGGGTGGCGATGCGATCGAGGAACCAGCGATCGTGCGAGATCACGACGACGCAGCCGGCGAAGCCGAGCAGGCCCTCTTCGAGGGCGCGCAGCGTGTCGACGTCGAGGTCGTTGGTCGGCTCGTCGAGGAGCAACACGTTGCCGCCGGCCTGGAGCAGCTTCGCGAGGTGGAGGCGATTGCGCTCGCCGCCCGAGAGCATGCCGACGCGCTTCTGCTGGTCGGCGCCCTTGAAGTTGAACGACCCGACGTAGGCGCGCGTGCTGATCTCGCGCGAGCCCACCTTCATCCGCTCCTCGCCACCGCTCACCTCTTCCCACACCGTCTTCTCGCCGTCGAGAGCGTCGCGCGACTGGTCGACGTAGGCGAACTTCACCGTCTCGCCGATGCGCAGCTCGCCGGCGTCGGGCTTCTCCTCGCCGACCATCATGCGGAAGAGCGTCGTCTTGCCGGCGCCGTTGCCGCCGATCACGCCGACGATGCCGCCCGGCGGGAGCGAGAAATCCAGATCGTCGATCAGGAGCTTTCCGTCGAAGCCCTTCGTGAGCCCATTCGCCTCCACGACGACGTCGCCCAGCCGCGGCCCGGGCGGAATCGCGATCTCCACCGTCTCGATCGCGCGCTGCTCTTCTTCGGCGCGCAGCTCCTCGAAGGCGTTGATGCGCGCCTTCCCCTTCGCCTGTCGCGCGCGCGGCGACATGCGGATCCATTCGAGCTCGCGGGCGAGGGTGCGCTTGCGCGCCGTGGTCTGCTTCTCCTCGACGGCGAGGCGCGCCTCCTTCTGCTCGAGCCAGGAGGAGTAGTTCCCCTTCCACGGAATCCCGCGACCGCGATCGAGCTCGAGAATCCACTCGGCGGCGTTGTCGAGGAAGTAGCGATCGTGGGTGATCGCGACGACGGTGCCCGGGTACTCGGAGAGATACTTCTCGAGCCACGCCACGCTCTCGGCGTCGAGGTGGTTGGTGGGCTCGTCGAGGAGCAGCATGTCGGGCTTTTGCAGGAGCAGTCGACACAGGGCGACGCGGCGGCGCTCGCCACCGGAAAGCACGTCCACCTTGGCTTCCGGCGCGGGAACGCGCAGCGCCTCCATCGCCATCTCCACCGTGCGGTCGAGCTCCCAGGCGCCGAGCGAGTCGATCTGGTCCTGGAGCTTCGCCTGATCGTCGAGCAGCTTCGCCATCTCGTCGTCGTCGAGGGGCTCGGCGAACTTCGCCGAGATCTCGTCGAAGCGCGTCAGCAGCGCGCGGGTGTCGGCGACACCCTCTTCGACGATCTCGAGCACCGTCTTGCCGCTGCCGAGATCGGGCTCCTGGGGCAGGTAGCCGACGCGCACGCCGGGCATCGGACGCGCTTCGCCGATGTAGTCGTCGTCGACGCCGGCCATGATGCGGAGCAGACTGCTCTTGCCGGCGCCGTTCGCGCCCAGCACGCCGATCTTCGCGCCCGGATAGAACGCGAGGGTGATGTCGTCGAGGATCACGCGGTCGCCGCTGACCACCTTCCCGACGTCCTGCATCGTGTAGACGAACTCTTGCGCCATCATCGCTCCACCGATGTCGCGGAGGCGTTCCGCGACGGGCGGGCATGTTATCGGGCGTGACGGGCTCCTGCTCGCCCGTCTGGTGTGGCGCCGACTCGGCCGACGATCGCCCGTCGGTTGTGGCGCCGGTCGCCTACGATCGGCCGTCGGCCGCCGGGATCCGCAGTGCGAACCAGGCGCCTGCGTCGGATCCCGAACGTTCCTCGAGCACGCCGTCGTGCTCGCGCGCGATGTCGAAGGCGATCGCCAGGCCGAGACCCGTGCCCTCGTCCGGGCCGCGCGTCGTGAAGAAGGGATCGAAGATCCGATGGCGCAACGAGTCGGGGATGCCGCGACCGTTGTCCCGCACGTGCAGCTCGGCGAAACCGTCCACCTCGCGCGTCTCGATCCGCAGGCGAGGCGCTTCGACCCCGATCAGCGCCTGCCGTGCGTTGACGAGGAGATTCAACACGACCTGCACGAGACGGTCGGGGTTGCCGACGACGGCGGGCACCGGCGCGAACCGGACCTGCACCTCCGCACCCTCGGAGCTTTCGTCGAGGCGGGCGAGACGCATCGCATCGTGGGCGACGGCGACGAGATCGACGGTCGCAAAGCCGCTCTGCTCGACGGTCGACAGCTCGCGCATCCCCTCGGCGATGCGACGGATCCGTGCGACGCCTTCCAGCGTCTCGTGCGCGACGTCGCGCAGGTCGCCGAGCTCTTCGGCGAGCTTCACGTCCGCTTCCGCGCCCTCGCCGAGCTTCGCAGCGAGGCGCTCGATCTCGAGGAGGTCGGCGCGGATCGCATCGAGGGGTTCTTCGATCTCGTGCGACACCTCGGCCGCGAGCATCCCGACGATCTCCAGTCGCTGCGTCTGACGCGCGAGCTGTTCGACGCGGTTCGCCTCGGTGCGGTCGGCGAGAATCGCGAAGGACCCAGCCGCCTCGCCGTGTTCGGCGTCGACCTCCACCGTCATGAGCTCGATCAGGCGGCCGTCCGGCGTGCGCAGCGAGCCGCGCGCCGGCGCGGCCGCGCGCAGTGCCCCTTCCACGGTGTTGGTGTCGCGCGAGGGGAACAGGCGAGCGATCGCGTCCTCGATCGGTTCCCACTCGCGAATGCCGGTCGCCGCGAAGATGCGCTTCGCAGCCGGGTTCCAGTGCAGGATGCGCCCGTGCGACCCGGCCATGACGACGCCGTCTTCGAGGTGGGCGATGACGGCTTCGCGCGCGAGCGGGAGGCTCTCGAAGAGCCGGTAGCGGAAGACCGCGCGCCACAGCAGCACGGTCGACACGGCGAGGCCGAGCGGCGTCAGGTCGTAGGGGATCGGCGCGATCTGGAACACGTAGATCGTGCTCGACGCCGCCGGCAGGACGGCCGAGAGGCCGAGCATCGCGCTGCGCTGTCGCGACTCGGCGCTCAACATCAGTCGCGCGGCGCGGAGGTAGAGGAAGGCGCCGTACGCCACGCATGCGTAGGCCCAGACGATGAGCACCCAGAACACCGGACCGACGTAGGCGCTCGGCCCTTCGCGCAGCGAGGCGAAATCGATCCGCCGGAGGAAGAGACGATGGCCGTCGTTGGTGAACAGCGCCATGGCGAAGAGCGCGGCCACCGAGAGCACGACGACCGTCGCGTGGGCGCGCAATCCGCTGCCACTCGCTTCGGCGTAGGCGAGTGCGGTCAGCAGCCAGAACGACGACGCGACGACGATCCCGACGAAGATGACCTTCACGGCGATCGCGAGCTGCACCTCGTCGGCGGCGGCAAAGCGTCCGAGCACTCCGCCGGTCCACAGCACGAGCCCCACGAGGAAGCCGGCCAGCACCCAGTGGAACGCGTCCTTGTGGCGACGCGCCAGGACGTAGAACGCCATTGCCAGAGACGCACAGAGCGCGAAGAACGGCGGAAAGAGAGCGGGATGCATCGTCAGCTTCCCGCCACCGCGATGCGCAGCAGGTAGCCTGCGCCGCTGGCATCCGGATCGGTGTGGAGCGATCCGCCGTGGTCGCTGGCGATCCCCGCCGCCACGCTGAGTCCGAGGCCGACCTGGGAGGAATCGGGCAGCCCCGCGAAGGAGCCGGCGAAGGTGCGACCCCGCAGCGCTGCGGGGACGCCGGGACCATTGTCACGCACGCGGACGAAGACGCCCTCCGCGTCGGCGCCGGTGGCGACTTCGATGCGCGGCTCGGGCGTCTCCGCGAGCGCCTGGCGCGCATCGAGCAAGAGGCTCAGCACCGCCTGGACCAGGAGCTGCGCCGATCCGTAGAGCATCGGCAGATCGGCGCCGTGGATCGTTTCGATCTCGAGCGCGCCCGCGCGGCGCCGGGCGAGGTGCACCGCTTCGCGGACGACGTCGTCGATCGAGAAGGCCTCCTCGCCGGCGTTGGGCGCCGCGGCCAACCGACGCACGTCCGAGACCGCGCGCTGGATTCGTTCTAGTGAGGAGAGGGCGCGCTTCGCGACGTGCGGCGTCTCCCGCAGCTCCTCCGCGAGGGCCGATCCTCCGGTGGCGTGCTCCTCGATCACCGCGCCGAGCCGGATCAGCTCCCCGAGATTCGCGCGCACGAAGGCGAGCGGATTGTTCACCTCGTGGGCGATGCCGGCCGCGAGCGTGCCGAGTGTTTCGAGCTTCTCGGTGCGCTGGGCGGCGTCGGCGAACTGGCGCTCTTCGGTGCGGTCGCGCAGCACGGCGAACTGGCCGAGGGGTTCACCGTGCGTGTGTCGGATCGGCTGCGCCGAGACCTCGAGCAGGCGCTGATTCGTGCCGTCGACGGGAAAGGAGACGCCCTGCCCGTTGGCACTCAGTCGCGAGAGCGCGTGGCGAACCGACTCGCGCGACTCCGGCGCCACGATTCCCGCGACACAGTCTGCGATCGTGCTTCCGCGCGGAGACCCTTCGAGCATGCGTTCGGCTGCCGGGTTGAAGTCGAGGACCTCTCCCGTCGGGCTCGCCATCAGCACCGCGTGACGCAGGTGGTCGATCACCTCGCGATGCCCGAGCGGCGGCGGCTCGATGAGCTGATAGCGAAGCGCAGTGAGAGCCAGCACGGCGATGCAGAGGGCGTAGCTCGCCGCGGTGACCGGGAGGAGCAGCTCGGGGTCGTTCTCGCCGGCTTCGAAGCAGAAGAGCGGCATCGACAGCATCGCCAGCGTGAGCGCGACGCCGGCGCGCGTCTCTCCGCGCCAGATCAGCCGCAACCCGGCGAACAGGAAGATCGCGGTCGCGATCATGCCGTAGGCCGTGGCCACCGCCGCGAGCAGGTAGGTGCCGATGGCCGCCCAGGCGACGAGACCCGGGTTCCAGTCCACGCCGGGGATCACGAACCAACCGTGGGTGCCATTGGTGACGACACCGAGGAAGAACACCCCGACCGGAGCCAGTGCGACCGCCACGGTCGCTGCGGATCCGAAGCGGCGCGGCCAGCGATAGCGCAGCGCCACCAGAAACCAGAATCCCACCGCCGCAAACATGCCGAGCACCGACGCGCGCAGGGCCACGGTGCGCCACGGACCGACGGGCGTGATGGCGGCCCAAGCGAGTCCACCGCTCCAGAGCACGAGTGCGAGCAACAGCCCGAGGACGGCCGAAGCCACGGGCGATCGCTGGCGTCGCGCACCGACGATCGCGCCGAGCGTGACGCAGCCGGCCACCGTCAGACACTCGAGAAGCAGGAGGGCCACGCCTATCCATCGTCGCCTCGGCGGCTCATCCTGAGCCCGGCGTCGCACGCAGCGGGAACGTCCAAGACGTTGCGAAGCCTGCCGATTCCGCTGCCGAATCGCGGCCGTCCCCCATCAAGTCGAGGCCGCGGAGATCCGATGCGACGGTGGGGACCGATGACGCCGGGCCCCGATCGGGAGGCCGCGTGAAAGTTTCGCCCCACGACCTGCACTGGGATCGATTCCGCGAGAACCCCGATGACCGTGCCGCGTTCGAGATGCTGGAAGAGCACCTGTTCATGGAGGCGAGCTGGTCCTCGCTGGCCGATCTCTACCAGCGGCGCCAGAAGGCGTCCTCGCTCGCCGAGCGTCCGCGCGCCCGCGCCGAGCTCGCGATGCGACTCGGTCAGCTCTACGAAGACCGGATCGCCGACTCTGACGCTGCGATCACCGCCTACACCGAAGCGTTTCGCCTCGACCCGACCCTGCGTCGCGCCCTGCGCAACCTGCGCCGCATCTACTCGCGGCGGAAGAGCTGGGAGGCGGTGCTCCAGATCGGGGAGCAGGAGGCGGTGACCGCGAGCTCGGGCGACGAGCGCGCGCGCATCTACGCCGAGATGGGAGACATCTGGGAGCGCGAGCTCGGCGACCGCGAGCAGGCCGAGGAGCTCTACGCCCGCGCCCGGGTCGAGAGCGGGGGCGGCGCGAGCCCCGACCCGCAGCAATCGGCCGGCAACACCAGCGAATCGGGGGAATCTCTCGTCCAGGCCGCGTGGCTCGCGGCTGCGCGGGGGGACACCGTCGCCGCGCTGTCCGAGCTCGAGCGCGCACTCGAAGCGGATCCGACCAACATCGAAGCCCTCGACATGATGCTCACCGTGCTCGAGGGCGCCGAGCGCCACAGGGACATGGCGCCCCTGCTCGAGCGTCGCGCGGCCCTCGCGAGCGACGCCGAGACCCGCAGCGCAGTCTTGCTGCGGCTCGGCGAGATCCTCGAGCAGATCGGCGACGGCGAAGACGCCCGCGACGCCTACGAGCGCGCGCTCTCCGCCCACCCCGATCACGTCGGCGCGCATAGCGCGTTGCTGCGCGTGTATCGCGAGAGCGAGGCATGGAGTCCGCTGCGCTCGATGCTCGAGAGCGCGGCCGAGTCCAGCGACGGCCCGGCGCGCGTCGAGCTCCTCTACGAACTCGCCGGCGTCGCGGCCGACGAGCTCGACGACCCCGACGCCGCGCGCGATTTCCTCGATCAGGCGCTGGCGCTCGCCCCCGACGATCCGCGTCTCCAGTCTGCGCACGGCCAGCTCGACACCGAGGACGTCGCGCTCACGATGCCCGAGTGGGACACTGCCCGGGACGTCGGCGAACAGCGCTCGACGCGCATCGTCGGCGTGCTCGAGCGCAAGCTCGCCTCGCGCGTAGAGGACGGCCGGGGCCTGGCGCCGCCGGCGATCGCACTCCGACTGCGCATCGCCGAGCTGCGCAGCGGACCGCTCGGGGATCCGGCGTCGGCCGTCGCAGTGCTCACTCCGGCGGCGAACGAGCCGGCCGCACTCCACGAGATCGCACCGATGCTGGCTGGACTCTACGAGCAGCTCGGGCGCACCGAACCGCTGATCGCCCTCGCCGAAGCGGCGGCGGACGCCTGCGAAGATCCGACGCCGCGCGTCTTCTGGCGACGGCGCGCGGTGGACGCGGCGCGCGCCCTCGGCGAGTCGGAGCGCGCGATCGCATCGCTCCAGAAGCTCCTGGAAGACCGTCCCGAAGATCGCAGCGCCCAGGACGCGCTCGTCGCACTCCACCGCACTCGTGGGGAGACCGAGCCGCTCGTCGACCTGCTGCGCG
Organism: Deltaproteobacteria bacterium; assembly: GCA_024638705.1. Lineage (GTDB taxonomy): Bacteria > Myxococcota_A > UBA9160 > UBA9160 > SMWR01 > JAHEJV01. Next base: position 674 of record JAHEJV010000171.1, on the reverse strand, counting down.
AACAGCTCGTCCGATCGAGCGGCGAGCGCGAAGGCGAGCTGCACCACGAGCTCGCGACGTTGTTCCGGGAGACGCTCGACGATCCGGCGGGCGCCCTCCCCCACCTGCGTCGCTGCATCGCGCTCTCTCCGGAGCACGACGACCTGCTCGACGAGGCGCTCGCGAGCAGCGCGGCGCTCGGTGGTCCGCTCGCCCAGCTCGACCTGCTCGACGACGCCGCCGACCGGGCCCGCGACGACGTCGCGCGGGCGCGCTTCCTCGCGCGCCGCGGCGCATTGCTCGCCGACGAACTCGCGTGGCCCGACGAGGCGCGCGTGAGCTGGCGGGCCGCGCTAGACCTCGACCCCGAGCAGCCGCTAGCCCTGGAGCGACTCGGCGCCTAGCACGGTAGGCCGCGCTGCCGATCGCGCGCTCCCCTGCGCGGGCTCGGGCTCGCCATCCCGCCAGACGATCGTCGTGTTCGCGTTCGCGGGAACGCGCGTGCCGGGTGTCAGGATCCCCACCAGGTTGAGCGGATCGCAGGCGGCGAGGGGGATGCGCTCCCCGTCGCGGGGGAGTCTTCGCGCCTTGCGCAGGGCGTCGACCGCGTCGGGCCACGCGTACTGCTCGCCGGTGAATCCGGTCACGAACCGCCCCCCGCGCGCGACGCCGCGAGCCTCGAGCCGACGCAGCGC
>JAHEJV010000170.1 GCA_024638705.1 Deltaproteobacteria bacterium | reverse complement strand
GCCCGGCTGGATCGACACCGACATGACGAGCTTCCTCGGCGGCCTGCGCCCCGTGCTGGAGGCGCAGACGCCGCTCGGCCGGCTCGGCGACGTGGACGACATCGCCTGGGCCGCCGTCTACCTGGCGAGTGAGGAAGCGAAGTTCGTGACGGGACAGGTGCTGTCGCCCAACGGCGGCTGGCACATGAGCCAGTAGGGCGCGCGCCCCGCGTGCACCCGGTTCTCTTCGAGGTCGGCTCCTTCAAGGTCACCAGCTATGGCCTGGCGCTGGTGGTGTCGTTCGCGCTCGGCATCGCGATCGCCGCGCGCCGCGCCGAGCGCAGGGGCATCCCGCCGGACCGCATCGTCGACGTCGGGATCCTGATCCTGCTGACGTCGCTCGTCGGTTCGCGGCTGCTCTGGGTGCTCACCCACCGCGAGATCGTGGCGAGCCAGGGCGGGGTGCTCGCCGCGATGTTGCCCTGGAGCGGGGAGCGCTACGGCCTCGTCGGGCTCTCGATGCAGGGCGGCGTCGCCTTCGCGATCGCGACGGCCTTCGCCTATCTGCTCTGGCGTCGCGTGCCGCTGTTGCCCGCTTCCGACGCGATGGCGCCCTCGGTGTCGCTCGGAGAGGGGATCACGCGCATCGGCTGCTTCCTCAACGGCTGCTGCCACGGTCTCGTCTGCGACTGGCCCTGGGGCGTGCGCTTCCCCGCCGGCAGCCAGGCGCACGCGCTCTTCGGCGACGCGCCGGTGCATCCGGCGCAGCTCTACGCGTCACTCGGAGGCTTCGCGATCTTCGGCGCGTTGAGTTGGGCGAGCCGGCGCAATCCTTTCCCGGGCGCGATCGTGTGCGCGTGGCTCGCGCTGTTCGGCGTGCAGCGACTCGTCGTCGACCTGTTCCGCTACTACGAGGCGTCGGTCACGCTCTTCCACGTGGGCCGGGTGCCCTTCACGGTGAACACCGTCGTGGCCCTGGCGCTGTGCGTCGCGGGCGTTTCCGGCTATGCCGTGCTGGCGTCGAGGGCGAAACGCTCGCGGTAGAACGCGAAGTCGCGGTGCATCTCGGCGGCGTCGAGACCCATCTCTGCGAGGCTGTAGCGGTGGGCGCCGTGCGCGCCGCGCGGCTTCCTCGCGACGTAGTCGGTCACCGCGTCGAGGAAGCCAGGCGCGAGCGGCCAGCCGAGCGCCGCGTAGAGTCGTTCGATCGTGCCGGCCGGATCGGACACGAGGTCGGCATAGCGCACGTCGACGAACCGGTCGTCGGGCAGGGCGCCGCTCGCGCGGTCTTCGATCTCGCGCGAGAAGACGTGAACGTAGCCTTGGGCGGTGCGCCGGGCGTGGGCGGTCGGGTCGGACGCCTCGCAGCGCATCCATTGGAGCGTGCCCATCAGCGACAGGACGGACGGGATCGTCTCGGCCGGATCGCGGTGGGTGTGGATGATGCGGGCCTCGGGGTAGACGTCGAAGAGGGCCCGCAGCTGGAAGAGATGGCTCGGCGCCTTGAGCAGCCAGCGATCGCCCCGGGCGCGCCGCTCGAGCGTCTTGAGGAAGCGCTCGTGATAGCGATAGGCGGGGCGCTGATCGGTCTTCGCCAGGTAGCGGTCGTAGCTCGGTGCGTTGTGGTTGCCCCCCCAGTGGTCGGAGAGGAACTCGTGGAGGGTGATGTAGATGCACTCGTTGGGGAGATCGCCCGCGTTGGCGTGCATCGTCTCGTACTCGGGCTGGAGGTCGTGCCACCAGGTGGTGACGGCGTCGCCGGTGTCGCGCATCGCGTCGCCCGCAAGCGACTCGACCGGGTGACTCATCTCCCACATCAAGGGCGCGCGGCTGCGCGGGTCGAGGGCGAGCAGCTCGTGGAGGATCGACGTCCCGGAGCGCGGGCTGCCTACGACGAAGACCGGCGGGGCGAGTGGCGCTTCGAGGATCGCCGGCTCGCGCTGCCAGAGGTCGGCGAGCCGGAGCCGGTTGCGCAGCGTGCGCAGCACCTCGGCGCGGGTCAACACGCGTCCGGCGAGATGTAGCTGCGACTCGCGCTCGATCGCCTCGAGCAGCACCTCGTAGTGCGCGCGCCAGTCGTCGCCGCCGAAATCCTCGAGCCCGGTGCTCTCGCGCGCGGTGGCGACCAGCTCGTCGGGGTCGAGCGAAACGAGATGGCGCGCGCCGCCGACGGCGTCGCCGTGGGCGTTCATGCGCTGCACCCAGCGCGGGCGCTCGGGCGGCGTCCACGGCATTCGGCTAGCGGTAGCGGTTCCAGACCGCTTCGCGGCGCCGGGCGAGCTGTTCGCGTCGCTCCGCGGGCGAAACGATCGGGTGCCCGGCGGGAAGGTGCGCGCGTAGGTCGTCCAACGTCGTCAGTCGCGAGACCGGGCACGGGTTGTCGCGCGCCCACACCCAGCGATAGACGAGCATCCCGATGCGCCGCACCTCGGTGTCGATCCAGTTCGGCACGCCCGGGTCTTCGTGTGCGACGACGACACGCAGGCGCCCGTCCGGGTCGACGAAGGCCTGGGCGTCGTTCAGGCTCGTCTGGCGGCGGTCGAACTCGCCGGATTCGAGCCACGGCATCGTGTGGGTGACGAAGCTCCAGTAGTCGGCGTCGGGACGCTCGCATTCGAGCAGCAGCGCCTCCCCTGGTTCGAGCTGCCAGAAGCAGCTGCCGTAGAGGATGTTGTCGGCGCCTCCGGGCGCGCTGCGCGGCTTCGTCGCGACGTTCGGCTTCGAGCGCGCGAAGCCCGTCGCGGTGTAGCGGCTCCAGTAGCCGACCGACGCCTCCACCCAGCGCGCGGCGCGGTCGAGTCCGCCGGCGAGCGCGTCCGCGTCGAGCGTCGGCCGCGGCAGGCCTTCGGTCTCGACGCATTCGATCTGGAAGCCGGGGATGGCATCGCGCTCCCAGTCGCTCTGGTAGAGGCGGATCGTGAAGATCCGCGCGCGCGGGTCGAGGGGCATCGACGAACCGTCGGGCGCCTTCGCGCCCTCGGGCGTCAACCAGAGCGTGAAGCCGCCGTCGGCGTCGAGCGCGAAGTCGGTGAGCGAGCGCTCGCCGAACACGCCGTACTCCTCGAGGTGCATGTCGCCCTCGTGGAGCGAGAAGATCGCCTGGCGCAGGCCGCGCGCGTCGCGCGACCACACGCGATAGGCCTTCGTCGGATCGACGTTCGCGCGCAGGTAGACGTTGTCCGGGTTCGGGCCGCCCCACTGGTTCCACGGGTCCTGGTGGCGGACGAATCCGGGGAAGCGCGGATCCCCGGCTTCGATCTCCTGCTGGAGCGCGTAGACGAGCCAGCGCGTGATCGCGCGGTAGCCCTCGCTGCGCGCGCGCGGATCGTCGGGGCAGGCCTCTCCCAGGAGCGACTCGCCGAGCGCTTCCAGGCGCTGACAGAAATCGCGCCAGGCGGCGCCGTCGAGGAGTTCCTTCACCATGGCCGCGCAGGATAGAGCAGGGCGAGCGGGTCGCGGTGGCTCAGGCGCGCCGACGCCGCGCGGCGAGGCCCGCCAGGCCGAAGGCGATGAGGAACGCGCTGCGCGGCTCCGGCACGACCTGCCAGGACTGGATCTCGGCCGTCACCTGGAGGTCGCCGATCATCGCGCCGCCGGCGCCGTCGTCGACCAGCGCTTCGAGGAAGAGCTTCCCCTCGGTCCAGTCGGCGAGGTCGTCGGCGACGAAGGGCACGAGCTCGGCGCCGGTGATGTTGGATTGCGTGTTGTCGATCAGCTGGAGCGAGGCGCGGTAGCCGAGGCCGCCGGGTGGTTGCGTGAGGGCCGGGTCGAGCTGTGCGGTCAGGAAGTCCTGGGTGCGCCAGATGTCGACGGGCGCGATCACCGGGCCGGTGCCGTTCAGCAGGCGGATCTCGCTGGGATCGGCGCCCTGGTCGAAGGCGTAGCTCCCCACGTCGAAGGTGAGCCGTCCCGGGCCGACCTCGCCGAACGGTCCGCCGGACGGCGTCGGATCGACCTGATAGGTGCCGGTGACGAGGGTGCCGTTCGCGATCGATCCATCGAGCCGATTCGCCGTATCGATCACGCCGTCGACCAGCGCCGTGAACTCGATCCGGAGGGCGTGCGAAGGGGCGGGGAGCAGACCGATAGCGACGGCGAGCAGGAGCGCAGCATGGGTGTGGGGCATCGGCGTGGAGTGGAGCCGAGCTCCCGATTGTGTCATCGGCAAGCGAGAATGTTCGCGAACGCGAGCGATCTTCGATCCCGATCGGAAGGCTGGGCGTCAACGCCCGCGGAAGGTCGGCTCGCGTTTCTTGAAGAAGGCCTTGAAGGCCTCCTTCATGTCCTCGCTGGCGCCGTTGACGGTCTGGGCCATCGCCTCGGCGTCGAGGGCTTCGGCGAGGCCCACGCCGAAGGCGTTGTTGAGCATCCGTTTGCTCATCGCGAGGGCGAGGGGAGGGCCGGCGGCGAGACGGCCCGCCCACTCGTCGACGAAGGCGTCGAGCTCGGCATCGGGCAGCACGCGGTTCACGAGGCCCATGCGTTCGGCCTCCGCCGCCGGGACGATGTCGGCGAGGAGGGCGAGCTCCTTCGCGCGGTGCAGACCGACGAGGCGCGGCAGCAGCCACGACCCGCCTACGTCGAGGGAGAGGCCCCGCTTCGCGAAGATCTCCGACAGCCGCGCGTCCTCGGAGGCGACGATCAGGTCGCAGCCGAGGCCGAGGTTGAGGCCTGCACCGACCGCCACGCCGCGCATCTTCGCGATCGTCGGCTTCGGCACGTGGTGGAGCGCCAGACCGACCGAGCCGTAGAACTGCATCATCGAGAGCTGATGGCGCTGCGGGGTGGAGGGATCGCCGAGGTCGGCGCCGGCACTGAAGTTGCCAGCCGCGCCCGTGAGCACGAGCGCGCGGTCCTCCTCGCGCTCGGTCACTTCACCGAACACTTCCAGGAGTTCGTTGAACATCTTGTAATCGATGGCGTTCTTCTTCTCCGGCCGGTTCATGACGACGGTGACGACGCCGCGTTCGTCGCGCTCCACGATCAGCGATTCCAAGTCGGCTCCCTCGATGTCTCGCGCGGCGGGATCGCCGTTCGCGGCGCCAGTCTCGCAGCGCGGGGGCGGCTTCGGCAAGCACCGCACCGGGGGGAAGGCCCGCTGCACGAGGCATCCGCGCGGGTGCCGCCCGCTATCGTGCGCGCGTGCAGCGGTGGCTCCAGCAGACGTTCGCGGCCCTGGCCTTCCCGCCCTACCGGATCATGTGGGCTGGCATCCTGACGTCGTTCCTGGCCTTCTTCATGTCGACGATCGTGAACAGCGTCGTCGCCTTCGAGCTGACCGGCACGAACCGGGCCGTCGGGCTCGTGATCTTCGCGCAGGGCGTCGCGATGGTGGTCTTCGGTCCGATCGGGGGCGCCTACGCCGACCGCTGGCCGAAGCGGCGCGTCGTCGCGACGGGGCAGGGCATCACCGCGGCGATCTTCGTCGCCTGCGCCGGGCTGGTCGCGTCGGGAATGATCGCCGTCTGGCACCTGGCCGTCGGCGGCTTCGTGATGGGTGCGTGCTTCGCCTTCATGGGGCCGGCGCGGCAGGCCTACATCGTCGACCTCGTGCCGCCCGAGCACCTGGGCAACGCGGTGGCGCTCTCGCAGGTGGCGAACAACGCGTCGCGCGTCGGGGGTCCGGCGGTGGCGGGCGTGCTCCTCGAGTGGGACCTCTTCGGCGCCGCCGGGGCCTACTCGACGATGGGCGTGCTCTACACGATCTCGGCGCTCAGCCTCGTCCTCCTTCCGCGGTCGTTCGGTCGCGCCAACATCGATACCCACGTCTTCTCGGACATCGCCGACGGCGTGCGATACGTCGCGGCGTCTCCACTGCTGCGCCTGCTGCTGATCTTCTTCGTCCTCGTGATGATGGTCGGCTTCCCTTACGTGACGGTGATGCCGGGCTTCGTCGAGAACCAGCTCGGCCGCGAGGCGAAGGACATCGGTCTGCTCGCCGGCATCGCGGCGGCGGGCGGTCTCGTCTCGAGCCTGCTCGTGACGCGCTACGCCGACGCTCCGAGCGCGCGCAGCATCTACTCCGTGCTCGGCATCCTCTTCGGCATCACCCTCGGAGCGCTCGCCCTGACGCCCACCTACGCGTGGGCCGTCGCCGTGTCGGCGGCGCTCGGCGCGGCGAACAGCGGCTTCCAGACGCTCTCCAACGCGGTCATGCTGCGCGCCACCGAGCCGCGCTACGTGGGCCGGGTGATGTCGCTGACGATGATGGCTTTCGCCGGCTTCGCCCTGATGGGGCTGCCGATCGGCATGGCGGCGGACGCGTTCGGCGAGCGGGCGACCCTCGTCGGCATGGGGTTCGCGGTGTGCGCGGTGGCCGCCGTGTGTTGGCCGGCATTGATCCGAGCGGAGCGAAGGGTGGCGTCGGCATGAGCGAAGCGCGACCGGAACAGCCGGAGCATGGCGACGAAGCGGCGGCGCCGTTCACCGATGCCTATCGGCGCTACGCGCTCGGCCTGCTGCTCGTCGTGTACATCTCGAACTTCATCGACCGCCAGATCCTCACGATCCTCGCAGAGGCGATCCGGCTCGACCTCGGTCTCTCCGACACCCAGCTCGGATTCCTCGGCGGCCTCGCCTTCGCGCTCTTCTACACGTTCGCGGGGATCCCGATCGCGCGCTGGGCCGACCGCGGGACGCGACGGTCGATCATCGCGCTCGGTCTGTTCGTCTGGAGCGGCATGACCGCGGTGACCGGCCTCGCGCGCGGCTTCGTCGAGATCGCTCTCGCGAGGGTCGGCGTGGGACTCGGCGAGGCGGCCTGCTCGCCACCGGCCCACTCCCTGCTCTCCGACTACTTCCCGCCCGAACGTCGCGGCACCGCCTTCTCGATCTACGCGCTCGGCATCCCGATCGGCAGCGCCATCGGCACCTTCGCCGGAGGTTGGATCAAGGAGTTCTTCGACTGGCGCACCGCGTTCTACGTCGTCGGCCTCCCGGGAATCGTGCTCGCCCTCGTCGTCCGCTTCACCTTGCGCGAGCCGGAGCGCGGGGCTTCGGATCCGCAAGCGGCGCAAGCCGCGCGCAGCGAGGCGAAGCCGAGCGAAGTCGAACAAGAAGAAGGGAGCGGAGCGCCGCCTGCCTCCGCGGTCGCATCCGTCGGCTCGCCGCCTGCCTCGCCGGTCGCATCCGTCGACCCGCCGCACGGCTCCCGCCAACTCCCCCTCCGCGAAGTCCTCGCCTACATGAACCGCCTCCGCTCCTTCCGCCACATGTCGCTCGCCGCGGCCCTTCACGCCTTCTACGGCTACGGGTCCGCACTCTTCCTGCCCGTGTTCCTGATGCGCGTCCACGGATTCAGCGAGGGCGAGCTCGGCACCTGGCTCGCGCTGATCGGATTGTTCGGCGGCGGCCTCGGCACTTTCCTCGGCGGGTGGCTCGGCGACCGCCTCGCGGTGCGCGATCAGCGCTGGTACATGGCGCTGCCCGGCATCTCCACCGCGCTCGCGATTCCGTTCTCGATCGCCTTCTACCTCTGGCCCGACCGCTACGGCGCGCTGCTCTTTGCCGTGCCCGCGGCGATCCTCGGCCCGATGTACCTCGGTCCGACCTTCGCGATGGCCCAGGGTATCGCGAAGCCGCAGATGCGCGCGCTCGTGTCCGCGATCCTGCTCTTCATCATCAACCTGATCGGCCTCGGCTTCGGCCCGCAGGTCGTCGGCATCCTGAGCGACGCCCTCGCGCCGACCTACGCGCACGAGTCGGTGCGTTATGCGCTGCTGGCCGTCGTGGTGGCCGGCGCGGCGTGGTCGACCGTGCACTACGCACTCGCGGCGCGCACGCTGCGCGCCGACCTGGCGACGAGCGCCGCGCCCTAGCGGGTCACGCCGCGCGCGGCGGGGATCGCAGTGCCGCGGGCCAGGACGCGACGTCTTCGGAGGGATAGATGCGCAACGACTGGCCGCGGGCGTCGAGCAGCTCGTCCTCCGGGCATCCCACCACCGAAGCGGCCGCCGCCAGGCCCGACGTCGTCACCCCGTGGATCCCCGGGGCGAAGGTGCTCGCCCCGCACTGGAAGAGGCCGTCCAGATGGGTCCGCACGGGAAAGCTGAACGGCCCGAGATTGCGCACGGTCTTCTCGGTACCGTAGATGCTCCCCTCGGTGGCGTGCAGGTAGTGCATGTTGGTGAGCGGCGTGCCGAGCGCTCGCAACACGAGGTGATCGCCGAAGCCCGGCACGAAGCGCTCGATCTCGCGCACGATCACGTCGCTCAGGTGCTCCTTGAGCGCCGCGTACTCCGGCCCTCGCGCTCCCGGGCGGCTGCCGCGCCAGCGCTCGAATCCGCGCGGCGTGCCCAGCGCCAGAGCCTCGACGGTGTGCAGACCGTCGGCCCGCAGCGAGGGGTCCTTGAGCGTGGTGACGTTGAAGAACAGCGCCGGCATGTGGTCGAGGCGCGAGAGATCGCGGAGCTCGGCGCTGCGATAGGCGGCGTCGATGTCGGGCGTGCGGCTGTACCACACGTTGCCGGAGTCGAGTCCGGCGGCGCGCAGGTCCATGTCCACGCCGAGGAACAGGCTGAGGGTGGACACCGAGTACTGCATGCGGGCGATGCGCCGTCGCAGCCGCGCGGTCTGGTGCGCGGGATCGACGAGGCGCCCCCAGGTGACGCCCGGGTCGGCGTTGGAGACGACTGCGCGCGCGCGCACCTCGCGGCCGTCCGCGAGCTCGACGCCGCACGCGCGACCGTTCTCCACGAGGATGCGCTCGACCTCGGTGCCGAGGAACAGCTCTCCGCCGTGGCGCACGAGCTGCTTCACGAGCGCGTCGGGGATCGCGTGGCCGCCGCCGCGCGGATAGCAGGCGCCGTCGAAGTAGTAGCTCTGGAGCCCGGCGTGCAGCGCGGCGGGGGCGCGTTTGGGGGCCATCCCGTGGTCGCCGGATTGGATCGACAGGATCGCGCGTAGCAGCGGGTCGGAGACGAAGTCGTCGAGGAAGCGCGCGAGGGGTCGCCATCCGTGGCGCAGGACGGTCGGCATGCGCACGGGCAGCAGGGCGGCGTCGCGCAGACGGTCGGGCGGGTGGGCCCAGGCGAGCTCGTCGGACATCCGGGAGACCGCCGCGAAGTAGCCGTCGATCCCCCGTGCTTCGGCTGGGAACCGCTCACACAGGCGCTCACGGAAGTGCTCCCGGCCCTTCGGGATGTCGAAGCGGTCGTCGCCCACGAAGACCCGGTCGTAGCCGTCCGTGTCGAGCTCGAGGAAGACGAGATCCTCGGCGACGCCGAGCCCCTCGTAGATCCGGCGCAATCGGCCCTCCGGGCCGAGCTGTCCGATGTAGTGGATGCCGGGGCTGAACTGGAACCCTTCGAGCGAGAAGGACTGGCTGTAGCCGCCCGGGATCGTGTGCTGCTCGAAGACGGCGACGCGCCGGCCCGCCCGCGCCAAGGCCACGGCCGCGGTGAGTCCGCCCGAGCCCGATCCGACGACCACGGCGTCGTAGTGTTCCATGGAGGCATGGCGTGCAAGGGACGTGCCGCGGCGCGGGGTCGCGGGAGCGGCAACGGGTCGGTCGCAGGCGGGACTGGGGTCGACTGCCTCGCGTTCGGGGCGTGGCGTCCCACTCGTCGTCAGGCGGCATCGGGCCGGTGCGTCACAGCGGCACGAGATTTGCTGCGTGAGCAGGATCATGACCGACGCTTCTCTCGCCGAGCTGGAGATCGACGCATCGCTCTGGGAGCGGGTCTTCACCGTGGCACCCCTCGTCCTGATCGGGACCCGCGAGGCGGCGGGAGGCTTCGATCTGGCGCCCAAGCACCTGGTGGCGCCGATGTGGGGCCCCTGGTTCCTGTTCGTCTGCTCCGAGCGACATGCCACCCATCGCAACGCCGTCCGCGAGGGGGCCTTCACGGTGTCGTGGCCGCGCCCCGAGCAGGTGGTGGCGACCAGCCTGTCCGCCTCGCCGCGCGGCGAGGGTGGG
>JAHEJV010000169.1 GCA_024638705.1 Deltaproteobacteria bacterium | reverse complement strand
CGTCGGCCATCTGGAGGGAGTCGTTCGCGATCGCCCAGGCGTTCTTCCAGCAGAGCAGACGCATCGCGCCGAGGCCTGCGCAGACGCGCGCGAGGTGATGCTGCACCCACTTCTGGTCGACCAGGCGCGTGCCGTCGGGGCGCTTCGTGTCGCGCGCGTGGCGCAACACCTCCTCGTACATCACTTCCAGCGGCGCGGCGACGAGCAGCGACACCCGTTCGCGGTTGAGCTGGCTCGTGATCAAGCCCCAGCCGCCGCCCTCCGGGCCGATCTGCGCCGATACCGGGACGCGCACGTTCTCGTAGAAGGTGGCGTTCGTGCGAACGCCGCCGAGCGTGTGGATCGGCTGGAGCGAGAAGCCCGATGCGTTCGTCGGCACGAGGAACATCGAGATGCCGCGATGCTTCTTCGACGCCGGGTCGGTGCGCGCCGCGAGCCAGATGTAGTCGGAGTGGTCGGCGAGGCTCGTCCACGTCTTCTGGCCGTTGATCACCCACTCGTCGCCGTCGCGCTCGGCGCGCGTGACGAGCGAGGCGAGGTCGGTGCCGGCGTTCGGCTCGGAATAGCCGATCGCGATCAGCATCTCGCCGGCGAGGATCTTCGGCAGCAGGTCGCTCTTCTGGTCCTCGCTGCCGTAGCGCATGATCGTCGGCCCGACCGTCTCGAGCGTGAGCGTCGGCAGCGGAAAGCCCGCGCGCTGCACCTCGCTCGCGAAGATGTACTGCTCCATCGGGGTGCGGCCCTGGCCGCCGAACTCCACGGGCCAGCCGATGCCGAGCCAGCCGTCCTTCCCGAGCTTTCGCATCGCCTTGCGGAACTCGGGGCCACCGCCCTCACCGCCGCTTCCCAGCTCTTCCACCAGCGCCGGCGTCATCAGCTCGTCGAAGTAGCCGCGCAGCTCGGACTGCAGCGCTTCCTGCTCGGGCGTGTAACCGATTCGCATCGCGTCTCCTACTTGAAGTCGCCCGCTGCCCCCTCGCCGGGCGGCGGCAGATCGAGAATCTTCGCGGTGAGGCGCGTGACGGTGTTGTTCAACTCCATCCCGCGTCCCTGCTCCGGCGTCATCAACTCGTAGTGCACCACCTGCTGGGCGATGCGCAGCATGATGATCCCGAAGCGCCAGCCGGTGAACACCTGGTAGTAGTGCAGGTTCTTCACCTCGTGGCCCGACTTCTCCTCGTAGAACGCGACCGTGTCTTCGTAGGACGGGAAGCCCTCGAGGCGCGGGGTCTCGATGCCCTCGCTGTGGTGGCGGTCGAGGAAGATCGCCCAGCCGACGTCACGCTCGGGGCTGCCGCAGCTCACCATCTCCCAGTCGATCACGGCGGCGGGCGTCGTGCCGTCGAAGATGATGTTGCCGATGCGCGAGTCGCCCCAGACGAGGCCCTCGGGCTCTCCCGTGGGCTTGTTCGCGACGAGCCACTCGTGCGTCTTCTGGAGCACCGGGTTCTCGCGGCCGGCTGCCGCCCACTCGTAGTACTTCTCGTAGTAGGCGATCTCCTGGTCGAGCGGCGTCGTGCCGAGCTCGGGGCGACGCAGGAAGCCGAACCCGGTGGCATCGAGGTCGAGGCGGTGGATGCGCGCCATCGACGCGAACCCTCCGAGCCAGATCGCCTCTCGCTCGGTCGGCGTGATCTCGTGCATCCAGCCGCCGGCGTGGTAGGGAGGCTGGTCGGTCGGCACGCGCCCTTGCACCTGCGCCATCACGTAGAAGGGCGCGCCGAAGATCTCCTCGTCCTCTTCTTCGAGCCAGAGCATGCGCGGCACCGGGACGTCGGTCGGCGCGAGCAGCTGCATCGTGCGGAACTGGAGCCCGAGGTCGTACTCGGGGAAGACCTGGTAGCCGATCGGCTGGATGCGGACGACGAGCTTCTCGCTCTTCGCCTCGCCGCCTTCCTTCCAGTCGAGGTCGAAGAGCAGCGTCTCGTTCGAGAAGCCGGACGACGTCGGCGAGACGAGGGGCGACATGCGCAGATCGGTGGCGTCGGGCAGCTTCGTCTGCAACCAGCGCTCGAACTTCTTCCCGTCTGCTTCCAGGTCCCGCTGCCACGGTGTCGGCATCCACTGCTCCTCTTCTGCGACGCCGCCTAACGCAGCGCCTTGGCCATCCGTTCGAGCGCCTCGTCCAGGATCGCCCGGGACGTGGCGAAGTTGATCCGCACGAACCCCTCGCCGCCGGCACCGAAGCTCGGTCCGTCGGAGAGTGCCACCTTCGCCTCTTCGAGGAAGAAGCGGAAGGGCGAGGGCTGCAGATCGAGCGCCCGGCAATCGAGCCAGGCGAGATAGGTCGCTTCGGGCGGATGGAAGACGATGCCCGGAAACTCGCTCGCGACGACGTCCACGAGATGCGCGCGGTTCGCCTCGAGATAGGCCCGCGTGGCGTCGAGCCACGGCTCCGAGTGCCGCCAGGCCGCGTGGAGCGACTCGATGCCGAGCGTCCCGATGCCGCCGCGGATGTGGCGCGGCAGGCCGTTGAAGCGACGCTTCAGCTCGTCCGACCCGAAGATCGCCACGGCGCAGCGGAGCCCGGCGATGTTGAAGGCCTTCGACGCGGCGGTCAGCGTGATCGTGCGCGCCTCGATCTCCGGCGAGAGCGACGCGAAGGGAACGTGCTCGAAGCCCTGCCAGACGAGGTCCTGGTGGATCTCGTCCGCGACGACGAGCCAGTCGCGCGCGATCGCGATCTCGGCAATCGCCTCGAGCTCTTCGCGGCGGAAGGCGCGGCCACTCGGGTTGTGCGGATTGCAGAGCAGCAGCGCACGGGTGCGGTCGTCGCCGACCGCGCGCAGGCCGTCGGCGTCGACTTCGTACCCGTTCGCCCCGAGCACGAGCGGGTTCTCGTCGAGGCGTCGACGCGTCTTGCGCACGCTCCCGAAGAAGGGTGGATAGATCGGTGGCTGCACGACGATGCCGTCGTCCGGGTCGGTGAACTGATGCACCGCGGTGTACATCCCCTGCACCACGTCGGAGAGGATCTCCACGCGCGATGGCGCAAACGACCAGCCGTAGAGCCGCTGCATGCGCTCCGCGGTCAGGTCGGGGATGTCGGTCGGCGCCGGGTGGATCGGATAACCGAGGTCGGAGCGGTCGACGGCGAAGCGCAACACGCGGCGGATCGGTTCGGCGACGGGGAAGTCCATGTCCGCCACCCACAGCGGCAGAACATCCTCGGGATACTGCGACCACTTCTCGCCGCGACTCGGTCGGCGCGACGACGGCCGCACCGCGTCGAAGTCGGGGATCGGGTTGCGCATCGCCCGCTCGGCGGCGTCGAGCGCGGGGGCGAGCTCGGCGTCGGGCGGCGGCGCGAGCGACGCCCCGGCGCGCGTGAGATAGCCGGCCAGATCGCGGCGGAGCTCGGCAGAAGTCCAGGCGAAGGCGTCGGCCCCCGGCTCGAGCCGGGTGATCTCGTCGCGGCCGGCGGGATCGAGGTGCCAGTGGGGCGAGCGCTCGAAGCAGTCGAAGCGCAGCCATTCGCGACCGTCGCCGGTCTCGCGGACGCGCAGCGTGGCCCCGCCGTCCGAGCCCGCGCGGCGGTGCTCGACCTCGAGAGTCAGCGCTCCGACGGCCCATGACGACATGGCGGCGCATTGTAGCGCCCTATCCGGTTCCGACGGACGGGGTCCGACGGGTGGGGTTCGGCTGGAACGGGTCCGACGGACGGGATGCGACCCGAGCGCGCCCGACCGGGATCGGGGGAAAGATCGACGCACCTCGAATGCTACGGTTCGCCGCGCGTCACAGGCGCTCGAAACTGGAGGAACGCCATGCCCCGCTCGAACTGGATCGCCCGATCTCTCGTTCTGTTCGCTCTCTTCCTCGCTCCGGTGTGGAGCGCACCGCGGGCCGTCTCTGCCGAGGGATTCCTCGACCTGTATCTGGGCGCGTCGTTCCCGGAGAACGGCGACGTCGACGGGCGCGCCTCGTTCGGCGGGGTTCCCGGCGCCACCATCTCGGGCACCGACCGGATCGACTACGACACCGCCTTCACGAGTGGTCTGCGCGGCGGCTACTGGTTCGAGGACGCCGCCAACTTCATCGGACTCGGCCTCGACCTCTCCTACTACGGCGCGTACGGTGAGGTCTCGAACACCCCCGTCGACATCGAATTCGACGTCGCCGCCCTACCCATCACCCCGCTGCTGATGGTCCGCGTCCCGATCGCGGTCGAAGACGGCTTCCCGGGTGGTCGCTTCCAGCCCTACGGGGCGATCGGGCCGAGCCTCACGGTCTCCATCGCGTACGCCGACCTGTCGCGCTACGGCGTCGGCCTCGACGACTTCGCCGACGCCTCCTTCGACGTCGGTCTCGACGTCGGCGGCGGCGTCGCCATCCAGGTCGCGGAGCCGATCGCGCTCTTCGCCGAATACCGGTACACACGGCTGCGCCCGGAGTTCGATGACGAGGTCGACTTCGATTTCGGCCCCGACATCGACATCGACCTCGATCCCGACATCGACGTCCACCACATGGTGTTCGGCGTGTCGTTCCGGTTCTAGCGCGAAGCGAGGCTCGTCCCGGCTCTAACGCGAAGCGATCTTCGCCTCGGACAGACGCGCGAGAACGCCGGCGAGATCCGGCGCGTCGCGCAACACAGGCGCGCCCGGGTCGCCTCCTGCGAGGCGCCCGAGGCGCGCTGCGGCGTTCTCGATCGTGAACCGGCGCGGATCGAGCTTCGCGTTCACTTCGCGCCAGCGCAGCGGCATCGACACGGGAGCGCCGGGGAGCGGCCGCGGACTGAACGGCGCGACCAGCAGACGCCCGTGTCCGTTCTGGAGGAAGTCGACGTACACCTTCCCCTCGCGCGCGCGCAGACTGCGCGCGACCGTCGCGATGTCGGGATGGCGTGCCACCACCCAGCGCGCGAGCAGCTCCGCGAGCATCCGACACTGCTCGTAGGTGAGCTGGCCGCCGAGCGGCAACAGCACGTGCAGCCCCGACGCCCCGCTCGTCTTCGGATAGGCGGGCAGCGCCACCTCCTGGCAGATCGCCCGGATCTCGCGCGCGAGCTTCACGACGTCGGAGAACGGCGCGCCCTTCGGGTCGAGATCGAGGATGCACCAGTCGGGGTGCTGGAGATCGCCGACGCGGCTCGCCCAGACGTGCAGCGGGATCGTGCCCAGGTTGATCACGTAGAGCAGCGACTCGAGATCGTCGCAGACGAAGTAGTTCACCTCGCGCGCGGCGTGCTCGCTCCACATCTGCTCCGTGCGCACCCAGTCCGGCGCCCACTCGGGGGCGTCCTTCTGGAAGAAGCTCTTCCCGTCGATGCCGTCGGGGTAGCGCGTGAGCACGAGCGGGCGGTCGCGGAGATAGGGCAGCAGCCACGGCGCGATGCGACGGTGATAGTCGAGGAGGTCGCCCTTCGTGAGGCCGTCGTCGGGCCAGAAGACTTTCTCGAGGTTGGTGAAGGAGACGCTGCGGTCTTCGCTGGGAGCGGCCTCCGGCGGCGCCTCGGACAGCTCGCCCTCGTCTTCGCGGACACACTCGGCGGGCTCCTTGTCCTCGCGCAGCGCGATCCAGCTCGGCTGGCGCAGCAGCCCGTCTGACGTGACCTCCGCGAAACGCACCTCGCCCACGAGTCGCGGCTCCACCCAGACGTGGCCGCGCGTCTGCGGGACGCGGCCGACACAAGGCGGCGTCTCCCGCCGCAATGTCTCGAGCTCGGCGCGCAGGGTGTCGAGATCGTCGTCGCGAAACCCCGTGCCGACGCGGCCGAAGTAGCGCAGCTCCCCGTCGACGTGGGACGCGAGATGCAGCGCTCCGAATCCGCTGCGCGCGCCGCGCGGCATGGTGAAGCCGACGACGACGAAGTCGTCGCTCTGCAGACCGCGCAACTTCTTCCACGCCGGCGATCGCCCCGCCTGATAGGTCGAGTCGGCGCGCTTCGCGACGATCCCCTCGAGGCCGCGCGCCTGCACCTGCTCCCACACCTCCTCGCCGCGTTCGACGAAATGCGGCGTGAGCCGCAACGCGCCGTGCTTCGGCAAGAGCGCCTCGAGCCAGGCCTTGCGCTGTGCGAGCGGTCGATCGCGGAGATCGAAGCCGTCGAAGGCGAGCAGATCGAAGACGAACCAGGTGACCGGGCTCGTCACCATCGCCGCCTCGATGTCGCGTGCGCGCTCGAGCTTTGCGCGACGCTGCAGGAGCCCGAAGCGCGGCCGCCCCTCGGCGTCGGTCACCGCGATCTCGCCGTCGAGGATCACGTGCTCGACGGGAAGCGACGCGAGCGCGCGCGCGAGCTCGGGGAAGCGCGCCTCGGCGGGATGGCCGTTGCGCGTGAACAGGCGCCCCTCGCCGTCCTCGCGCGCGCCGATCATGCGATGCCCGTCGACCTTCACCTCGAAGAGCCAGTCCGGGTCGGAGAACGGCGCGTCGATCTTTTGGGCGAGCATCGGACGCACATCCGCGGCGAGTACGGTGCGCTGCGCCGCCCCCGACCGCGCGATCTCCTTCGACAGTTCCGCGATCCGCTCGGACCCGTCGCGGCGTTCGTCGACGCGCAACCCGGAGAGCACCGAGGTGTCGTCCAGCGCTTCGGGATCGGGGTCGGCCCAGGCGTCGGGCTTCTTGATCAGGAGCCAGTCCTTCGAGTCCGGCTTCTTCTTCCCGCCGGTGCGCACGAGCGTGTAGCGACCGCCGAGCTTGTAGCCCGCGAGATCGAAGAGGAGCTTCCCGGACGCGAGGCCCGCTTCGGGATCTTCGACCGGGGTCCAGCGGCCGATGTCCCAGACGACCACCGCACCCGCGCCGTAGTTTCCCTCGGGAATGACGCCCTCGAAGTCGGCGTACTCGACCGGGTGATCTTCCACCCGCACCGCGAAGCGCTTCTCGGCCGGATCGAGAGACGGCCCCTTCGGCACCGCCCACGAGAGCAGGACCCCGCCCCACTCGAGCCGCAGGTCGAAATGCAGCTGGCGCGCCGCGTGCTGCTGAACGACGAAGAGGCCGGGACGATGGGCGCCTTCCGCCCCGAACGGCTCGGGCGTGCGGTCGGCGGACCGCTTCGCCCGGTAGGCGTCCAGGCCGGCTCGCGAGGCGCTGCTCAGCTCCGTCCGGCGACTCACCGATCCTCCCTCACGGGCCCTCCGTTGACGCCCTTCCGAGCCAGGGTAAGGATTCCGCCATGGCGGCACGCGCTATCTCGTCTGCGACGATCTCGTTCGGCCTCGTCTCGATTCCCGTGAAGCTCTACACGACGACCGATTCGAGCGGTCAGATCTCGTTCAACATGCTCCACCAGTGCGGCTCGCGTCTCAAGCAGCAGTATTGGTGCCCCGCGGACGAGAAGGTCGTCCCGCGCGACGAGATGGTGAAGGGCTACGAGTTCGCCAAGGGGAAGTACGTCCTCTTCGAGCCCGCCGAGCTGAAGGCGCTCGAGGCGGAGAGTTCGCAACTGATCGAGATCCGCGAATTCGTGCCGCTCGACCGCGTCGACCCGCTCCACTTCGAGAAGGCCTACTACCTCGGCCCGGACAAGGGCGGCGACAAGCCCTATACGCTGCTCTCGGAGGCGATGGAGCAGACCGGACGCTGCGCGATCGCCTCCTGGGCCGCGCGCGGCAAGCAGTATCTCGTGCTCCTGCGCCCGTACCAGAAAGGCCTGATCCTCGAGCAGCTCCGCTACGCCGACGAGCTGCGCGCCTTCGAGGACGTCCCGCACACCAAAGCGACGCTCACCGACGCGGAGCTGAAGCTCGCGGTGCAGCTGATCGAGCAGATCGCGAACGACGAGTTCCAGCCCGAGCAGTACGAGGACACGGTGAAGGCGCGCATCCAGGAAGTGATCGCGCGCAAGATCGAGGGCGAGGAGGTCACCTTCGCCGACACGCCCGAGCCCGAGGCGAAGATCATCGACCTGATGGACGCGCTCAAAGCGAGCCTCGACGACGGCGACGCCGGCAAGGGTCGCAAGGGTCCGAAGCGCGCGGCGAAGACCACCGCGAAAGCGAAGAAGAAGACCGCGAAGAAGGCCGCCTCCCGGGGCTGATGACCGCCGCGAACCCCACCTACGGCGTGCGGGAGGTGGCGCAGCTGTTGGGCGTCAGCCCGGCGCGCGTCCGTTCGATGGCGCGCGCCGGATGGATGGAGCCGCAGCGCGACGACCGCGGCGAGCTCCGCTTCGGCTTCCGCGAGCTCGCGTTCCTGCGTCAGGTGCGCGACCTGCCCGAAGGACGCGTCAGCACGCGTCGGCTGCGCCGCGCCCTCTCCCGACTGCGGGCGAGCCTCCCGCCCGACCGCGACCTCAGCGAGTTCGGCCTCGGCACGGCGTCGGGCGAGCTCGTGGTGCGCGAGACCGGTCGACTCTGGAGCCCCGAGTCCGGGCAGATGGTCTTCGACTTCGACGCGTGTGCGCAGGGCGGCGCCGAGGCGCGCCGACGCGTGGTTTCGCTGGCGTCGCGCCGGACCGCGGTCGGCCCCGAGCCCGAACGCGACGCCGCCTCCTGGCACCGGCTCGCTTGCGACCTCGAAGCCTCCGACCGCGACCGCGCGCACGCCGCCTACGAACGCGCGATCGCCCTCGACCCGAAGCTCGCCGACGCCCACGTGAACCTCGGCTGTCTGCTCCACGAGACCGGCCAGCTCCCGGCGGCGGAAGCGCACTACCGCGAGGCCCTCGCGCTGCGACCCGACGACGTCACCGCGCGCTTCGATCTCGCCGTCGTGCTCGAGGACCGCGGCTGCGACGACGAAGCACGCGCTTCGTACGAAGCGTGCATCGCCGCCGACCCCGCCTGCGCCGAAGCGCACTACAACCTGGCGCGCCTCGCCGAACGCGCGGGCGACGACGAGGCCGTGGTCCGCCACCTCGTCGCCTATCGCCGCCTGGTGCGGCCCTAGGGCGCGTCGTCGCGATCCGGAGCCACGGCTTTTGGGCGCCGCACGGCGAGTGCGTCCAGCAGCCACGCGCGCGAGATCGGGAAGGCGAGCGGCAGCAGCAGCGCGACGAGCAGCAGCCCGCCGGCGATCGCCATCTGCGTCGGTTCGGCTTCGAGCAGACTGTTTCCGAAATAGGTGTAGAGTGCGGCGCGCCCCGCGCAGCCGACGACCGCGGCCACCAGGAAGAGCGGGATGCTCATCCCCGTCGCGCCCGCGATCAGGTGATAGGACGTGATCGGACTCATCGGGTAGGCGGAGCCGACCGCGATGAACACGGCGCCGGCGCGGGACGCGGCGATGTCGACGACATAACGCAGCCGTTCGGGAATCCGCGCCTCGATGGGCGCGCGACCCGTCCAGCGCGCGGTGAGGAACACGACCAGCGCCGAGACGACCAGACCGATGGCGCCGTAGAGCGTCCCGAGCGCGGTTCCGAAGAGCAGCCCGCCGACGATCAACACCAGCGCCGAGGGCACCAGGAGCGGGATGCGAAAGACGACGATGCCGACGAAAGCGAGCGGCGCCCAGATGCCCAGACTCTCCACCGCCGCGCGCATCGTCTCCGGATCGAGATCGATCCCGATCGCGCGGCGCAGGGTGACGAACACCGCGACGAGCGCGACGATCATCACCGGCAGCCTCCATCCGGACCGTCTCATCCGGGAGAGCGTCCCGGTCGCGTTCGGGTCCGTCAAGCGTGGGTCCGTCGAGCACGCCGCCGCACGGACGGCAGCGTGATGCGGCGGTCGTCGGGATCGCGCGCCGGGCGGTAGAACAGCGCCGTCTGGCCGACGAGTCCCGCCAGCGCGCTGGCGGTCCCTTCCGCGAGCGCCGACGCGACGTCGCGGCGCTCCTCGCGCTCGGCCGCGATGCGCAGCTTCACCAGCTCGTGGTCGGCGAGCGCTGCGTCGAGGGCCGCCACCACGCCGTCGGTGATGCCGCTCGCACCGATCCGGACGACCGGATCGAGCCCGTGGGACAGGCTGCGGAGGTGACGGCGATCGGCGCCGGTGAGCTGCGGAGGGTCGGGGGGCGTCCGCTCG
>JAHEJV010000493.1 GCA_024638705.1 Deltaproteobacteria bacterium | reverse complement strand
AGGCGACACCGGGAAGCGCTCCCTGGTCCGCCTCAGCCGTAGTACGCGAGCAGCCCGCGGTCCAGCCATCGCGCCGGCAGCCAGGGCGCGAGGCGCGCGGCGATGCGCTGGGCGCGGGGTCCGCACAGGACGTGCGATGCGCGATCGGCGCCCTCGACGATGCGCACGAGCCGTTCGCCGAACGCGTCCGGGGGCGCACCACCGCGCTCGTCGCGGGCCATCGTCGCGACGGCGCGTTCGCAACGGGCGCGATAGGACGACCCCTCCCCCGCCTCCGCAGCGAAGACCCGGTGCTCGGTGAACGCCGTCGCGAAATCGCCGGGCTCGATCAGCACGACGCGGGTGCCGAAGTCGGCGCACTCCATCCGCAAGCCCGCGGTCAGCGCGTCGAGCGCGGCCTTCGAGGCCGAGTAGAAGCCCTGGAAAGGGATCGTCAACCGCCCGCCGATCGAGCCGACGTTGACGATCAGTCCGCTCCTCCGGGCGCGGAAGTGCGGCAGGACCGCGCGGCAGACCCGGTGGGCGCCGAAGAAGTTCGTGTCGAAGAGCGCCTGCGCCTCCTCGACGCTCGTGTCCTCGACCGCGCCGGCGATCCCGATGCCGGCGTTGTTGACGACGGCGTCGACCTGGCCCTCCCGGTCGAGCACGGTGCGGATCCCTTCCGCCACCGAATCGGTGCTCGTGACGTCCATCGGCAGGGGGACCGGCTCGCCGGAAACCGGGCGATCCGCCGGTGCGGCGCTTCGGCTGGCTCCGTAGACCCGGTGGCCGCGCGCCGCGAGCGCGCGGGCCCCGGCGGCGCCGAGGCCCGATGAGGCCCCCGTCACGAGAATCACCCGACGCTCCGAGGGCATGGTTCGGTCTCCTGCGTGCGGCGCAGCGCGCCACAGCGCCATATGCGGCAGCCGCGAGCCATTCTCGCGAAATCCGCCACGATTATCCGACTCAGCGCTTGCAACCGCCGCGCGTTTCCTGCTCAATCCGTTCGTGAGCTGGCGACGACGCGGGGCGGGTGTCGGGGCCGCGATCTGCATCGCGGCCGCGGGGGGCGTCCGCGCGCAGCCCGCCGCAATGCTCCCGCCGGGCGCGCGCTCGGAGACGGGTCGCGCGCTCGTCGAAGTGGACGAGGCGCCCTACGGCGAGCGCTACGTCGAGCGGATCGCGCCCGACGCGCCGCCTGCGATCGAGTACACGCCGGTCCCGTCGCTCGAGGCGAAGGTGCGTGGCGTCCTCGCCGAGGGCGACATCGCGCTCGGGCACGTGCTCGTGATGGACCCCGAGACGGGCGAGCTCTACGCGTACGTCTCGACCGACGCGCGCAGCTTCCCGGCCACCCGGCCCTACCCCACCGCCTCGTTGATGAAGGTGATCACCGCGGCGGCCATGCTGCGCGAGAAGCCGGCGATCGCACGGCAGCCCTGCGAGTGGCTCGGCAATCCCTACGTCCTGCGCGAAGCCCACCTCGCCGATCCGGCGACGCCCGATCCGGCGCCGGAGGCCACAGCCGAGCCGCACCCCGCGATGACCGCTGCGGCCGAGCCGGTCCCCTTCGAAGGACCGACCGCCGAGATGCTCGCCGCCGTCGGCGCTGCCGCCGAATACCTTCCGCCCGTCGGCAGCGCGGCGGAGCCGCTCCCCGCGGTGGACGCGGCGCCTCCGTCCGGCCCCGACGTGGCCACCACACCGCTGCCCGGAGCCATGCTGGCCGCCGCGCCGGCCCCTCGCGCGAACCCGCTCGGCGAAGGCGGCGCCGGTCACTCCGGTCCGCCGATGACCCCCGACCTGCCCGAGACGTGGGCGGCGACCTTCGAGTCGGCGCTCGCGATCTCGAACAACCAGTGCTTCGCGCGTTATGCGGTGCGCGACCTCGGCGAGAAGGCGCTGATCGCGGAGATGAATCGCGCTGCGTTCGCCGTCGCCCCGGCGGCCCGCCACGCCCCGGGGCGGATCGATCCGATCGAGTCACAGCTCGATCTCGCCAACCTCGGATCCGGTCTCGCAGGCAGCGCCATCACCCCGCTCGGCGCGGTGCGCCTGGCCGGCGCGATCGCCACCGGAACGCTCGTGGCGCCGCAGTGGATCGCCACGCATCGCGACGGGGAGATCGACATGCCGGTCGTCCCGAAGGCGCCTCCCGCGGAGCCGCTCTGGGGAGACGACCTCACCCGAATGCTCCGCACCCACCTGCGCGCCGTCACCGAGTCGGGCACCGCGCGTCGCGCTTTCCAGAACGAGGACGGCACGCCGCGGCTCGGTCCGGTCGGCGTGGCGGGGAAGACCGGCTCGCTGCGCGGCGACGATCCCGCAGGCCTCTACCAATGGTTCATCGGGGTGGCGCCCGCCGACGATCCGCAGCTCGCGATCGCGGCGGTCGTCGTCCATCCGGACGACGTCCCCGACGACGCCGAACGCGGCGTGAGCGCATCCGATATCGCCGCCGCATCCCTCGCCGAGCTGTTCTGCGAATCCGGGCGCGATTGCACTCCGGAGCGCACCGCGTGGCTGCGCGAGCGCGCGCCCGCCCGCGCCGTCGAGGTCGCCCGGCTCCAGGAGATCGCCGTCGCACGCGCCGCCGAGGAAGCGGCCGCCGCCGCCCGCGGGCGCGACAACACCTTCGACGCGCCCCTGCGTCCCCTCGACCCGCCCGTGATCGATCTGCCCCGATCGC
Organism: Deltaproteobacteria bacterium; assembly: GCA_024638705.1. GTDB lineage: Bacteria > Myxococcota_A > UBA9160 > UBA9160 > SMWR01 > JAHEJV01. The sequence goes on along the minus strand of JAHEJV010000493.1, from coordinate 9 downwards.
TGCGTCGCC